>NZ_JBEZCG010000005.1:0-289997 GCF_040647455.1 Streptomyces sp. NPDC041068
TCGTGCGCGCCCAACACGGTCTCGATCTCGCCGAGTTCGATGCGGAAGCCGCGGACCTTGACCTGGTTGTCGGCGCGGCCCACGAAGTGCAGCTGCCCGTCCCGGTCCCAGCGAGCGAGGTCACCCGTGCGATACATCCGAGTGCCCGCAGGGCCGTAGGGGTTGGCGACGAAGCGGCCGGAGGTGAGGTCGGGGCGGCCGCGGTAGCCGCGGGCCAGGCCCGCTCCTGCGACGTACAGCTCACCGGGGACACCCACCGGCACCGGACGGAGCCGGGCGTCGAGGACGTAGACCTGGGCGTTGGCGATCGGCCGCCCGATGGGCGGGTTGACGGCACCGGAGAGGGGTTCGCTCATGGTGGCGCAGACGGTGGTCTCCGTCGGACCGTAGGCGTTGATCATGCGACGCCCGGTGGACCAGCGCTCGACCTGTGCCGGAGCGGTGGCCTCACCCGCGACGACGAGGGTCATGCCCTCGGGCAGTGCGTCGTCGGGCAGGACCGCCAGTGCCGCCGGGGGCAGCGTGGCGTGCGTGACGCCGTGCCGGGCCAGGGTCTCGGCCAAGGCATCGCCCGGCAGCAGCCGCTCCTGCGGGGCCAGGACCAGCGTGGCACCGGACAGCAGGGCCATGCAGACTTCCCACGTCGCGGCGTCGAAGCTGGGCGAGGCGAACTGCAGCACCCGGCTGTCGGGACCGACCCCGAAGGCCGCGACCTGCTCGGCGACGAGGCTGGAGATGCCCGCGTGGGTGACGACGACGCCCTTGGGGCGGCCGGTCGAACCGGACGTGTAGATGACGTACGCGGCGTTCGCCGGGGTGAGCGGCGCGGTGCGCTCGGCGTCCGTCGGCCGGTGGCGCGGTGACTCCTCGAAGGCGGGGAAGGCGGCGCAGGCGCCGGAGGCGTCCAGGACCAGCGTGTCCACCGAGGCGGGGAGCCGGTCGCGGATGGCCGCGGCCGTGATGACGCACAGCGGGTCGGCGTCCTCCAGCATGTAGGCGATGCGGTCGGCCGGGTACTCGGGGTCGACCGGCAGGTAGGCGCCGCCCGCCTTGACGGTCGCGAGGACCGACACCAGCCACTCCAGGGAGCGCGGCAGGGCGACGGCGACGATGCGCTCCGGGCCCACGCCGAGGCCGATGAGGTGGTGGGCGAGGCGGTTGGCGCGCTCGTCGAGCTCGGCGTACGTCAACTCGGTGCCGTCGTACACGGCCGCGACCGCGTCCGGCGTCTTCGCGACCCGCGCCTGGAACAGCTCGGGCAGCGTGCCCTCGGCGACGTCGCGGGCGGAGTCGTTCCACTCCACCAGGGTCCGCTCGCGGTCCTCGGCGGAAAGGATCTCCAACTCGCCCACCGGGCGCGCCGGTTCGGCGGCGGCCGCCGCGAGCAGGCGGGCCAGGCAGCCCGCCAGGTACGCGGCGGTCGACTCGTCGTACAGGTCGACGGCGTAGGTGAGACCGCCGGTCAGGCCCGCCGGAGCGCCGTCCGCGTCGTGGTGCTCGTGGAGCGTGAAGGACAGGTCGAACTTGGCGGTGCCCGCGTTGAGGTCCTCGACCTCGACGTCCAGGCCGGGGAGGTCGACACGGCCCTCGGAGTTGTTCTGCAGGACCAGCATCACCTGGAACAGCGGGTGGTGCGCCAGCGTCCGGACCGGGTTGACGGCCTCGACCATCCGCTCGAAGGGGATGTCCTGGTGTGCGAAGGCGGCCAGGTCGGTGTCCCGTACGCGGTCGACGAGCTCGGCGAAGGTCGGGTCGCCCGAGACGTCGGTGCGCAGTACGAGGGTGTTGACGAAGAAGCCGATGAGCTCCTCAAGAGCCTCGTCGTTGCGCCCGGCGACGGCGGTGCCGATCGGGATGTCGGTGCCCGCGCCCATCCGGGTCAGCAGGGCGGCGAGACCGGCCTGCGCCACCATGAAAAGGCTGCAGCGGTGGGTGCGCGCCAGCTCCGCGAGCGCGCGGTGCGTCGCCGCGTCCACCGTCAGCGGCACGGTCTCGCCCACATGGCCCGCGACGGCCTGGCGCGGCCGGTCGGCGGGCAGGTCGAGGAGCTCGGGGGCGCCCGCGAGCGCCTCGGCCCAGAAGGCCGACTGCCGGGAGGCGACGCTCTGCGGGTCGTCCTCCTCGCCGAGCACCTCGCGCTGCCACAGGGCGTAGTCGGCGTACTGGATCTCCAGCGGCTCCCAGGCCGGGGCAGCGCCGCCGAGGCGGGCGGCGTACGCGGTGGACAGGTCGCGCAGCAGGTTGCCGACCGACCAGCCGTCGGCGGCGATGTGGTGCATCAGGACAAGCAGCACGGACCGCCGCTCGTCGACGCGGAACAGCGTTGCCTTGACGGGCAGTTCGGTGTCCAGGGCGAACGCGTGGCCCGCCGACTCGCGAAGGGCGCCGTCGAGCGCCTCCTCCGCGACCGGGACCACGGTCACCTCCGGGACGCCCACCGCCACGGGCAGGATGCGCTGGCGCGGTTCGCCGTCGGTCTCGGGGAAGACGGTGCGCAGGCTTTCGTGGCGGGCGACGACGTCACCGAGCGCGGTGCGCAGGGCGTCCTCGTCGACGGCGCCGGTCAGACGGAGGGCGAGCGGCACGTTGTACGTGGCGTTCGGCCCCTCCAGGCGGTTCAGGAACCACAGCCGGTGCTGCGCGTAAGAGAGCGGAATCATGACGTCTCCTCAACAGTCCTCTTCATCGGCCGCAGCTTCGGCCGTGCCTTTGCGGCGGTGTCCAGGTGACCGGCGAGCTTCGCCACGGTCGGGGCTTCGAACAGGTCCCGGATGGCCAGTTCCGCGCCGAAGACGGTGCGGATGCGGCTGATGAGGCGGGTGGCCAGGAGGGAGTGGCCGCCGAGTTCGAAGAAGTTGTCGTCGATACCGACACCCTCGATCCCCAGGACCTCGGCGAAGAGCCCGCAGAGGACTTCTTCGCGCGGGGTGCGCGGGGCGCGTCCCGGGTCCCGGTCCGTGTGGTCGGGGGCGGGCAGGGCCTTGTGGTCGAGCTTGCCGTTGGGGGTCAGCGGCAGCGCGTCGAGCGTCACGAAGGCCGATGGGACCATGTACTCGGGCAGGCGCCCGGCGGCGAACTCCCGCAGGCCGTCCGCGTCACCGACGACGTAGGCGACGAGGCGGCGGTCGCCGGGCCGGTCCTCGCGGACGATGACGGCGGCCTGGGTGACGTTCTCGTGCGCGCCCAACACGGTCTCGATCTCGCCGAGTTCGATGCGGAAGCCGCGGACCTTGACCTGGTTGTCGGCGCGGCCCACGAAGTGCAGCTGCCCGTCCCGGTCCCAGCGGACCAGGTCACCCGTGCGGTACATCCGGGTACCCGGCGGTCCGTACGGGTCGGCCACGAATCGGCCCGAAGTCAGGTCCGGACGGCCCAAGTAGCCGCGGGCCAGGCCCGATCCGGCGAGGTAGAGCTCACCGGGCACGCCCACGGGGACCGGGCGCAGCGCGGCGTCCAGGACGCGGGCCGCGGTGTTGTCCATCGGGGCGCCGATCGGCACCGTGCCCGGGTAGTCGTAGGGACGGCGCAGCGGGTGGAAGGTGGCGAAGGTGGTGGTCTCCGTCGGCCCGTACACGTCGATGACCGTGGTGTCGGGGCACTCCTCGACCACCCGGCGCAGCGCGGCCGTCGAGACGACCTCGCCGCCGGTCCACACCTCGTGGACGCCGCGCAGGCACTCCGGGCGCTCCTCGGCGATCAGCCGGAAGAGGCCGGCCGTGAGGAAGACGCTGGTGATGCCCCGCTCGACGATGGTGCGGGCCAGCTCCGGGAGGTCGAGATCCCCGGGCGGGGCGATGACGACCTGCCCGCCCGAGAGCAGCGGCACCCACAGCTCGTACGTCGACGCGTCGAAGGCGAGCGGGGAGTGCAGCAGCAGCCGCCGGTGCCGCCCCGTGTGGAAGGTGGCGTCGGCGCAGAACGCGACGATGTTGGCGTGGGTGGTCGCGACGCCCTTGGGGGTGCCGGTCGAGCCTGAGGTGAACATCGAGTACGCGAGCTGCCCGGCGTCGACCGCGACACCCGGGTCGTGGTCGGCGGCCGTGCTCACCGCGTCGGTGACGGACACGGCCCTGATCCCGGCGGGGAGTTCGAGCTCTGCGGTCGGCCGGTCGGTGAGCAGGACCGTCGCCTCGGAGGCGCGCAGGACGGCCTGGATGCGGGAGGCGGGGTAGCGGGCGTCCAGCGGTACGTAGACGCCGCCGGCCTTGAGCACGCCGAGCAGGCAGGCCACCGCTTCGAGTGAGCGGTCGTGGAGCAGGGCCACGCGCGCCTCGGGGGTGACGCCCTCGGCGAGCAGCCGGTGGGCGACCCGGTTGGCGCGGGTGTTGAGCTCGGCGTAGCTGACGGTGGTGTCACCGATCACCAGCGCGGGCGCGTCCGGAGTCCGGGCCGCCTGCGCCTCGAACAGCTGGGGCACGGAGCCCTCGGCCACATCGCGGTGCGAGCCGCTCCAGCCGGTCAGCAGCAGGTGGCGCTCCTCGGCGGAGAGGATCTCCAACTCGCCTATGCGGCAGGCCGGTTCGGCCGCCGCCTCGCACAGCAGGCGGGCGAGTCCCGCGGCGATGTTCTCGGCGGTCCGCCGGTCGAACAGGTCGGTGGCGTGGACGAGCGCGCCGCCGATGCCGTCCGGGGTCCCGTCGGGCGCGAAGCGCTCGTGCAGGTTGAAGGAGAGGTCGAACTTCGCGGCGGCGGCCGTGAGTTCGACCGTCTCGGCGGTGAGGCCCGGCAGGTCGAGACGGCCCTCGGCGTTGTTCTGCAGGACCAGCATGACCTGGAACAGCGGGTGGTGGGCGAGCGAACGGGTCGGATTGACGATCTCGACGAGGCGCTCGAAGGGGGTTTCCTGGTGTGCGTAGGCGGCCAGGTCGGTGTCCCGTACGCGGGCCAGGAGCTCCTCGAAGGTCGGGTCGCCGGAGGTGTCGGTGCGCAGGACCAGGGTGTTGACGAAGAAGCCGACGAGGTCGTCGAGGGCGTCGTCCGTACGGCCCGCGATCGCCGTGCCGACGGGGATGTCGGTGCCCGCGCCGAGCCGGGTGAGCAGGGCGCCCAGGGCGGCCTGGACGACCATGAAGGTGGTCGTCCCGGTGCGCCGGGCGAGCTCGGTGACGGCCCGGTGGGCTTCGGCCGGGAGGGCGAAGGCCACCTGCTCGCCCCGGTGCGATGCGACGGCGGGGCGGGCGTGGTCGGCCGGGAGCTCCAGGAGCTCGGGCATGCCCTTGAGCTGCTCGGCCCAGTAGCGGGACTGTTGGGCGGCGACGCTCCGCGGGTCCTTCTCGTCGCCGAGGACCGCACGCTGCCAGAGCGCGTAGTCGGCGTACTGGACCGCCAGCGGCTCCCAGTTCGGGGCCGTACCGTCCAGGCGGGCGGCGTAGGCGGTGGTGAGGCCGTCGAGCAGCGGGGCCGTGGACCAGCCGTCGGCGGCGATGTGGTGCATCAGGACGAGCAGGACGCCGTCTCCCTCGGCCTCCCGGAACAGGGTGACGCGGACGGGGAGTTCGGAGTCGAGCGCGAACGCGTACCGGGTCGCCTCGCGCAGGGCGGCGTCGGTGTCGGCGCCCTGCGGCAGGTCGGTGACCGTCAGCTCCGGCACGGCCGCCTCGGCGGGCAGGATCTGCTGGCGCGGTTCGCCGTCCACCTCGGGGAAGACGGTGCGCAGGCTCTCGTGGCGGGCGACGACGTCACCGAGCGCGGCGCGCAGGGCGTCCTCGTCGACGGTGCCGGTCAGGCGCAGTGCCAGTGGCACGTTGTACGTGGCGTTCGGCCCCTCCAGGCGGTTCAGGAACCACAGCCGGTGCTGGGCGTGGGAGAGCGGCGGCAGCTCCGGGCGCTCCATGGGGACGAGCGCGGCGCGCGCCTCGCCCGCCTCCGCGAGCCGCTCGGCGAGCCGCTCCACGGTCGGGGCCTCGAACAGGGCCCGGATAGGCAGTTCGGCGCCGAAGACGGTGCGCACGCGGCTGATGAGGCGGGTGGCCATCAGGGAGTGGCCGCCGAGCGCGAAGAAGCTCGCGTCCACGCCGACCGTGTCCAGGCCGAGGACCTCGGCGAAGAGACCGCAGAGGATCTCCTCGCGCGGCGTGCGCGCCGTCCGGCCGCCCCCGGCGGCCGCGTCGGAGTAGTCGGGCGCGGGCAGGGCGCGGTGGTCGAGCTTGCCGTTGGGGGTCAGCGGCAGCACGTCGAGCGTCACGAAGGCCGAAGGGACCATGTACTCGGGCAGTTCGGCGGCGGCGAACTCGCGCAGCCCTGCCGTGTCGCCGACGACGTAGGCGACGAGACGGCGGTCGCCGGGGCGGTCCTCGCGGACGATGACGGCGGCCTGGGTGACGTTCTCGTGCGAGCCCAACACCGTCTCGATCTCGCCGAGTTCGATGCGGAAGCCGCGCAGCTTCACCTGGTTGTCGACCCGGCTGACGAACTGCAGCTGGCCGTCACGGGCCCACCGCACCACGTCGCCGCTGCGGTACATGCGCGACCCGGCCGGGCCGTAGGGGTCGGCCACGAAGCGGCCCGCGGTGAGCGCGGGGCGGCCCAGATAGCCGCGGGTGACCAGGTCGCCCGCGATGTACAGCTCGCCGGGCACGCCGGCGGGCACCGGCCGCAGCGCGGCGTCGAGCACGTACATGCGGGTGTTCCAGATCGGGCGGCCGATGGTCACCACGCCGGACGGCACGGTGTCGCCCGGCTCGATGCGGTACTCGGTGCAGCCGACGGTGGTCTCCGTCGGCCCGTACTCGTTGATGACGGTGGCCTCGGGGTGGCGGGCCCGCCACAGGTCGAGGACCTCGCCCATCAGGGACTCGCCGCCCAGGACCAGCTGGCGCGTGGGCGAGAAGCGGTCGTCGAGCTCAAGGAGCAGCGGCAGATGGCTCGGCGTGGCCTTGACGAAGGTCGGGCGCGTCGCGTCGGTGACCTCCTCCGGCGCCGTTCGACCGTCCAGGCGTACGAGGTGGGCGCAGCCGCCCGAGGTGAGCGGGGCGAACAGGCCGGTCACGGTGAGGTCGAAGGAGACCGGCGAGTGGACCAGGGCCCGGCCGTCGACCGAGTCGTACGCCTCCCGCACCCACGCCAGGTAGAGGGCGAGGGAACGGTGCTCGACCATGACGCCCTTGGGGCGTCCTGTGGAACCGGAGGTGAAGATGGTGAAGGCGGCGTTGGACGGGCGCAGCGGGGCCAGGCGCTCGGTGTCGGTGACGGCGTGCGCGGGGGTGGCGGCGAGCCGCGCGGCCGTCGCGTCGTCGTCGAGGACCAGCGGGCGGAGCGGCTCCGGCAGCCCGGCGAGGTCCGTTGCGGCCGTCAGGTCCGCCAGCTGCCCGGCATGGGCGACGACGGTGACGGGCGCGACGTCGGACAGCATGAACGCGGTCCGCTCGGCCGGGTAGGACAGGTCGAGGGGCAGGTACGCACCGCCCGCCTTGACCACGGCGAGCAGGGTGGTGACCAGGTCCACCGAGCGCGGCAGCGCGACGGCGACATAGCGCTCCGGGCCGACGCCCAGGCCGACGAGGTGCCGGGCGAGGCGGTTGGCGCGCTCGTCGAGCTCGGCGTAGGTGAGCGTGGTGCCCGCGTGCTCCACGGCGGTGGCGTGCGGCGTACGGGCGGCCTGTGCCTCGAACAACTCGGTGAGCGTGGTCTCGGCGACCTCGCGGGAGGCGCCGTGCCAGCCGGAGAGCAGCTGGTGCCGCTCCTCGGCGGAGAGGATCTCAAGCGTGCCGATGGGGGCGTCCGGCGCGGCGACGGCGGCGGCGAGCAGCCGCACCAGGCGGTCGGCGACGGCCCGCGCGCCCTCGGCGTCGAAGAGGTCGGCGGCGTACTCCAGGCTGCCGGTGATGCCCTCGGGGGTGCCGTCGCCCGCGTGGTTCTCCTGCAGGACGAAGGACAGGTCGAACTTGGCCACCCGCTTGTCGACGGTGGTCAGTTCGGTGCTCAGACCCGGCAGCGCGAACTCGGGGCGCGCGGTGCCCGCGAAGGTCAGCATGGTCTGGAACAGCGGGTGGTGGGCCAGCGAACGGACCGGGTTGACGATCTCGACCAGGCGCTCGAAGGGCAGGTCCTGGTGGTCGTACGCGGCCAGGTCACCGGCGCGCACCCGGGCGAGGAGCTGCTGGAAGCTGGGGTCGCCGGAGGTGTCGGTGCGCAGGACGAGGGTGTTGACGAAGATGCCCACGAGGTCGTCGAGGGACTCGTCGCCGCGCCCTGCCGTGGCGGTGCCGATGGGGATGTCGGTGCCCGCGCCGAGGCGGGTGAGCAGGGCGGCGAGGGCCGCCTGCACGGTCATGAAGACGGTCGTGCCGCTCTTGCGGGCGAGGCGGGTGAGGCCCTCGTGGAGCTCCGCGTCCACGGCGAGCGGCACGAGGCCGCCCTTGTTGCTCGCGACGGCCGGGCGAGGCCGGTCGGTGGGCAGTTCCAGGACCTCGGGGAGCCCCGCGAGGCGCTCCTTCCAGTACGCGGACTGGCGGGCCACGACACCCTCTTCGGCCGTGTCGGCGAGGATCTCCTCCTGCCAGAGCGCGTAGTCGGCGTACTGCACCGGCAGCTGTGTCCAGCGCGGCGCGCGGCCGCCGAGCCTGGCGGCGTAGGCCGTGGACAGGTCGCGGCTGAGCGGGGCCAGGGAACCGCCGTCGGTGACGATGTGGTGCAGCAGCAGGAGCAGCACGTGCTCGTCGTCGGCGACGGGGAACAGGACGGCGCGCAGCGGGGGTTCGGCGGCCAGGTCGAAGCGGTGCCGGGACGCCTCGGTCACGGCCGCGTCGAGGTCTTGTCCGCCGTCGGTGACGATCAGCTCGGGGCGGTGGGCGCCGACGGGCAGGACGTCCTGGTACGGGACGCCGTCCACGGCCGGGTAGCGGGTGCGCAGCGCCTCGTGCCGGTCGGTGACGTCCGCCAGGGCGGCGGCGAGGGCGGCGCGGTCGAGGGTGCCGCGCAGCCGAAGGCGCAGGGCGACGTTGTAGGCGGCGGACTCGTCATCGAGCTCCGTCTCCATGTGGTGCAGGAACCACAGGCTCCGCTGCGCCGGGGCGAGCGGGACGAGCGCGGGGCGCGCGGCGGGGCGCAGTGCCGGGCGGCCCGCGTCCGCGTCGTCGAGGCGCGCGGCGAGGGCGGCGACGGTGGGCGCGTCGAAGAGGACGTGCACCGAGAGCGTCGCGCCGAAGACCCGGCGGACGCGGTTGACCAGGCGGTTGGCCTTGAGCGAGTGGCCGCCGAGCACGAAGAAGTCGTCGTCGACGCCCACGCCGGGGACGCCGAGGACCTCGGCGAAGAGGCCGCACAGTACCTCCTCGCGCGGAGTGCGCGGGGCGCGTCCGCGCGGGGCTGCGGCGGGGGCCTCGATGGCCGGAAGCGCGGCGCGGTCGACCTTGCCGTTGGGGGTGAGGGGCAGCGTCTGAAGGACCGCGAAGGCGCTCGGCACCATGTACGCGGGCAGCCGCTCGGCGGCGAAGGCGCGGACGTCCTCCGTGTCCACCGTGCCCACAGCATCCACCGCGTCCACCGCGTCCACCGCGTCCACGCCCGTGCCGGACGCCGGTACGAGGTGCGCGGCGAGCCTGCGGTCGCCGGAGCCGTCCTCGACGGCGGTGACGGCCGCGCGGGCGACGGCGGGGTGGGCCCGCAGGACGGCCTCGACCTCGCCCGGCTCCACCCGGTAGCCACGGATCTTCACCTGGTCGTCGACGCGACCCAGGTACTCCAGGGCACCGTCACCGGTGCCGAGGACGAGGTCTCCGGTGGGGTGGTCGCCCTCGGTGCCGCCCCTGTGCGCGGTGGGCTCCTGGGAGGAGTCCGCCGCGTAGCGGGCCAGGAAGCGGGTGCGGACGACGAGTTCACCCGTCGTACCGGCCGCCTCGGGGGCGTCGGAGGCGACGAGGGTGCCGTCGTCGGTGCGGATCAGCAGGGTCACGCCGTCGATGCCGGGGCCCAGCGGGACGCGGGCGCCGGACTCGGGGCGCAGCGGGGCGCCCGGCGCGCGGACGACCAGGACCGAGATGGCCTGCGGGGTCTCCGTGGCGCCGTAGAGGTTCAAGAGGCGGGCGGCAGGGGCGAGTTCGGCCCAGGCGCGGGCAGTGTGCCAGCCCAGTGCCTCGCCGCCGAAACCGGCCTGGCGCAGCCGGGGCAGGCCTCCGGCCGGGGCCGCGTCGGCGAGGGCGTCGGCGAGGCCGGGCGTGAGGTGGGCGACGGTGATCTCGCGGTCGGCCAGCCAGCGGCCGAGGCCTGCGGCGTCCGACGGCGGCACGTCGGGGACGTGCGCCTCCGCGCCGACCCACAGCGGGGCGAACAGGTCGCGCAGCAGCGGGTCGTGGCCGAGCCCGGACAGCGCGGCGAAGCGGTCGTCGGCCGTCAGCGCGAAGGCGGCGGCGTACCAGTCGAGGAAGTGGGCGACCGGCGCCCAGGCGCCGAGCACGGCGCGCGGGCGGCCGGTGGTGCCGGAGGTGAAGGCGACGTACGCGGTGCGCCACGGGTCGGCGTCGGCCAACTCGGGGGCGGTGTCCGGGAATTCGGCGGCGATCGCGCCGGGCTCGTCGCGCAGCCGGACGACCGGGGCGGTGCCCACCGCTTCCGGCAGCTCCGCCGCGGCGCAGCTCAGCCAGGCGCGGGGAGCCACCTGCGCGGCGCAGTCGGCGATCCGCGCGGCCGGGTGGGAGGCGTCGAGGACGGTGAACGCGGCGCCCGCCTTGACGATCGCGACCAGTGCGACCAGCAGGAGCGGGTCGCGTTCGGCGTGCACGGCCACGGTGTCGCCCGCACCGACACCCTCCGAACGCAGCCGGTGCGCAAGGCGGTTGGTGTCCGCCTCCAGGTCGCGGTAGCTCCAGCGGCGGCCCGCGCCGGACAGCGCGGTCCTCTCCGGCGTGCGGGCCGCGTGCACGGCGATCCGGTCCGGCAGCGATCCGTACGCCCCGCACCCGGTGCGTGCGCCCAAGGGACCGTCGGTGCGGGCCGTCCGGCCCTCCGGCCGCTCGGAATTCCGCATCGGCACACCTTCCATGAATCCGACTCCTCATTCGCTCATTGCCGGTACGGCGTCGTGCGATCTGTTCATGGAAGGTAGTGAGCCGTGTTTTCGACGCGTTATTGACGGCTTTTCATGCCGGTCGGCCTCGTGGGGATAAGCGCGCGATATGCCGCCAATATTCGGGCCCACTAGCGTCTGCCCGCCGGTTGCCCTTCCGCTGCTTGTGGTCGCAGCCGGTGTTGTCCGTGCCCACCCGCTCTCCCGGTATTCCGGTGAGAATTCGAAAGGATCCGATGACGACGGCGATCCGGATCGAGAATCTGGTCAAGAGTTTCGCGGGCACCCCCGCAGTACAAGGCGTCAGCCTGGAGGTGCAGGCGGGCAGTGTGCTCGGCCTGCTCGGTCCCAACGGCGCGGGCAAGACCACGACCGTGAGAATGCTGTCCACGCTGATCCGGCCGGACGGCGGACGGGCGGAGATCCACGGCTACGACGTGGTGCGCCAGGCCCGCCAGGTGCGTTCGCTGATCGGGCTCACCGGTCAGTACGCGTCGGTGGACCAGGACATCTCCGGCTGGGAGAACCTCTACCTCGTCGGCCGCCTGGTCGGCCTGTCGCGGCGTGCCGCGCGCGCCAGGGCCGACGAGATGCTGGAGCGCTTCTCCCTCACCGAGGCCGGCGGGCGGCCCGCCCGCGGCTACTCCGGCGGCATGCGGCGCCGCCTCGACATCGCGGTGAGCCTGGTCGGCGACCCCAAGGTGCTCTTCCTCGACGAGCCCACCACCGGGCTCGACCCCCGCAGCCGCAACGAACTGTGGGACGAGGTACGGGTGTTGGCCGAGGCGGGCACCACCGTGCTGCTCACCACCCAGTACATGGAGGAGGCCGAGGCGCTCGCCGACTCGCTGGTCGTCATCGACCGCGGTGAGGTGATCGCCTCGGGCGCCACCGCCGATCTGCGGGCGCGCGTCGGCGGACAGGTACTGCGGGTGGTCCCCGAGGACCCCCGGCAGCTGGCCGAGGTACGGGCGGTGCTGCGGGCCTGCGGTGCGGGCCCGGCCGAGGCGGACGAGGCCGCGGGCCTGGTCCAGTTGCCGCTGCCCGAGGGCGGCGGCGGACTCACCACCGCCGTACGGGCGTTGGGCGCGGCGGGCATCCCGGTCGCGGACCTGGGCACCCATGTGCCGAGCCTCGACGAGGTCTTCCTCACGCTCACCGGAACGCGGGGCGGCTCGGCGGACCCGGCGGCCTCGGCGGCTTCGGCTGCCTCGGCGGAGAACACCCCGGCGGACGGCGGCCGGTCGGACGACACCAAGAGGAGCGCGGCATGAGCGTGATCACCAGCGGACGCGCGGCCGTCGAGGCCGCCCCGGGCCTGGCCCCGGCAGGCGTCCCAGGACCGGGGGAGGCCGTCCGGCACACCCTGGCCATCGCCCGCCGCAACCTCCGCAAGGTGCTTGCCAGTCCGGGACAGATCCTCGACGCCACCCTGATGCCGCTGATCTTCGCCCTGATCTTCGTCTACGGCTTCGGCGGCGCGATCTCGGGGAGTGCGTCGGAGTACCGGCAGTACCTGATGCCGGGCATCATGGCGCTGAGCATCACCATCGCCTCCCGCACCTCTGGCATCAGCATCAACTCCGATTTCGGCAACGGCGTGATGGACCGCTTCCGCTCCCTGCCGATGGCGGGCTCCGCGGTCCTTGCCGGGCGCATCGTCGCGGACACCGTCCGGATGCTGGTGAGCCTGCTCGTGATCCTCGCCTTCGCGTTCCTCATCGGCTTCCGGGTGCACACCGGTGTGGTGGAGACGCTGGGCGCCATCGGGCTGATCCTGGCCTACGGCGTGGCGCTGTGCTGGATGCACGCCTACATCGGCCTCGCCGCGCGGGCCCCCGAGACCGTGCAGAGCGTGGGGATGCTCGCCATGGTCCCCTTCCAGTTCGGCAGTTCGATCTTCGCCGACCCGGGCACCATGCCCGAGTGGCTGCGCGTGCTCGTCGCCAACAACCCCATGACGCTGGTGGTGGACGGGGCCCGCAACCTGCTCATCGGCGGCCCGGTGGCCCACCAGATCCTCGGCGCCCTCGCCTGGAGCGTCGGCCTGACCGCGCTGTTCGCGGGCCTGTCGGTGTGGCAGTACCGGAGGCGCGCGTGACCGGGCACTGGCTGCGCGTCCTGCGGCCCGTGGCGGCGCCGCGGGTCCGGCTCGTCTGCTTCCCGCACGCGGGCGGCACCGCGAGCTTCTTCCGTACCTGGCCGGACGGCCTGCCCGGCGACGTCGAGGTCCTCGCCGTGCGCTACCCGGGCCGCGAGGACCGGATCGCGGAGCCGTGCGCGACGAGCATGCGGGAGTTCGTCGACGCCGTCACCGCCGACCTGCTTCCGTCGGCCGATCGGCCGCTCGCCCTCTTCGGCCACAGCATGGGCGCCTCCGTCGCCCACGAGGTGGCGCACCGGCTCGCCTCGGAGCACGGGCGCGCCCCCGCGGCCCTGCTGGTCTCCGCCCGCTCCGCCCCCCACCGGCTGCGCCGCTCCGGGCTCGGCGACCTCGACGACGACGCCCTGATCACACACGTACGGGGGCGCGGCGCGCCGAGCTCGGCCGCCCTCGACCACCCGGAGCTGCGCGAACTGGCCCTGCCCGTGCTGCGCGCCGACTACCGGATGCTCGACGCCTACGCGGGTACGGCCACCACCCGCCCGCTGGCCGTACCCGTCACCGCCTACTACGGCGAGGGCGACGAGGGACAGTCGGAGCCCGAGGCGTTCGCCTGGTCCGCCGTCGCCGGGGCGGGCTTCGCCGCGCGCGGCTTCGCGGGCGACCACTTCTATCTGGTGCCGCGGGAGGCCGAGTTGCTCGACGACATCGCCACGCGTCTGGCGCGGAGCACGGGGGAGGCCGCGTGCTGACCGTCATCGCGCACCGCGACGGCGCCGGGCTGCTCGCGGCGGCCGGCGACCCCTGGACCGCGGGCCTGATCACCCCGGACTGGAGCGGCACCGCCTGGTCCGTACCGGGCGCCGCAGCCTACGGCACCGCCCCCGGGCCCGAACCCACCGAGTGGATCACGGCGGTCGGCGCCCCGGACCGGGCCGCGGCCCTGCTGCACGCCGTCCTGCCCGGCCTCCCCTCGCGGCCCTACGGCCTGACCGTGCCGCGCGGCACCGCCCTGGACGGCATCGACGGCGTGATCCCGGAGGACGAAGCACCGTACGAGCACTGGGAGTTGATGACCACCGCCCAGGCCCCCGCGTCGCACCCGTCGGAGGAGCGCGTCCGCATGGGGGACGACGCGAGCCACGCCGAGCTGAGCGCTCTGCTGACCGAGGCCAGCCCCGGCTACGCGGTACGCCCCGGTGACCCGCAGGTGGAGGTGTGGGCCACGATCCGTACCCCCGAGGGCGCCCTGGCAGCCGTCGGCGCGCTCCAGCGGCGGCCCGGTACCGGCGTCGCCCACCTCGCCTCCATCGCCGCCGCGCCCGCGCTGCGGGGGCAGGGCCTGGGCGCGGCGGTCACCGGCCGGCTCACCCGGTACGTACTGGAGAAGGGCGAGGCGTTCTGCACCCTGTCGGTGCACTCCGGCAACGACGCCGCGCTGCGGCTCTACCGGCGGCTCGGTTACCGCACGGCACAGGAGTTCACCAGCGTGGAGCTGGACGACTTCTGAGGCGGCGGTTCGCCCGCGTGCTGCGGAAACGAGGGAGGGCCGGGCGGGTGCTGTCATCAGCACCCGCCCGGCCCTCCCTCGCGTCCGGCGTACTCCTCCAGCAACAGGGGCAGTTCACGCCACGGCCAGACGCGCACGGGCCTTCCTCGCGGAGACCCCCGCGTCCCGCAGTCCCGTGGACAGGGCGAGGTCGAAGGCCAGTTCGTCCCTGCCCAGCGCCCTGGACTGCGCGATCACCGACTTCAGGGCGCGCTGCTCCGCCTTCAGCCACTCGTGGGGCGAGGCCAGCAGCTCGTCGAGGTAGCCGGTCTCGATCCGGCGGCGCAGCGTGGTGCGCTGCCGCGGCAGCCGCTTGCCGCCGTTCTCCCGGCGGTACGCCTCTTCGGCGATCGTCAGCCATGAGCGCAGCACCCGGTCGAGCACCCGGTCCCGCTCGTCGGCAGGCTCCTCCGCCTCGGCGCGCTCGCGGGCGTGCAGCCGCAGCAGGTCCGGCAGCCGGTAGCGCAGGTTGTCCGTGGCGTCCATCCCGACGGTGCGCAGCAGTTGGGCGTCGACCAGGTACTCCATCAGCCGCTCCGCCTCCGCCACGTCGGTGTCGAGCACCGCGGCTCCGGCCCAGGCCGCGAAGTCGGGCGCCTCAAGGAGCCCCAGCCTCCGGTACATCGCCGCCGCGTCCGGCGGCAGCCGCCGGTAGCCGAGGTCGAAGCCGGCGCGCAGCGCCGGGTCGCCCTCGCACAGCTCGGACAGCCGGCGCCGGTCGTCGGCGAGGCGGGCCGTCAGGTGCCGGACCGTCCAGTGCGGCTTGGCGGCAAGGCGGGACGCCGCGATGCGCAGCGCCAGCGGCAGCCGGTCGCACAGGGCCGCCAGCCGGGCGGTGTGGGCGGGTTCGGCCGCGATCCGCTCCTCGCCCGCGACCCGGGCAAGGAGTTCCACGGCCTCGCTCTCGTGAAGCATGCCGAGGTTGAGCCGTACCGAGCCGCACGCCGCGGCCGCGCTGTCCAGCTGCGCCCGGCTGGTGACCACCACACGGCAGCGGCCGCTGCCCGGCAGCAGGGGCCGCAGTTGCTCGAAGGACTGGGCGTCGTCCAGGACCAGCAGGATGTGGCGGGTGGCGAGCACGCTGCGGTAGAGCGCCTCCCGCTCGCCGAGGTCCGCGGGCACCCGGTCGTCGGGCACGCCGAGGGCGCGCAGGAAACGGGCCAGGACGTCCCCGGCGGCGACCTGCTCCTGGCCGCCCCGTCCACCGAGGTCGGCGAAGAGCTGGCCGTCGGGGAACTCTCCCGCGTACCGGTGGGCCCAGCGCAGCGCGAGGCTCGTCTTGCCGACCCCGGGGATGCCGCTGACGAAGCCGATCACGGGCGGCTGCTCCCCCGGCCGCGGGTGTGTGTCATCCCGTACGAGCGCGTCGAGCGCGGCGAGTTCGGGCTGCCGGCCGACGAAGACGGGCCCTGCCGACGGGAGGTGCGCGGGGATCACCGAGGGCTCGGCGATCCGGGCCGACGCCTCCGGGACGCGGGTGAGCGTCAGGGCGGGGTCGTCGCGCAGGATCGCGTCGTGCAGCTCGATGAGCGCGGGGCCGGGTTCGAGGCCCAGCTCCTCGATGAAGCGGCTGCGGCCCTCCCGGAAGACCTCGAGCGCCTCGGCCCTCCGGCCCGCCCGGTACTGGGCCAGCATCAGCTGGGTGCGCGGCCGTTCGCGCAGCGGGTGCTCACGGGTCATGTCGGCGAGCTCGGGGATCAGCGCCTGGTGCTGGCCGAGCCCGAGGCGCAGCTCCGACCACTCCTCGTACGCGGCGAGCCGGTGCTCCTCCAGGTGCGTCGCCTCGCCCTCCATCGGCCGGCCCGCCACGCCCGCGAGGGCGGGTCCGCGCCACAGCCCGAGCGCCCGCCGGTAGAGCTCTTCGGCACCGGCGGCCCGCCCCTCCCGCGCGGCCTGCTGAGCCTCGCCGACCAGCGCGGCGAAGTCCACGGCGTCGACCCGGTGGCCCGCCATCCGCAGCAGATAGCCCGGGTGCGCGGTGACGATCGGGTCCTCGGCGCAGCCCGCCGCCTTGAAGGTCTTGCGCAGCCCGGCGATGCAGATCGCCACCTGGGTCCGTGCGGTGGCCGGGGGGCGCCCGTCCCACACCACGTCGACCAGGCGGTCCACGGAGACCACCTGCCCCTGGGCGAGCAGCATCATCGCCAGGATCGTCCGCTGCCGCGGCCCGCCGACGGGCACCTGCCGGTCGCCCACGGTCACCTGCAGTGGCCCGAGTATGCCGAACTCCATGCCGAGGGTGCCCTGTTGCTCCTCCGGCTGCTGCGCGTACGCCGCCACCTCTGTCATGTCCGCCCCCTTGTTCTTGCCCGTACCGCTGTTCTGTCGCTGTCCGTGTCAACCACGGCTTCCCCCGCCCGGGTGTGCGCCCACCAGTTCCGCCCCGAGGAACGGGTGGGCCCGAACCGGCCCACGGGCCCGCACTCCCTCGCGGTCCGGGGCCAAGCCCTTGGGTCCACTCCCGGCGGCAGCCGGGGGAGAAACGGTGAAGGGGCGGGACCGGGGCTTCCCTCCCTCGGTGAAAGCCCACCCGTGCCGGGCCCCGGCAGCCCGCACCACACGGTCGAGTACCTCGTCGGAGACGGCCGCGTCCACGGTCAGCAAGGCGGCCGCGTCCACGGTCAGCAAGGCGGCCGCGTCCACGGTCAGCAAGGCGGCCGCGTCCACGGTCAGCAAGGCGGCCGCGTCCACGGTCAGCAAGGCGGTCGGCGCCGCCGCGTCACCGTCACCACGGACCACCTGCATCGCCAGGATGTCCACCCCCGCATCCGCCAACGTGCCCGCCACCCGCCCGAGCACACCGGGCCCGTCCGCACACCGCAGCACCACGAGGTGCTTCCCGAGCACGAGGTCCGCGTCCATCCCGTCGACCTCGGTCAGCCGGTGCTCGCCCGTGCCCTCATCCAGCGACGCGGCCAGCGAGACCTCGTTCCCCTCGCCTCCCACGACCCTTGTGCGCAGCACCGGTTGCGGGTCGGCCGACGGGCGGAACTCCGCCTCGCATCCGCGCTCGGCCGCGAGCCCCACCGCCTCGACGGGGGTCAGGGCCGCGCCGGAACCGGCGCCCAGCGCCCCGGTGAGCGCAGCGATCCGCAGGGCCGCCCCGCCCGCACCGGCGTCCGGCCCGCCCCTCTCGACGTCGATGGCTCGCGGCGAACCGCCCGCCAGGACGCCCGCCACATGGCCGAGCCGCGCGGCCAGCGCGAGCCAGGGCCGGACGGCCTCCGGCACCGCGCCGACCGGGAGGTTGACGGCTCCGGGAGTCGGTTCGCCCGCCAGCGCGCGTCGCGCGGCATCCGCGGCGAAGGAGGTGGCCCGCCGCCGTGCCTCGACGGTGGCGGCCCCGGGCGGGGGCGTCACCACCGAGGGGTGGTGCGCCAGCGCCGGGCCGGTTGCGGCGGCGGCCGCGACCCGGCCCTCATCGAGCGCGGCGAGCAGCGCCGCTTCGTCCACACCGCCGCTGACTCCATCGACGCTGATGCCATCGCCGCTGACGCCCCCGCGGCTGACGCCCCCGCGGCTCACGCCTCCGCCGCTCACGGCGTCGACGAGGCGCGTCCCGGGCTTCGCGAGGCCCAGTTCACGCGCTCCGACGACCGGCGTGTGCACGGTGAGGAAGTCCGAGCGACGCAGCAGCTCATCGAGCCCGACGAGGGTCAGGCTCGCGATCTGGCCGCCCGCCGGGCCGTCCGTGTCTTCGCCGCCCGCCGGGTCGTCCGCGCCTTCGCCGTCCGACGGATCGTGGGCGAGCACGTGCATCCCGAAGGCGGACATGCGGGCCGCCACCCGCTCCCCGACGGGCCCGAGGCCGATGACGCCGAGCACCTTGCCGGCGAGTTCCACGCCGCCCGCCGCGCCCGCCGTGCCTGCGGAGCCCGCCGTGCCCGCCGCGGGTGTGTGCCGGGCCACCGCGAGCAGCTGGGCCACGGTCCGTTCGGCGGCGCTGTCGGCCGCGACCGGTGCCCGTACGACGGCGGCTCCGGCCCGGGTGGCGGCGGAGAGGTCGACGTTGTCCGTGTGTTCGCCTGCCACGGCGACGACCCGCAGCCGGGGCAGTGTGCCGATGACGTCGGCGTCGATCCGGTCGTCCGGGCCGGCGATCAGTGCCTCGGCCTGCGCCTCCGCGCCGTGCGGCGACAGGGGCGCTGCGGTGTCCCAGACGTGTACCGCGCACTCGGGACCGAGCGCGTCCGCTGCGACGCGCAGCAGTTCCTCGCGACGGATGTCTTCGGTGATGAGGACGGCGGGTCTGCTCACAGATGCTTCCTTCGTCGTGTGGGATCCGTCGGGCGGCGCGCGGCGGCGCCCCGTGCGGTGGTGGTGCCGGGTGCTTCCGCGTCCCACGTTCGATGCCGTGTTTGTACGGCGCCGAGTCGGATGCCCGGGTGTGGGCAGAGCCAGTAAAAAACCAGCCAGCTGGTTTGTCAAAGTGTCGATCTCGCGTTGGCCTGCCCCTACGCAGGTGCTGGGCCTTGAAAAATCGGGCCGACCGGCTGGAAGAAACCGCGCGGCCTGTTTAGTCTTGGGTCGTTGTTGACCAAGGGAAAACGCTGAGGTGGTGGCAGGTGGAGCTGCAGGAGAGGGCCGAACGGACCCGCAGGGCGCTGATTCGGGGGGCCGCGGAGGTCTTCGACCGCATCGGGTACGAACGCGCCACGCTGTCGAAGATCAGTGAGGCGGCGGGGGCGACCAAGGGCGCCCTGTACTTCCACTTCTCCACGAAGGCGGAGCTGGCCCAGGCCGTCCGCACCGAGGCCCGCGCGGCCTCGGCCGCCGCTGTCGACGAACTCGCCCGGCGGCCCGTACTGGCCCTGCAGACGGTGATCGACATCGCCCACGCCCTGGCCCACGCGCTGTGGACCGACCCGCTCATCCGGGCCGACGCACGCCTCTCCCGCGACTCCGAGTTCCCCGAGCGCTCCCGGCCCGACTGCTACGAGGACTGGCTGGACGCGATACGCACCCTGTTGGAGCGGGCCAAGGCCGACGGGAGCCTCCTGCCGGAGACGGACTCGGACTCGGTGGCCGCGCTGGTCCTCTCCCTGGTCGCCGGCGCGGAGCTGTTCTCCCGGGACGGCGAGCCGGAGGGAATCCCCGGCGAGACGCCCAACGAGTGGGTGGCACGCGTCTGGAGCCTGGTCCTCCCCCGTCTGGCACCGGCCGCCCAACTCCCGCTGCTGCGTCCGGCGGGCATGGAAGGGGGCGGGGAGTGACGAGCACCCGACGACTGCTCTGACCAAAAGACTTCGATAACGAGTCGAAAAGTCCCCTCCCTAGGGTCTCCGTGCCGTCGGCCCAACGGGCCGACCCCGCGCGGCCCGCCGCCTGCGCGCAGCGAAGCCGCTGTCCGCCGGCCGGGCCGACGAACCGCAGGAGACGGAGACTCACGTGACCATTCCCGCCTCGATGGCCGGCGCAGGAGGGCGGCGCACGGCATCGCCGTCCCCGTCGGCCCCACCGGCACCGACCGCCCTCACCGCTCTCACCGCCCCGACCAGCTCGGCCACCCCGACCGCGTCGGCTGCCTCGACCGCGTCGGCTGCCTCGGGCGCGTCGGCTGCCTCGGGCGCCTCGACCGCCTCCCGTCCCACGGACGGCAGCACGCTGCCCGCCGCCCTCAAACAGCGCCACTTGACCATGCTGGGCCTGGGCGGAGTGATCGGTGCCGGTCTGTTCGTCGGTTCCGGCGCCGGTGTGGCCCTGGCGGGACCCGGGATCCTGCTCTCCTACGCCATCGCCGGCACCCTCGCGTTGCTGGTGATGCGCATGCTCGGCGAGATGTCCTCGGCCATCCCCACGCCCGGTTCGTTCTCCGTGCACGCGGAGCGGGCGTTCGGCCGCTGGGCGGGGTTCACCGTCGGGTGGCTGTACTGGCTGATGCTCGTCGTCGTGCTCTCCGTCGAGGCGACCGGCGCCGCCGCCATCGCCTCCGGCTGGCTGCCCGCGGTGCCCCAGTGGGCCTGGGTGCTGCTGTTCATCAGCTTCTTCACGGCCGCGAACCTGTCGTCGGTGAAGAACTTCGGCGAGCTCGAGTTCTGGGCGGCGGCGCTGAAGGTCGGCGCCATCGTCTGCTTCCTCGCGCTCGGCCTGCTCGCGGTCCTCGGCGTGCTGCCCGATTCGCAGCCGGTCGGCCTCGCCAACCTCACCGGCCACGGTGGCTTCCTGCCGCACGGCTGGAGCGGAGTCGTCGCGGGCGTCCTTGCGGTCACCTTCGCCTTCGGCGGGCTCGAGGTCCTCACCATCGCCGCCGCCGAGTCGGAGGACCCGGCGCGCGCGGTGGGCCGGGCGGTGCGCAGCGCGGTGTGGCGCATCCTGCTGTTCTACGTCGGCTCGCTGGCCGTCGTCGTCACCCTGCTGCCCTGGGACGACTCCGAGATCGGCAAGAGCCCGTACGTGGCCGTGCTCGACCACATCGGCATCCCGGCGGCGGGCCAGATCATGAACGTGGTCGTCGTCGTGGCACTGCTCTCGGCCATCAACGCCAACCTCTACGGCGCCTCTCGCATGATCTTCTCCCTCGCCGAGCGCGGTGAGGCCCCCCGCTCCCTCCTCGCCCTCAACCGGGGCGGTGTGCCCCACCGGGCCGTGCTGGCGTCGGTGGGCTTCGGTTTCCTCTCCGTCCTGCTGAACCTGGTCTGGCCGGACACGGTCTTCCTCTACCTGCTCAACACCGTCGGGGCCGTGCTGCTCGTCGTCTGGCTGCTGATCGCCGCGTCCCAGCTGCGGCTCCGCCGACGCCTGGAGCAGGAGAGCCCCGAGCGGCTGACGGTCCGGATGTGGGGCTTCCCCTATCTGACCTGGCTGACCCTGGCGGGCGTCGTGGCCGTGCTGGCGCTGATGCTGACCGACGCCGACGCCCGCGTGCAGGTCATGGGCTCCGCGGCGGCGAGCGCGGGCCTTGCCTTCGCGGCGTGGGCCCGGGACGCCCTACGACGACGCAGGCGGCGAGCCGTTCCCGCGTAGCTTCCCGAGCTCCCGAGCTCCCGAGCTCCCGGACTCCCGAGCTCCCGGACTCCCGAGCTCTCGAACTCCCCGAACCACCCCGATCCCCCCCCGGAGTCCCCTGAGCCACCCCGGGCTACCCCGAATCACCCCCCACCCCCCACCTCCCACTCCCCACCCCCCGAGGAGAGAACCTTCATGTCCCGTACGACCGTGCGTTCCGCGCCGGGCGGCAGCCCCCGCGGCTTCGTCGCCGACCTGGTGCGTGTGCCCTTCCGCGCCGTCACCTGGCGGCACATGCTGCACGCGCTGCTGGCGCCGCTGGGGCTGGCCTGGTTCTTCGCGGTGGTCAACGCGTTGCGGATCAGCCAGGAGGAGGGCGTGCCCCAACTCGGGATCGCGGGCGCACTCGTGGCGACCGCGCTCGCGGTGGCCTGCGTCGGCGCGTTCGGCCGGGCACGCGCCCGGTGGTTCTTCGGGATCCGCATGGCGCCCGGCCAGGGGCGGGGACGACTCGGCCGCACGCTGGGCTACTTCTTCGTCGATCTGCTGCTGAGCGGTCTTGCCTTCGCGCTCGCCGCGGGCGTAGTGATCGTCTGCGCCCGTAACCTCACCTACCCGATCTGGGGCTGGGCCCCCTACCCGAACCCGGCCTGGGGCGGTCCGACGCCCGAGGGTGCCGTGGCCCTTCACTTCGCGGGCGGCGTCGTGGCCCTCTTCGTCGGCCCCCGCCTGGTGACAGCCCTCTCTCGGGCACAACTCCGCCTGACACAACGCATGGTCGGCGCCGGCTGAGAGATCACCGAGCGGCCCTCCTCCGGACGAGAGTCCGGAAGGGGGCCGCTTCTTTGACGTATGCCTTCGAAGTTATCCACAGGCTCTGACGGGTGTCGGCGGGCGGAGGTACCTTCGAGGCTGGTTCGGTCGAACGGTCGGGGGGCGATGGCATGGCGGAGCTCGGCAAGGCGGAGCGTGGCAAGGCGGTACCCGGGCAGCGGGGGCCGGTCGTGCGGCTGCCGAAGGTGGCGGGCTTTGCCGTATGGCCCGCGCAGGGGTCGCCCAAGGGGGCGGGCAAGGCGCTGCGGAAGCGGGTGGCGCGGGTCGAGCACGCGCGGTTCCTGGTGGACGGTGACCGCCCCGATCCCGTGGCCGTCGTCAAGGAGACCAACCGCAGCCGGCTCGCCGAGCTCGCGCCGATACGGGTCGGCAGGATGGCCGCCTCCCCCTTCGCGTTCCTGCGGGGCTCCGCGGGACTGATGGGGTACGACCTCGCGCGCACCCCGGTGACCGGCATCGGCGCACAGATCTGCGGGGACGCCCACGCGGCGAACTTCGGTCTCTACGCGGACGCGCGGGGCGGCCTCGTCATCGACCTGAACGACTTCGACGAGACGGTGCACGGCCCCTGGGAGTGGGACCTCAAACGCCTCGCCACGTCCCTGGTGCTCGCGGGGCGCGAGGCGGGGGCGAGCGAGGACGTCTGCGAGGAGGCGGCGCTGGACGCCGTCGGGGCCTATCGCCGCACGATGCGGCTGCTCGCGAAGCTTCCCGCCCTGGACGCCTGGAACGCCATCGCGGACGAGGAGTTGGTCTCGTACACGGACGCGCGTGACCTCCTCGGCACCCTGGAGCGCGTCTCCGAGAAGGCGCGGCACAACACGAGCGCCCGGTTCGCGGCGAAGTCCACGGAGCGCTTCGAGGGCCCTGACGGTTCCGTGGGGTGGCGCTTCGTCGACGCCCCGCCCGTGCTGCGGCGCGTGCCGGACGCGGAGGCGGCGTCGGTGGCCGCCGGGCTCGGGGAGTACCTGGGCACGCTGACCGAGGACCGGCTGCCGCTCCTCGGGCGGTATGCGATCCAGGACGTGGCGTTCCGCGTGGTCGGCACGGGCAGCGTGGGCCTTCGGTCGTACGTGGTGCTGCTGCTCGACCACCGGGGCGAGCCGCTCGTGCTCCAGGTCAAGGAGACGCGGCCCTCCGTGCTCCTTCCGCATCT
The DNA here is from genome assembly GCF_040647455.1 of Streptomyces sp. NPDC041068. NCBI lineage: Bacteria > Bacillati > Actinomycetota > Actinomycetes > Kitasatosporales > Streptomycetaceae > Streptomyces > Streptomyces sp. NPDC041068. The sequence goes on from NZ_JBEZCG010000005.1 coordinate 23,591, forward strand.
GCCGGCGGCCGGCTTCAAGGCGCCGACGGCGGCGCACGAGGGGCACCGGGTGGTGCTCGGCCAGAAGCGGATGCAGGTCGTCAGCGACTTCCTGCTCGGGTGGACGACGGTCGACGGACTCCCTTTCCAGGTACGTCAGTTCAGGAACCGCAAGGGCAGCGTGGACCCGGCGGCGCTGGCCGCCGACCAGATCGACGACTACGGCCGCATGACCGGCGCCCTGCTGGCCCGCGCCCACGCGCACAGCGCCGACCCGCGCCTCATAGCCGGGTACTGCGGCAAGAACGACGAGCTCGACGAGGCGGTGGCACGGTTCGCCACGGCGTACGCGAACCGTACGGAGGCGGATCACGCGCTGCTGGTGCGTGCGGTCAAGGAGGGGCGGGTGGCGGCGGAGGCCGGGGTGTGAGCGGCCGCTCCTGCGAGGTGCTTCGAGTGGTGGCCTAGGCTGGGTGGGTGACGACCCCGGAAGCCGAGCCGACGCAGCCCGAGACCCCTCAGAGCCCTGAGCGGCCGGAGGAGCGGCTCGAGCGGGCCGTGCGCGCCGCCGAGCAGGCGCTGATCGAGTACGAGATCGCGCTGGAGACCTTCCGGGTCGAGGTGGAGAACTTCTCCCGCCTGCACCACCAGAAGCTCGGCCCGATGTACGCACGGCTCGACGAGCTGGACGCCCGGATCGCCGAGGCCACCGCGGCCCGCACGGGCGACCCCGAGGACCGGCGCAAGGCGGACGAGGCGCGGGCGCGGGTCATGCCGATGCCGGGCGTCGACGAGCTGTTCCACGGCTGGATGGACGGCGAAGGGCTCTACCCCGAGGCCGCCGCGATGCTGACCGATCAGTCGGTGCGGCCGCCGCAGCGGGTGCGCCCCGGCGAGGAGGCCCGCAAGCTCTACCGCGAGCTGGTCCGCAAGGCGCATCCGGATCTGGCGCAGGAGGAGAGCGAGCGGCAGCGGCGCGAGGAGTTCATCACGCGCGTCAACGCCGCGTACGCGCGCGGCGACGAGGCGCTGCTGCGGGAGCTGTCCGAGGAGTGGGCCGCGGGGCCCGTGCCCGAGGCGCTGCGGCTCACGCGCAGCGAGGAGCTGTACGCCAGGCTCGAATGGCTCGCCCAGCGCAAGGAGCTGCTCTCGGTCCTCGCCAAGGAGCTGGAGGAGAGCGCGATCGGCGGGATGCTGCGGCTGGCGCCGGACGATCCGGACACGCTGCTCGACGAGATCGCCGAGCAGCTGCTCGCACAGGTCGCCGAGCGCGAGGCGGAGCTGGAGCGGCTGACCGCGTAGCCCGTCTGTGCGGCTGACCGCGTGGCCGGTCTGTGCGGCTGACCGCGTGGCCGGTCTGTGCGGCTGACCGCGTGGCCGGTCTGTGCGGCTGACCGCGTGGCCGGTCTGTGCGGCTGACCGCGCAGACCGTACGGCGGTGCCCGTCCGGTAGCGTCGGGGGCATGGTTTTTGGTTCTCAGGTGCCCACGGTCGGCGTGGACGAGCTCGCGGGTGACGACTTTCTGCTGGACGTCCGTGAGGACGACGAATGGCAGGCGGGCCACGCGGCGGGCGCCTTGCACCTTCCGATGAGCGAATTCGTCGCGCGGTACGGCGAGTTGACCGAGGCCGCGCCGCAGGACGGCAGGGTCAATGTGATCTGCCGGTCCGGCGGGCGCTCCGCCCAGGTCACCATGTACCTCGGGCAGCAGGGCATCGACGCGGTGAACGTCGCCGGTGGCATGGAGGCCTGGGCGGCGGCCGGGCGGCCCGTCGTCGACGACAAGGGCCAGCCGGGCACCGTGGTCTGAGTCGGCCGAGCGGCTGGTCCGAGTCAGCCGAGCGCGTGGGCGGCCAGGAGGTCGCCCAGTGCTTCCTCGTGCGCCGCGGCGGGGCCCAGGGAGAGCTCCAGCTGCTTGGCCCAGGCGTGATAGCGGTGCAAGGGGTAGTCGGTGTCGGCGCCGAAGCCGCCGTGCAGGTGCTGGGCCGTTTGCGCGACCCTTCGTACGCCCTCGGAGGCCCAGATCTTGGCCACGGCCACGTCTCCCGTCGTGGGCAGGGCGCCGTCCGCTCCGGTGCTGACGCGCCAGGCGGCCTGCCAGAGGGTGACCTCCATCGCGCGCAGGTCGATGTAGCGGTCGGCGGCCTGCATGGCCACGGCCTGGAACGTGGCCACGGGGTGGCCGAACTGCTCCCGCTTGCCGGTGTATTCGCTCGTCATGCCGAGCACGCCCTCACCGAGGCCGAGGGCGAGCGCGCAGGTCCCGGTGGCGAGCAGGTCCCGCAGCCGGTCCCAGGCCCCGTCGGCGTCGATGACGTCGGTCGCCGCGATGTGCACGGCCGTCAGGCGGAGTTGGCCGAGCCGCTCACCGGTGGTGGAGATCTGCTCGGCGACGGTGACTCCCTCGTGGCCGCGGGGGACGAGCGCGAGGACGGCGCGGCCCTCGGGGGTGTGGGCGGGGACGACGACGAGGTCGGCGTCGAGCGCCCAGGGCACCCCTGTCTGGAGCCCGTCCAGGACCCAGCTGCCGCCGTCGCGCTGGGCCGTGACGGCGAGCTCGGCGGGGTCGTGGCCGGTGCGGCCGTTCGCCGCGACGGTGAGGACGAGTTCGCCGCGGGCGGCCGCCGGGAGGATCCGTCGCCTCAACTCGTCGCCGCCGTGGGCCTGTACGGCCGATGCGGCGGCGCTGCTCTCCAGGAGCGGGACCCGCGCGAGCACCTTCGCGGACTCGCGCAGGACCAGGCACAGGGCGATGGCGTCCAGGCCCACGCCGCCGTGCTCGGGGTCGATGAGCACGCCGAGCAGGTCGGATTCGGCGAGCCGGGACCACAGGGCGCGATCGAAGTCCTCGGCGACGGCGCCGGGGGTGAGGGCGGGGCTCGGCACCCCGTCCGGCGCGACGTCGACGAAGAGGGCCTTCGCCGCCTCGACCACGGCCTGCTGTTCCTCGGTGAAGGTGAAGTCCACTGCCTGTCCTCCCGCTTCAGATCTGACGGTCCGTCAAGATAGAACAGGTTCTACGGGAAGGGAACAGGCAGAGGGGACGACAGGAGGGACCGTCGGCAGGATGGGCGGGAACAGGCGACAGGACAGGCAGGGGAAGGCGACAGGACAAGAAGGGGAAGGGCGGGCTCAGCGGTCGAAGTCCAACTCCACGGTGTCCGTGGCCGGATGGGACTGGCACGCCAGCACATAGCCGGCCTCCGTCTCCTCCGGTTCCAGCGCGAAGTTCCGGTCCATCCGCACCTCGCCCGAGACCCGGAAGGCCCGACAGGTGCCGCACACACCGCCCTTGCAGGCATAGGGTGCGTCGGCGCGGTTGCGCAGCACCGTCTCCAGGAGGGTCTCGCCGTCGCGGACGGGCCAGGTGCCCGAACGGCCGTCGAGCGTCACCGTCACCGTGCTGTGCTCGGGCGCGGGTGACGTGGGTGACGTGGCCGCCGCGGGGACACCGCCGTCGACGTGGAAGATCTCCTCGTGGATGCGGCGGCGCTCCACACCGAGCCCGCGCAGCGTCCGCTCGGCACCCTGCACCAGGCCGAACGGACCGCACAGGAACCAGCCCTCGATCTCGTCCACGGGCAGCAGTGCGGGCAGGAGTCGGGCGAGCCGCTCGTCGTCGAGCCGTCCGGAGTCGAGGCCCGCCTGCTGCTCCTCGCGGGAGAGCGCCGTGACCAGCTGGAACCGGTCGGGCCAGCGGTCCTTGAGGTCGGCGACCTCCTCCAGGAACATCGTCGACGCGGCGGTGCGGTCGCTGCGTATCAGGCAGAAGTCCGCCTGCGGTTCGCGCTCCAGGAGTGTCGTGACGATGGAGAGCACCGGGGTGATGCCGCTGCCGCCGACGATCGCCGCATAGCGTCCGGGCGCCGGGTCCAGGGTGAAGCGCCCTGCGGGCGTCATCACCTCCAGCTCGTCGCCGACGGCGACTTCCTTGAAGGCGTACGTCGAGAAGGCGCCGTCCTCGACGAGGCGTACGCCGACGCGCAGGCTCCGGGGTTCTCCCTGGGCGTCCGGGTGCGGTGCCGGGGAGCAGATCGAGTACGTACGTCGGATCTCGGTGCCGTCGGCGAAGCGGCGCAGGGCGAGGTGCTGGCCGGGGACGAAGCGGAACTCCTCGCGCAGCGCGGGCGGTACGTCGAACGTCAGCGTCACGGAGTCGTCGGTGAGCCGGTCGACCGCCGCTACCCGGAGCGGGTGGAAGCGGGCCATCACAACTCCTTGAAGTGGTCGAAGGGTTCACGGCAGGAGGCGCAGCGACGCAGCGCCTTGCAGGCCGTGGACGAGAAGCGGCTGAGCAGTTCGGTGTCGGTCGAGCCGCAGTGCGGGCAGCGGATCGACAGGCTCAGGGGGACGGGGCCGTCGGCCGGGTGGGAGCGCGGGGGCGCGATGCCGAACTCGGCCAGCTTGCGGCGGCCTTCGGCGCTGATGTCGTCCGTCGACCAGGCGGGGGAGAGGACCGTGTGCACCGCGACCTCGGCCATTCCGCGGTCGTGCAGTACCCGCTCGATGTCGGCGGTCATGGCCTCTATCGCGGGGCAGCCGGTGTACGTGGGGGTCAGGTCGACGTCGACCTTGCCGGGGCCGAGCACCCGGACACCGCGGACCACGCCGAGCTCGGCCAGGGTCAGCACCGGCAGCTCCGGGTCGGGCACCGAGCCCGCGAGGGCCAGGAGCTCGGCCTCCAGCGCGGTGGGCGCGGTCGTCACCATGACGCCCCCGGGTGGCTGCGGTGCAGATGCTGCATCTCGGCGAGCATCCGCCCGAACGGTTCGGTGTGCAGGCCCTGGCGTCCGGCGCCCGCCGTCCACGCACCGGTCTGCGGTCCCTCGGGCACGGTCAGCGTGGCACGCTCGACGACCGCCGTGACCGAGGCCGTCCAACTCTCCCGCAGCGACGGCCAGTCGGCCTCCAGGGCGGCCACCGGCTGGAACATCTCGCCGGTGTACCGCCACAGGGCGTCGAGGCCGCGCTGCATGCGCTCGTGGCTCTCGGCCGTGCCGTCGCCGAGGCGCAGGGTCCACTGCTCGGCGTGGTCCTGGTGGTAGGCGACCTCCTTGACGGCCTTCGCCGCCAGGTGGGCGAAGGGGCCGTCGCCCGCCGCCAACTGGCCGTACAGCAGGGTTTGGTACGTGGAGAAGTAGAGCTGACGGGCGATGGTGTGCGCGAAGTCGCCGTTCGGCTGCTCGACCAGCTGGAGGTTGCGGAAGGCGCGCTCCTCGCGGAGATACGCCAACTCGTCCTCGTCACCGGCCATGGAGAGCAGGATGCGGGCCTGACCGAGGAGGTCGAGGGCGATGTTCGCCAGGGCGACCTCCTCTTCGAGGACGGGGGCGTGTCCGGCCCACTCCCCCAGGCGGTGGGAGAGCACCAGCGCGTCGTCGCCGAGGGCCAGGGCGGGGAGGGCCGAGGCTTCCGTGACGGTCGCGGCGGCGTCGGTGGAGGCGGTCACAGGTGCTTCACCCCCTCCGGGATGTCGTAGAACGTCGGGTGGCGGTAGGGCTTGTCGCCGGCCGGTTCGAAGAAGGAGTCCTTCTCGTCCGGGGACGAGGCGGTGATCTCGGTGGACGGCACCACCCAGATGGAGACGCCCTCGCTTCTGCGGGTGTACAGATCGCGGGCGTTGCGCAGGGCCATCTCCGCGTCGGGGGCGTGCAGGCTGCCCGCGTGGGTGTGGGAGAGCCCGCGGCGGGAGCGGACGAACACCTCCCACAGCGGCCATTCGGTCGTGCTGCTCATGCTGTTGCCCCTCCGTGCTTCTCGCCGTGCTTCGTCGCGTACGCGGCGGCGGCCTCTCGGACCCACGCGCCCTCCTCATGGGCGCGCCTGCGCTGGGTGATGCGCTGGTCGTTGCAGGGGCCGTTGCCCTTGAGGACGTCCCAGAACTCGGTCCAGTCGATGGGGCCGAAGTCGTAGTGACCCCGCTGCTCGTTCCACACCAAGTCCGGGTCGGGGAGCGTCAGTCCGAGTGATTCGGCCTGGGGGACGCAGATGTCCACGAAGCGCTGGCGCAACTCGTCGTTCGAGTGGCGCTTGATCTTCCACGTCATCGACTGCTCGGAGTGCGAGGACTCGTCGTCGGGCGGGCCGAACATCATCAGCGAGGGCCACCACCAGCGGTTCACGGCGTCCTGCGCCATGTCGTGCTGGGCCTGGGTGCCGCGGCTGAGGGCGAGCAACGACTCGTACCCCTGGCGCTGGTGGAAGGACTCCTCCTTGCAGACGCGGACCATCGCGCGGGCGTAGGGACCGTACGAACAGCGGCACAGCGGGACCTGGTTGGTGATGGCGGCGCCGTCCACGAGCCAGCCGATCGCGCCGACGTCGGCCCAGGTCAGCGTGGGGTAGTTGAAGATCGACGAGTACTTCTGGCGGCCCGCGTGCAGCTTGTCGAGGAGCTCGTCACGGCTGGTGCCGAGGGTCTCGGCGGCGCTGTAGAGATACAGGCCGTGACCGGCCTCGTCCTGCACCTTCGCCATGAGGATCGCCTTGCGCCGCAGCGAGGGCGCGCGCGTGATCCAGTTGGCCTCCGGCTGCATGCCGATGATCTCGGAGTGTGCGTGCTGCGCGATCTGGCGGACCAGGGACGCGCGATAGGCGTCCGGCATCCAGTCGCGTGGCTCGATGCGCTCGTCGGCGGCGACCGCCGCGTCGAAGGCGGCCTGGTGCTCCGCCGCGTGCGCGGCCATGGACGCGGCCTCGTCCGGCTCCGTCCCCGCCGCCTGGTGTGCGGCTGCTGTCGCCATCTCGGTCCCCCTCGACCTTGAGCGAACCTACCGACCGATCGTTCGGTTCGTTGAATTCAATGGTGCGGCGCGGCGCCATAAGGTGTCAACCCTGTGGATAACTTCACGGATGCTGTGCGGGGCGGGCAGGCCTGAGTACCGTTCCGGCGGCAGGGTTCGGTGCGGGAACGGGGAACGGGGCGGAATGGACGGGTACGACAAGGGATCCGGTGGCGGGCCCGCCGGACCCGACGACCCAGGGCCCGCGGTCCGCGTGGGCATCGCCGGGCTCAAGCTCGGCCATCAGATCGCCGCGGCATGCGCCCTGGCGGTCATCGCCGTGGTCGCCGTCGTCCACACGGGGATGCTCTTCCTCCACGTCGCGCCCTCGAACACCCTGACCAAGCAGCACGGCGACGTGGTCGACGAGTGGATATACCCCGAGTTCGAGCAGAACTGGAAGCTCTTCGCGCCCAACCCGCTCCAGCAGAACGTCGCGGTGCAGGTCCGAGCGGAGCTCCGTACGGCCGGAGGAGGCGTACGGACCACGGACTGGTACGACCTCTCCGCGATGGACGGCGCCGGGATCGACGGCAGTCTGCTGCCCAGCCACACGCAGCAGAACGAGCTGCGCAGGGCCTGGGACTTCTATGTGGGCTCGCACGACGCGCAGAATCGTCCCGTCGGCCTGCGGGGCCAGCTCTCCGAGCGCTACGTCCGCCGCATCGCGTACATGCGCCTGGAACGGGAGGCGCCGGGCGGCAAGGGCGACGAGATCGCGCGCGTGCAGCTGCGCTCGAAGACCACGAACGTGCGGCCGCCGAAGTGGAGCGACGAGAAGGTCTCCGCCAAGCCGGTGTACCGCCTGCTCCCCTGGTGGACGGTGACGCCGGAGGACCTGCCGCTCTCGGACGCGAAGCTGCCGGACGCGAAGCTTCCGGGCGCGAAGGGGAGTGACCGGTGAGTCGGTTCGCACGTCCGCTGGGACAAGGGCTCGGCAAGGCCACCGGATACGCCCTCGGGCCGTATCAGACCGCGGTGATCCGCATCGGCTTCGCGGCCACCTGGCTGTTCTTCCTGCTGCGCGAATTCCCCCACCGCCATGAGATGTACGGGCCCGACGGCCCCTGGAACTGGGACATGGCGCAGCAGCTCGTCTCGAGCAACGGCGCCTTCACCGCGTTGATGTGGTCGGACGGGCAGATCTGGTTCGAGGCCGTCTACGCGCTGGCGATGCTGAGCAGCGCCCTGCTGCTGCTCGGCTGGCACACGCGCGCGATGTCCGTGCTCTTCATGATCGGCGTGCTGTCGCTGCAGAACCGCAGCATCTTCATCGGGGACGGCGGCGACAACGTCATCCATCTGATGGCGACGTATCTGGTCTTCACGCGGTGCGGCCAGGTCTGGTCGCTGGACGCGCGGCGTGCGGCACGCGCGCGCGTGGCGGACGTGGCGGACGCCAACAGGGTGGGGCCCGTCCTGTGGTGGGTGCTCGGTCTCGGGCTTTCCGTCGTCACGTTCATGGGAGAACTCAGCGGCGGCTGGCTGCTGTTCTTCTGGGGGATGTGGCTGGCGCACGGCCTGTGGTGGGCCGCTGGGCGACGGGGACCGGAGAGCGAACTGCGCAAGCTCCTCGACGTCGTGGCCAACATCGCCCACAACGCCGGACTGCTCGTGATCATGGTCGAGGCCTGTCTGATCTACGCGACGGCCGGCTGGTACAAGATCCAGGGCACCCGATGGCAGGACGGCACGGCCGTCTACTACCCGCTGAACCTCGACTACTTCTCCCCCTGGCCCGCCCTCTCCGACCTGCTCTCGTCGCACGGCCTCATGGTGATGCTGGTGACGTACGGGACGGTCGTCGTGCAGGTGGCCTTCCCCTTCACGCTCTTCAACCGCCGGGTCAAGAACGTCCTGCTGGCGGCCATGATGTTCGAGCACGCCGTGATCGCGGTCGTCCTGGGTCTGCCGTTCTTCTCGCTGGCGATGATCGCGGCCGACGCCGTGTTCCTTCCGACGTCGTTCCTGCGGCGCCTGGGCGGTTGGGTGGCACGCGCGCGTGGAGCGGTGGTTTCCCGCGTTGCGCTCCCCCGTGCCGGCCATGCCGGCCGTGCCGAGAACCGGGGCGCCATGCCGGAGCAGCGCGCGTCGGGCGACGAGCCGGGCACGGAGCCCACCGAGCAGGCGCGCGTAGGCTTCACACCATGAACGGCACGGACGGGACGTACGGGGTGGACGGGTCGGACCCCGAGGGCGCCGTACGCGCCTGGCGCGGGCTGGCCGACGGCTCCGTGCTGCTCGACGGCTTCCACGCGATCAAGCACGCGCTGCGCTTCGAGGCGCGGGTGCCTCTCGCGCTGACCAGTGACCGGGCCGCCGTCCTCGCCCTGGCGGACGACCTCGCGCCGGACGTGCGGGACGCGCTCGACGGGCTGCTGGTGCAGGTCGAGGACGAGCGGCTGCGCGCTCTCGTGCCCCGACTGCACCCCACGGCGGTCGCCGCGCTCGCGGTGCGTCCCTCGCGTACGGCCAATCTGGCGGTGCTGGGGCGGCTGCCGAGGACCGCTCCGGTCGTCGTGCTCGACGATCCGCGCAATCTCGGCAACGCGGGGGCGGTGATCCGGCTCGCCGCGGGGTTCGGGGCGACCGGGGTCGTCACGACCGGCACGCTCGATCCCTGGCACCCCACTGTCGTGCGCGGCGGGGCCGGCCTGCACTTCGCGACCGCCGTGGAGCGGATGGAGGTCGCGGAGCTGCCGCCGGGCCCGGTGTTCGCGCTCGACGCGGAGGGCGAGGACATCCGGGGGCTGAAGCTCCCGGACGACGCCGTGCTCGCCTTCGGGTCCGAGCGCAGCGGCCTGTCGGCCGAACTGCGGGACCGCGCCGATCACTTGGTGTCCCTGCCGATGCGCCCGCAGGTCTCCAGCTACAACCTGGCGACGAGCGTCGGCATGGCGCTCTTCCACTGGTCGGCGGGCAGGCCTCCGGGGCCGGAGGCCTGAACCCGCCGCGGACGTCGGGGCGTCAGGCGTCCCTGCGGATCTCCACCACGCGGAAGCGGTTGGCCACGAACGCGCCGTCGCACAGCGCGGCGTTCGCCGCGGGGTTGCCGCCCGAGCCGTGGAAGTCGGAGAACGCCGCCGTCTGGTTCACATAGACGCCGCCCGTGAGGTTCAGGGACAGCTGGGCGCACTCCTCGAGGCAGGTCTCCTCGACGGCGGCGGAGAGCTCGTCCGACGTGGTGTACGCCCCGACGGTCATCGCTCCCTTGTCGCGCACCGTGCGGCGCAGCAGCTCCACCGCGTCCGCCGCCGAGTCGACGGCGACCGCGAAGGAGACCGGGCCGAAGCACTCGCTGAGGTAGGCCGCCTCGGCGTCGGGCTTCGCGCCGTCCAGCTTGACGATCACCGGGGTGCGGACCACGGCGTCCGGGAACTCGGGGTTGGCGATCTCCCGTGAGGCCAGGGCGACTTCGCCGAGCCCGGCGGCCGCCTCCAGGCGGGCCTTCACGTCCGGGTTGACCAGCGCGCCGAGGATGCCGTTCGCCCGGGCGTCGTCGCCGAGCAGGCCGTTCACGGAGGCCGCGAGGTCGGACACCACGTCGTCGTACGACTTGGCGCCCGCGTCCGTCGCGATGCCCTCGCGCGGGATCAGGAGGTTCTGCGGGGTGGTGCACATCTGGCCGCTGTAGAGGGACAGGGAGAAGGCGAGGTTGGCCAGCATTCCCTTGTAGTTGTCCGTCGACTCCACGACGACCGTGTTGACCCCGGCCTTCTCCGTGTAGACCTGCGCCTGGCGGGCGTTGGCCTCCAGCCAGTCGCCGAACGCCGTCGATCCGGTGTAGTCGATCAGCTTGATCTCGGGGCGCACCGCGAGGGTCTTGGCGATGCCCTCTCCGGGCCGTTCGGCCGCCAGGCAGACGAGGTTCGGGTCGAAGCCCGCATCGGCGAGGACCTCGCGGGCGATGCGGACCGTGAGCGCGAGGGGCAGCACCGCGCGCGGGTGGGGCTTGACCAGGACGGGGTTGCCGGTGGCGAGCGAGGCGAACAGGCCGGGGTAGCCGTTCCACGTCGGGAAGGTGTTGCAGCCGATCATCAGGGAGATGCCGCGCGCGACGGGCGTGAACCGCTTGTTCATCGGGAGGGGGTCGCGCTTGCCCTGGGGCTTGGTCCACTCGGCGGCGTCGGGGGTGCGGGACTGCTCGACGTACGCATACGCGACCGCTTCCAGGCCGCGGTCCTGGGCGTGCGGGCCGCCCGCCTGGAAGGCCATCATGAAGGCCTGGCCGCTGGTGTGCATGACCGCGTGCGCGAACTCGTGCGTGCGGGCGCTGATCCGCGACAGGATCTCCAGACAGACCATCGCGCGCGCTTCCGCGCCCGCGTCGCGCCAGGCGCGCATCCCGGCGCGCATGGCGGGCAGCAGGGTGTCGATGTCCGGGTGGGGGTACGTGATCCCCAACTCGGGTCCGTACGGCGACACTTCGCCGCCCACCCAGTCGTCCGTGCCGGGCTGGTCGAGGTCGAAGCGGGTGCCCTGGAGGGCGTCGAAGGCGGCCTTGCCCTCGGGCAGGCTCAGACTGCCGTCCTCGCCGTACGCCTTGGGGTGTTCGGGGTGCGGGGACCAGTACGCGCGCGTGCGGATGGTCTCCAGCGCCTGGTCGAGGGTGGGCCGGTGCTTGGCGATGAGGTCGTGCGCGGTGAGTTCGGCGGCCATGACGGACCAACTCCTCGTCGGTCAGCTCTTCGTCGAGCTGGCGAACTGGGCAGGGACGGTGGGCAGGGACGTGCAGACAGAGCTAGAGTAACCGAACGATCGGTCGGGACAAGAGGGTCTGCCAAACCTGTGGACAACTTCTCCACGGCCACCCCCGAAACCCCCGGCCGAAGGCCGTGCGGGAGGATCGCGAGCATGACAGCACTCGAGCTCACCAGCGCCGTTGCCGTGGTCGGTACCGGAACCATGGGGCAGGGCATCGCGCAGGTCGCCCTGGTCGCGGGCCACCCCGTGCGGCTGTACGACGCCGCGCCCGACCGCGCGAAGGCGGCGGCCGACGCGATCGGGGCCCGGCTGGACCGGCTCGTCGAGAAGGGCAGGCTCTCGGCCGAGGACCGCGCCGCCGCCGACGGCAGGCTCACGGCGGCCGCGAGCCTCGCGGAACTCGCCGACTGCGGTCTCGTCGTCGAGGCGGTCCTGGAGCAACTGGACGTCAAACAGCGGCTGTTCCAAGACCTCGAAGATGTCGTGTCCGAGGACTGTCTGCTGGCGACCAACACCTCGTCCCTGTCCGTGACCGCCATCGCGGGCGCGCTGCGCGAGCCGGGGCGTTTCGTCGGCCTGCACTTCTTCAACCCCGCGCCGCTGCTCCCCCTCGTCGAGGTCGTCAGCGGCTTCGCGACGGACGGGTCGGCCGCCACGCGCGCGTACGAGACCGCGAAGGCCTGGGGCAAGACCCCGGTGCGCTGCGCGGACACCCCCGGCTTCGTCGTCAACCGCGTCGCGCGGCCCTTCTACGCCGAGGCCCTGCGCCTGTACGAGGAGCGGGTCGCCGACCCCGCCACGATCGACGCCGTCCTGCGCGAGTGCGGCGGCTTCAAGATGGGCCCCTTCGAGCTCACCGACCTCATCGGCCAGGACGTCAACGAAGCGGTCACACGCTCCGTGTGGGACTCCTTCTTCCAGGACCCCAAGTTCACGCCCTCGCTCGCGCAGCGCCGCCTCGTCGAGTCGCGCCGCCTCGGCCGCAAGTCGGGACAGGGCTGGTACGCGTACGGGGACGACGCCCCGCGCGCGGAGCCGCACACCGCGGATGCCGCGAAGGCCCCGGAGTCCGTCGTCGTCGACGGCGACCTCTTCCCGGCGGACGCGCTCGTCGACCTCATCAGGTCGGCGGGCATTCGGATCAAGCGTGGCCCGGGAGTCCCGAGCTCCCCGGGCCACATCGAACTCCCCAGCGGCACACGGCTCGCCCTGGCCGACGGCTCGGCCGCCGACACCGATACGGAGCCCACGATCCACTTCGACCTCGCGCTGGACTACCGGGCCGCGACCCGCATCGCCCTGGCGCCGTCGAGCAGGGTGAGCGAGCAGGGCCTGAAGGAGGCGATCGGCCTCTTCCAGGCGCTCGGCAAGAAAGTCAGCGTCATCGGGCACACCCCGGGGATGATCGTGGCCCGCACGGTGTGGATGCTCGTCGACTTCGCCCACGACGCCGTGGGGCGCGAGGTGGCGCGGGCCGAGGACGTCGACACCGCCATGCGGCTCGGCGTCAACTACCCGCTCGGACCGATCGAATGGGGCCGTCGGCTCACCGCGTACCGCGTGGCGGAGGCGCTGGACCTCCTGCACGACGAGTACCCCACAGGGCGTTACGCGCCCTCCCAGGCCCTGCGGCGCCAGGCCGTGCGAGAGGAGTACTCATGACCACCGCCCGGCGGGACACGTACACCCCGGAGACACTGCTCGGCGTGGCCGTCAGGGTCTTCAACGAGCGGGGCTACGACGGCACGTCCATGGAGCACCTCTCCAAGGCGGCCGGCATCTCCAAGTCCTCGATCTACCACCACGTGACGGGCAAGGAGGAGCTGCTGCGCCGTGCCGTGAGCCGGGCGCTCGACGGCCTCTTCGGGATCCTCGCCGAGGAGCACGCGCGCGTGGGCAGTGCGGTGCAGCGCCTGGAGCACGTCACGCGCCGCACGGTGGAGGTCCTGGTCGCCGAACTGCCCTATGTGACGCTGCTGCTGCGGGTGCGCGGCAACACGGACACCGAGCGCTGGGCCATGGAGCGGCGCAGGGAGTTCGACCAGCAGGTGGCCGAGCTGCTGAAGGAGGCCGTCGCGGACGGCGATCTGCGCTCCGACGTCGAACTGCGCCTGGCCACCCGGCTGCTCTTCGGAATGATCAATTCCATCGTCGAGTGGTACCGGCCGGAGAGCCGCGGTGCCGCCAACGGCGCACAAATCGCCGACGCGGTCGTGCAGTTGGCCTTCGCAGGGCTGCGCGCCGAACGCTGAACCAGCCGCGCGGAAGCGCATGCCCTGGCCGGGGAGTCAGCTCTCCGGCTCCATGTCGTCCTCCTCGAAGACCAGCAACGTACGCGTGCTGAGTACTTCGGGGATGGACTGCAGCCGGGTGAGCACCAGTTCGCGCAGGGCGCGGTTGTCCGGCGTGTGCACCAGGAGCAGTACGTCGAAGTCGCCGCTGACCAGCGCGATGTGGGACGCACCGGGGAGTGCGCGCAGATGCTCGCGCACCGTACGCCAGGTGTTCTGAACGATCTTGAGCGTGATGTACGCGGACGCGCCCTGCCCGGCGCGCTCGTGGTTGATCCGCGCTCCGAAGCCCCGGATGACGCCGTCGTCGATCAGGCGGTTGATGCGCGCGTACGCGTTGGCCCGTGACACGTGGACGCGTTCGGCCACGGAGCGTATCGACGCGCGACCGTCCGTGTGCAGGATCTGCAGGATGTCGCGGTCGATGGCGTCCAGGGGCCTGGGCTCGGGACGGGGCTCGGGGCGCGTCTCCGACCGGGGTTCCGGGCGGTCGCTGTCGTGCCGGTCGGCCATTCGTTCAGATGCCATGTCCCCCCGCCTCCCTACCATGGACGTACTGCATCCATCCCAGGCTGTGCAGAACCGTTTGTCCACAGCCTGGAGGTGCCTGTAGCCAAAATGTGCCGACGACCGAACAATCGGTTGGTGAGGCGCATCACATCGCCGCGCCTCTTTTGTCGCTCCCACGAGGAGACCGCTTCCCCCCAGGAGGTGCCGTCATGACGGTCATGGAGCAGCGGGGCGCCTACCGGCCCTCTCCGCCCCCCGCTTGGCAGCCCAGGATCGACCCCGCGCCGCTCCTTCCGGACGCGGAGCCGTACCGCGTCCTTGGGACCGAGGCCGCGGACAAGGCCGATCCGGGGCTGCTCCACCGCCTGTACGCGGAGCTGGTGCGCGGTCGCCGCTACAACACCCAGGCGACCGCGCTGACCAAGCAGGGCAGGCTCGCGGTCTACCCGTCCAGCACCGGGCAGGAGGCGTGCGAGATCGCCGCCGCCCTCGCCCTGGAGGAGCGGGACTGGCTCTTTCCCAGCTACCGCGACACGCTCGCCGTGGTCGCCCGCGGCCTCGACCCCGTGAGCGCCCTGACGCTGCTGCGCGGCGACTGGCACACCGGGTACGACCCGCGTGAGCACCGCACGGCGCCCTTGTGCACACCGCTCGCGACCCAACTTCCGCACGCCGTGGGCCTCGCGCACGCCGCCCGCCTCAAGGGCGACGACGTGGTCGCGCTCGCCATGGTCGGCGACGGCGGCACCAGCGAGGGCGACTTCCACGAGGCGCTGAACTTCGCCGCCGTGTGGCAGGCCCCCGTGGTCTTCCTCGTGCAGAACAACGGCTTCGCGATCTCCGTGCCGCTCGCCAAGCAGACGGCCGCCCCGTCCCTGGCCCACAAGGCCGTCGGGTACGGCATGCCGGGACGCCTGGTGGACGGCAACGACGCGCTCGCGATGCACGAGGTCCTCGGCGAAGCGGTCTCCCGCGCGCGGGAGGGCGGTGGCCCGACCCTCGTCGAGGCCGTCACGTACCGCATGGAAGCCCACACGAACGCCGACGACGCCACGCGCTACCGCCACGACGCCGAGGTCGAGGCCTGGCGTGATCACGACCCGATCCTGCTCCTGGAGCGGGAGTTGACGGAGCGCGGACTCCTGGACGACGACATCAGGCGGCAGGCGACCGACGAGGCCGAGGCCATGGCCGCCGACCTGCGCGAGCGCATGAACCAGGACCCGCTGCTCGACCCCATGGACCTCTTCACGCACGTGTACGCCGAGCAGACCTCCCAACTGCGGGAGCAGGCGGCGCAGTTGCGCGCCGAGCTGGAAGTGGCCTCGGAAGAGGCGGAGGAGGAAGCGCGATGACCACGGTCGCGGCGAAGCCGGTCACCAAGCCGGCCACCATGGCGCAGGCGCTCGGGCGAGCGTTGCGCGACTCCATGGCGGAGGACCCCTCCGTGCACGTCCTCGGCGAGGACGTCGGCGCGCTCGGCGGTGTCTTCCGGGTCACCGACGGACTCGCCAAGGAGTTCGGCGAGGACCGCTGTACGGACACACCGCTGGCCGAGGCGGGCATCCTCGGCACAGCGGTGGGCATGGCGATGTACGGCCTGCGACCGGTCGTCGAGATGCAGTTCGACGCCTTCGCCTACCCCGCCTTTGAGCAGCTGATCTCGCACGTGGCGCGGATGCGGAACCGCACCAGGGGCGCGATGCCGCTGCCCCTCACCGTCCGCGTGCCCTACGGCGGCGGCATCGGCGGCGTCGAGCACCACAGCGACTCCTCCGAGGCGTACTACATGGCGACCCCGGGTCTCCACGTCGTCACGCCCGCCACGGTCGACGACGCGTACGGCCTGCTGCGGGCCTCCATCGCCTCCGACGACCCGGTCGTCTTCCTGGAGCCGAAGCGCCTGTACTGGTCCAAGGCCGCCTGGAACCCGGACGCTCCGGCGACCGTTGAACCGATAGGCCGCGCGGTGGTGCGGCGCGCGGGACGCAGCGCCACGCTCATCACGTACGGCCCGTCCGTGCCCGTCTGCCTGGAGGCCGCCGAGGCCGCCCGCGCGGAGGGCTGGGACCTCGAAGTGGTCGACCTGCGCTCGCTGGTGCCCTTCGACGACGAGACGGTCGCGGCGTCGGTGCGGCGGACGGGCCGCGCGGTCGTCGTGCACGAGTCGGGCGGCTTCGGCGGCCCCGGCGGAGAGATCGCCGCGCGGGTCACCGAGCGGTGCTTCCACCACCTGGAGGCGCCGGTGCTGCGGGTCGCGGGGTTCGACATCCCGTATCCGCCGCCGATGCTGGAGAAGCACCATCTACCGGGCGTGGACCGGATCCTGGACGCGGTCGCGCGGCTGCAGTGGGAGGCGGAGAGCTGATGGCCCCCGGTTTTGATGTGAACAGTCTCGAATTCAAACTGCCCGACCTCGGGGAGGGACTGACGGAGGCGGAGATCGTCCGTTGGCTGGTCCAGGTCGGTGACATCGTCGCCGTGGACCAGCCGGTCGTCGAGGTCGAGACGGCCAAGGCGATGGTCGAGGTGCCGTGTCCCTACGGCGGCGTGGTGACGGCCCGCTTCGGCGGGGAGGGCGAGGAACTGCCCGTGGGTGCGCCGCTGTTGACGGTCGCCGTGGGCGCCGCGGCGGAGACGGCCGGGGCCCCGGAGGAGCCTGCCGAGCGGGCCCTGCGGACGGCCGCGGAGGAGTCCTCCGGCAACGTCCTGGTCGGGTACGGAACGGCGGCGGCTCCCGCACGCCGCAGGAGGGTGCGACCCACGAGCTCGACCAGCCCCACCAGCTCGACCGGCTCGACCGGCTCGACCAGCCCCACCAACTCGACCGGCTCGACCAGCCCCACCAGCTCGACCAGCCCCACTGGTACCACTGCCCCTGCTCGCCCCACCGCGCCGATCGCTGCGGCGGAACCGCCGAGGGAGGAGCGTCCGGAAGAGCCGCCCGTGCGCGCGGACGGCCCGGTTCCGGTGATCTCCCCTCTCGTACGCAAGCTGGCGCGGGAGAACGGCGTGGATCTGCGCGGTCTCACGGGCTCGGGTCCGGACGGGCTGATCACGCGGGCGGACGTCGAGTCGGCCGTCGCGGCGGGCCGGGCGGGCACGAGGGCCACGGAGCACACGCGAGCGATCAAGGAGGCCGTCCGCGAGGACGACGAGCTGATCCGCGCGGGACAGGCCGAGGAACGACGCCAGGTGGCGGCCGGACAGGAGCCCACGCGCGCGGGCATCGAGTCCCGGCACCCGCTGACCGGTATCAGGGGCCTGGTCGCGGACAAGATGTCCCGCAGCCGGCGCGAGATACCGGAGGCCACCTGCTGGGTCGACGCCGACGCGACCGAACTGCTCGCCGCCCGCAGGGCCATGAATGCGGCGATGACCGAGCGCGACGGCCAGAAGGTCTCGCTGCTCGCGCTGTTCGCCCGCATCAGCGTGGCCGCGCTGCAGCGCTTCCCGATGCTCAACTCCAGCGTGGACATGGAGGCGCGCGAGGTACGCCGGTTCGCCGACATCCACCTGGGCTTCGCGGCGCAGACCGACCGCGGCCTTGTCGTGCCGGTGGTGCGGCACTCCCAGTCGCGTACGACCGACTCGATCAACGCCGAGCTGATCCGGCTCACGGAGGAGGCGCGGGCCGGGACGCTGACCCCCGGTGAGCTCACCGGAGGGACCTTCACGCTCAACAATTACGGGGTGTTCGGGGTCGACGGCTCCACGCCGATCATCAACCACCCCGAGGCGGCCATGCTCGGCGTCGGGCGGATCATCCCCAAGCCGTGGGTCCACGAAGGGGAGTTGGCGGTGCGGCACGTGGTCCAGCTGTCGCTCACCTTCGACCACCGGGTGTGCGACGGCGGCACGGCGGGCGGCTTCCTGCGCTATGTAGCGGACTGCGTGGAGCGGCCGGCGGTGCTGCTGAGGTCGGTGTGAGTCGCCGGACGTGACGTAAGTCCCTTGCCCGAAGGGCCCTTCGCGGGGGTGGCAATGATCCTCCGTATGCCCATACTCGGGGGATGACCGCGAACGAAGGTGGCCGGTACGACGCCGTCGTGCTCGCCGGGGGAGGCGCCGCACGGCTCGGCGGCGCCGACAAACCCGGGGTGCGTGTGGGCGGCAGGGCCCTGATCGACCGGGTCCTCGCGGCGTGTTCGGGCGCCGGGACCACGGTCGTCGTCGCCGATCCGAGGCCGACCTCGCGGCCCGTGGTGTGGGCCCGCGAGGAGCCCGCGGGCGGCGGGCCGCTCGCCGCGCTCGATGCCGGGCTGCGGCGCACGGGAGCCGAACTGGTGGTGGTGCTCTCCGCCGATCTGCCCTTCCTGGGCGACCGGACCGTCGGCCGTCTGCTCACCGCCCTGCGCGAGAGCGACGCGGACGGGGCGGTCCTCACCGACCCCGAAGGCCGCGACCAGCCGCTGGTCGCGGCCTATCGGAGCGCGTCGCTCCGACGGGAGATCGCATCGTTGCTCGCGGCCGGGCGGGAGGGGACCGCCGGGTGCGGGCACGCCGGGGCGGAGGGCCGTGGGCTCGCCGGGGCGGAGCAGGGCGGGGCGGAGCAGGGCAGGGCGGAACAGGGCTGGACGGAACAGGGCGGGGCGGAGCGCCGTGGGCTTGCCGGGCTTCCGTTGCGGCTGCTCACCGCGCGGCTCGACCTCACCAGGGTCACCGACCCCCTCGCGGCCTTCGACTGCGACACCTGGGACGACATCGCCGCCGCTCGGGCGCGCATCAGGGAGCATGGGCACGTGTTGGATGAATGGATTTCCGCAGTCAAGGACGAGCTGGGCATCGAACTCGACGTCGATACCGGCACCCTCCTCGACCTCGCCCGCGACGCCGCGCACGGCGTGGCCAGGCCCGCGGCGCCGCTGACCACGTTCCTCGTCGGGTACGCGGCCGCGCAGGCCGCGGCCCGGGGCGGGGCGGCAGGCGGGGCCGAAGCGGTGGCGGAGGCGGCGCGCAAGGCCGCGACGCTCGCGGCCCGCTGGGCGGACGAGGACCAACAGGACCCCAAGGTGACCCAGGCCTCCGAGGCGCCCCAGAACCCCGAGGTGACCCAGGCCCCCAAGGTGACCCAGGCCTCCGAGGCGCCCCAGAACCCCGAGGTGACCCAGGCCCCCAAGGTGACCCAGGCCCCCGAGGCGCCCCAGGAACCGAAGCCGATCGTGGGGCCTGACGCCGCCGCCGGGGCCGAGCCGGACGCACGATGACCGGGCAGCCCGTGCCGGAGGCCGAGATCGACGAGGCGCTCGCCCTGGTGAACGACCCCCGCGACAGGCGCGACGCCGACCCTCGCCCGGCAGCGGTATCGGCCCAGGGGCCGACATCGGCGCAGACCACGGCCACCGCTACGGCCACCGCCACGGCCTCGGCTCCGAACGGCGCCTCGGCTCCGAACGGCGCCTCGACCCCGAGTGGAGCCTCGACCCCGAGTGGAGCCTCGACCCCGAGTGGAGCCGCGCCACCGTACGGCGCCGCGCTACCGCACAGCGCCGCACCCCTGAACGGCGCCGCGCTACCGCACAGCGCCGCACCCCCGTCCACCCCGCAGCCAGCGCAGGAGCACGCCATCGCCGCAGGCGAGGACAGGCACCGCGACATCACCCCCTGGCCCGCCGCCCGCGCCCGCGCGGCACAGGCCGCTCCCGGGCCCGGCGCCGAGCCCGCCCCCGTCCCCCTGGAGCGGGCCCTCGGCCTGATCCTGGCGGCACCGCTCACCGCCTTCACCGACCTGCCGTCCTTCGACACCTCGGCGATGGACGGCTGGGTCGTCGCGGGCCCGGGCCCCTGGGACGTACGCGCCGACGGCATCCTCGCCGGGCACGCCCGTCCGGACGCGCTCATCGACGGAGAGGCCGTGCGCATCGCCACGGGCGCCCGCATCCCGCACGACGCCACCGCCGTCCTGCGCAGCGAGCACGGCCGCATCGACGACAAGGGCAGGCTGCACGCCCTGCGCGAGATGGTGACCGGCCAGGACATCCGCCCGCGCGGCCAGGAGTGCCGCTCCGGCGACCGTCTGCTCCCGCCCGGCGCGGTGGTGACGCCCGCCGTGCTCGGACTCGCCGCGGCCGCCGGGTACGACACGCTCTCCGCGATCCGCAGGCCCCGTGCCGAAGTCCTCGTCCTGGGCGACGAGTTGCTGACCGAGGGGCTCCCCCGCGAGGGCCTCATCCGTGACGCGCTCGGTCCGATGCTGCCGCCCTGGCTGCGCGCGCTCGGCGCCGAGGTCACCGGCGTCCGGCGCCTGGGCGACGCCGCCGAGGCCCTCCGCGAGGCGGTCACGGCGTCCACCGCCGACCTGATCGTCACGACGGGCGGCACGGCCTCGGGGCCGGTCGACCACGTCCACCCCACCCTGCGCCGCATCGGCGCCGAGCTGCTCGTGGACGGTGTCGCGGTGCGCCCCGGGCACCCCATGCTGCTGGCCCGCATCCGGCCCGGACAGCACCTGGTCGGCCTGCCCGGCAATCCGCTGGCGGCCGTCTCCGGCCTCCTCACGCTGGCCGAGCCCCTGCTGCGTACGCTCTCCGGCCGCCGCGCCGCGTCGACGTACACGGCGGCCGTACGGGACGACGTGCACGGCCATCCCTACGACACCCGCCTCGTGCCCGTCACGCTGCGCGGTGACGACGCGGTGCCGCTGCACTTCAACGGCCCGGCGATGCTGCGTGGCATCGCGGCGGCCGACGGCCTCGCGGTGGTGCCTCCGGGCGGCGCGCGGCAGGGACAGGAGCTGGAGATCCTCGATCTCCCATGGGCCCTGGCCGAGGGCCTCCCCTGGGAGCTGTCGGACGGCGGGGAGTGTTTCACGTGAAACTTCCCGGCCACGACGCCATCGCCCGTCAGCCCGACGAGCACCACACGACGCACCGGATCAAGCTGCCTCAGCGCGAGGTCGTACGTCCGCTGCGGCAAGTCACCCGTCGGCTGCTGATGGCCCTGCTGGTGCTCGCCCTGACGACCTGCATCGTGTGGCTCGACCGCGCCGGCTACAACGACAACTCCGACAAGCAGGTCGACTTCCTCGACGCGGCGTACTACGCGACGGTGACGCTCTCCACCACCGGATACGGCGACATCGTCCCGTACAGCGACAGTGCGCGGCTCACCAACATCCTGCTGATCACGCCGCTGCGCGTGCTCTTCCTGATCATCCTGGTCGGCACCACCCTCGAAGTGCTCACGGAACGGACGCGCGAGGAATGGCGTCTGTCCCGCTGGAGGTCCAACTTGCGTGAACACACTGTCGTCGTCGGCTTCGGCACCAAGGGCCGGTCGGCGATCCAGACGGTCTGCGCGACCGGCCTGAAGCCGGAGCAGATCGTGGTGGTCGACCCCAGCGCGAAGGTCGTCGACGCGGCCACCGCGGAGGGGTTCGCGGGCGTCATCGGCGATGCGACGCGCAGCGACGTGCTGCTCCGCGCCGAGGTGCAGCGGGCCCGCCAGATCATCATCGCGACGCAGCGCGACGACACCGCCGTCCTGGTCGCCCTCACCGCGCGCCAGCTGAACCGCGGGGCGAAGATCGTGGCCGCGGTGCGCGAGGAGGAGAACGCCCCGTTGCTGCGGCAGTCCGGCGCCGACGCGGTGATCACCAGCGCCAGCGCGGCGGGCAGGCTGCTCGGTCTCTCCGTGCTCAGCCCGAGCGCGGGCATGGTCATGGAGGACCTGATCCAGCAGGGCAGCGGGCTCGACCTCGTCGAACGGCCGGTCATAAAGGCCGAGGTGGGGCGGGGCGTCCGGGAGACGGACGACCTCGTCGTGAGCGTCGTACGAGGACATCGGGTGCTCGGGTACGACGATCCGGCCGTCGGGAAGCTGGAGTTGACGGACCGGCTGATCACGATCGTGCGGGCCTCGCCCAAGACGGCGGTCACCCCGGACACGAAGCCGCTGCCGCCGAACTGACGGCACCCGCCCCACCCGGCGGGTGCCGCACCGGTACCGCCCGGGGCCGAACCCACGCGAGTAGCCTCGGCCGCATGTATGCGATCACGATCCCCGAACCCGGCGGCCCCGAAGCGCTCGTGTGGGCCGAGGCCCCCGATCCCGTGCCCGGCGAGGGCGAGGTGCTCGTCGAGGTGGCGGCCGGCGCCGTGAACCGCGCCGATCTGCTGCAACGGCAGGGCTTCTACAACCCGCCGCCCGGCGCGTCCCCGTACCCCGGCCTGGAGTGCTCGGGCCGCATCACCGCGCTCGGCCCCGGCGTCTCCGGCTGGGCGGTCGGCGACGAGGTGTGCGCGCTGCTCTCGGGCGGCGGGTACGCGGAGCAGGTCGCCGTGCCCGTCGGCCAGCTGCTTCCGGTGCCCGAGGGCGTCGACCTCGTGACGGCGGCCGCGCTGCCCGAGGTGACCTCGACGGTCTGGTCCAACGTCTTCATGATTTCCCACCTCCGCCCCGGCGAGACGCTGCTCGTGCACGGCGGATCGAGCGGCATCGGCACCATGGCGATCCAGCTCGCGAAGGCCGTCGGCGCGAAGGTCGCCGTCACCGCGGGCAGCAAGGAGAAGCTGGCGTTCTGCGGGGAGTTGGGGGCGGACATCCTCATCAACTACCGCGAGCAGGACTTCGTCGAGGAGATCGAGCGTGCCACGGAGGGCGCGGGCGCGGACGTCATCCTCGACAACATGGGCGCGAAGTATCTGGAGCGGAACGTGCGGGCGCTCGCCGTCAACGGGCGGCTCGCGATCATCGGCATGCAGGGCGGCATCAAGGGCGAGCTGAACATCGCCACGCTGCTGAACAAGCGGGCCGCCGTCACGGCGACCTCGCTTCGCGGCCGTCCCACCGCGGAGAAGGCCGCGATCGTGGCCGCGGTGCGGGAGCATGTCTGGCCTTTGATCGGGGCGGGGCATGTGCGGGCGGTGGTGGATCGGACCGTTCCCATGCGGGATGCGGCCGAGGCGCATCGGGTCCTTGAGGCCAGCGGTCACATGGGCAAGGTGTTGTTGGCTCTGTAGGGCGGTGCGGAGGGGGCTGCGTGGGGTTTCTCGTCCGCGGGCTCGTCGTGGCTTGTCGCGCAGTTCCCCGCGCCCCTTACGGAGCGCAGTTCCCCGCGCCCCTTACGGGGCGCATCTCGGCCCACCCTCCACCAAGATGCCGGAAATGCCTCACCATGTGACGCTTGTCACTGGTGCAGTGATCTTTCCTGATCTCGGTGTCCCGATAGCGGGAGGGGGCCGGTGCGGTGACTGTTTCGCGGTCGAGACGGCTGGTCCTCGTGGTGGCCGCCCTGCTCGCGGTCCTTGCGGCCACCGTGCCCGACCTCGTCTCGTACGCCGCCGAGTCGGCCCCCAGAGGCCCCGTGACCACCGTCGACGAGACGTCCCGCGCCGGGAGCCGTCCCGGTGTGGGGCGTGAGCGGCCGGGGCGGGCCGAGCCCCTGCTTCCGCCGCTGCCGCCGTCCACCCCGCCCCCGACGCCGCCTTCGGAGTCACCGCGTCCGCCGCGGCCCGAGCCGACGCCCGTGCCGTACCGGGACGCCGCGTCCGAGGCGATGGATCCGGGGCCCGAGGGGCCCGTGCTGCCCGTCCCCCGGGTCCTGCCGTTCGGCGGCGGGCTGGTTCTCATCGGGCTCGGCCTCGGCTTCCTCGGTCTGCGGTTGCGCCGCGGTTGAGGGTGGATCACTCCCGTATGGGGGCACCACCGATGTGTGATGTACGGGTGCGAGAGAATGGCGGCATGGAGATGCCGAGGAACGAACGGTCGCCGGAGAGCCCCCAGGTCCTGGTCGTGGGCCAGGACGGAATGGCTCTCGGTGGCGGCGGAGACGATGATTCCCGCGAGGTCCCGGTGACGGAGATGGTCGAACAGCCGGCCAAGGTCATGCGTATCGGCAGCATGATCAAGCAGCTGCTCGAGGAGGTGCGGGCGGCTCCTCTCGACGAGGCGAGCCGGGTCCGCCTCAAGGAGATCCACGCCAGCTCGGTCAAGGAGCTCGAGGACGGTCTGGCCCCCGAGCTCGTCGAGGAGCTGGAGCGGCTCTCCCTGCCCTTCACGGACGACACGACGCCGAGCGACGCGGAACTGCGCATCGCACAGGCACAGTTGGTCGGCTGGCTGGAGGGTCTCTTCCACGGGATCCAGACCACGCTGTTCGCGCAGCAGATGGCGGCGCGGGCACAGCTGGAACAGATGCGGCGGGCGCTGCCTCCCGGTGTGGGCGGCGGCGACGAGGAGGACGAGGGCGGCATCGCGGGCCGCTCCGGAGGTCCGTACCTCTAGGACTGACGCACGACGAGGGGCTCGGTACGCATCGTGCGTACCGAGCCCCTCGTCGTGGTGCGTGGCGCGAAGCCCAGGTCGGCCCTAGGCAGGGTTGCCCGAGGAGACGTCGAACTGGATGTCCATGTTCTTCGGGTCGACCTCCGTGCCCTCCTTCGGGACCTGCCGCATGACGGTGTCCTCCCCGTAGGCGTTCTCGTCGACCTTGCGCTTGTCGTAGCTCCAGCCGGCCGCCTGGAGGCAGGACAGGACCGACTTCCAGTCCTTGAACGTGAAGTCAGGGACCTTGATCTTGTTCTCGTCGTTGTAGCCCGTGTCGGGCTCCGTGCACTTCTCGGTCTCGATCGTCATGTTGCGGTTGGGACCCTTGTGCCCCGCGACCGGCTGCTTCGACTTGTCGCCGGAGCCTTCCTTGTCGCCGTCACCGCCGCCGTTGAGCGTGAGGGCGGTGATCAGGCCGCCGATGGCGATGAGCGCGACGACGATCGAGCCGACGACCACCGGCATGTTCTTCTTGCGGCCGCCCGAGCCGCCCGAGCCGCCCGCCGAGGCCGTTGCCGTGGCCGGCTGCGGCGAGAGCTGGTACGGCGGCGGGGTCTGCGCGCCCTGCTGCGGTGCGTACGCGTTGGTGGGCGGCGGGGTCTGGTACCCGCTCTGCTGCGGCGGGTAGCCGTAGCCCGGCGTGGGAGTCGGGGTCGGCGGGCCGTACGGACCCGGCTGGTACGGCGTCTGGACCTGGCCGCCCTGCGGCATCGAGGTGTCGACCGGCGGGAAGACCGCGGAGCCGACGCCCGCGCCGCTCGCCGTCTGGGCGCCCGGCACGATGCTGGGCGGCGCGGCCTGGAAGGACTGGGCGACGCGCAGGCACTCGTCGCGCATGGCCTCGGCGGTCGGGAAACGCTCGTTCGGGTTCTTCTTGAGCGCGCGGGCGACGATCGCGTCGACGGCCGGCGGCAGGGAACGGTTGATCGAGGAGGGAGCGACCGGCTCCTCCTGGACGTGCGCGTACGCGATGGCGAGCGGCGAGTCCGCCTCGAAGGGCAGCCGCCCGGTGACCAGCTGGAAGAGCATGATGCCGACCGAGTAGAGGTCGGAGCGCGCGTCGACGCCGCGGCCCAGGGCTTGCTCGGGCGAGAGGTACTGCGGGGTGCCGACGACCATGCCGGTCTGGGTCATCGAGGTGACGCCGGACTGCATGGCGCGGGCGATGCCGAAGTCCATGACCTTCACGACGTTGCGCTTGGTCATCATGACGTTGCCGGGCTTGATGTCGCGGTGGACCAGGCCCATCTCGTGGCTGATCTCCAGCGCCGCGAGCACATCGGCGGTGATCTTCAGCGCCTGGTCGGTCGGCATCGCGCCGAACTGCGTGACGGAGGCGTCGAGCACGGAGCCGAGGGGCTTGCCCTCGACGTACTCCATGACGATGTACGGCATCGTCGCGCCGTCCAGCTCGTCCTCGCCGGTGTCGAAGACCGACACGATGTTCGTGTGCGTGAGCTTCGCCACCGACTGGGCCTCGCGGCGGAAGCGTTCGCGGAAGGACTGCTCACGGCCGAGCTCGGTGTGCAGGGTCTTGATGGCGACCTGCCGGTCGAGCACCGTGTCGTACGCGAGGTGGACCGACGCCATGCCGCCCTCGCCGAGCAGATCGCGCAGTTGGTAGCGGCCACCGGCCAGCGAACGCCCCGCGTACCGCCCCTGTGCGCCGTCCTGGCTGCTCATCTCGTGCGTCCCCCATCGGCGCGGTGGCCGGACGGCTCCGCGGCTGGTGATCGAATTACCCGCTATTCCAGGCCAAGTCTGCCCGAGGACGATGACGCGTCAAGCTCGGTGCCCGTTCCGTGACCGTACGCGCAAGAAGCGTCTCGGAAGCGTTACAAGTTTGCGCACGGGACCCATCGAAGGCTTTGATGTGCGGTCCACGTCGAACCGGTGGGTGGCGTGAAGGCTGTAGCGTGGCCCGACGGAGTACCCCGTACCGCGACGTACTTCAGTACCAAGTACCACGACCAGAAACGACGGCGAGGACTGATGGCACAGACGCAGCGCGCTCAGGGCCCGTCCGACCCCGAGGCGACTGGCGGCGGTATGTCAGACGCGCCTGAGATGTGGGGCAATGGCGGGCTTGTCGGAGACGGCCGATACCGGCTGACCCGCAGACTCGGCAGGGGCGGCATGGCCGAGGTGTTCGCGGCCGAGGACGTACGCCTGGGCCGCACGGTCGCGGTCAAGCTGCTCCGCTCCGACCTCGCCGAGGACCCGGTCTCCAAGGCCCGCTTCACGCGTGAGGCACAGTCGGTCGCCGGTCTGAACCACCACGCTGTGGTCGCGGTGTACGACTCCGGTGAAGACGTCGTCGGGCCGAATGTCGTCCCGTACATCGTCATGGAGATCGTCGAGGGCCGGACGATCCGCGATCTGCTGATCAACGCGGAGGCGCCGGGTCCCGAGCAGGCCCTCATCATCGTGTCGGGCGTCCTCGAAGCCCTGGCCTATTCGCACCAGCACGGCATCGTGCACCGCGACATCAAGCCCGCGAACGTGATCATCACCAACACCGGCGCGGTGAAGGTGATGGACTTCGGCATCGCGCGCGCCCTGCACGGCGCGCAGTCGACGATGACGCAGACCGGCATGGTCATGGGTACGCCGCAGTACCTGTCGCCCGAGCAGGCGCTCGGCAAGGCCGTCGACCACCGGTCCGACCTGTACGCGACCGGCTGCCTGCTCTACGAACTCCTCGCCCTGCGGCCCCCGTTCACCGGTGAGACGCCGCTCTCCGTGGTCTACCAGCACGTCCAGGACCAGGCCGTGCCGCCGTCCGAGGTCTCGGACGCGGCGCCGCCGGAGCTGGACGGGCTCGTCATGCGCTCCCTCGCCAAGGACCCGGACGACCGGTTCCAGACGGCCGAGGAGATGCGGGGCCTCGTCCAGTACGGGCTGCAGATGCTGCACGAGCAGGGCAGCCACACGGGGACCTGGAACACCGGGCCCGTGGAGATGCACGAGGGCGGCAACACTCCGGCCATGGGTGTCGCGGGTACGGCCGCGATGGCGCACCCCGACTCAGGGACCGCGCAGATCCCGAGCCCGATGCTGCGGCCGCCGGGCGGTGACGACGGTGGGTTCGACGGTGGTCACCACGGTGGCAAGGGTGGCCGCGGCAAGATGTGGATCTTCGTGGCGCTCGCGATCATCGCCATCGCGGTGGGCGTGACGTTCGCGCTGACGGCGGCGGACAAGAACGACAAGAAGGACTCGCCGAAGACTCCGGCGACCAAGCAGTCGCAGTCCAAGGAGCCGAGCGAGAGCCCGGACGACGAGACGCAGGACGAGACGTCGGACCCGGACACCGGGACGGGCGGGGAGACGGACTACAACCCGCCGCCGAGCCAGTCCGAAGGGCCGACGAATCCGACGACGGGGCCGACGACGCCGACGGGGGATCCGACCACGGACCCGACGACGGATCCCACTACGCAGGAGCCGACGACGGATCCGACCACGGACCCGACGAACGAGCCTTCGGAGCCGACGGAGCCCACCGACGACGGTGAGGGCGATCCGGGCGGTGCCGGTGGGGACGGCGACGGGGCCTGAGCCCGGCGGTCGGGGCGGCGCAAGGAACGCGCGCGACCCGACGGGGCGGGGGTGCCGCTGTGCCCACCCGTGCCGCCCCAGCGGCACGATTGCCCACAGCTGGGACGACTGGCTGGTGCGGCACGATTGCCTGCAGCCCAGCCCAGCCCAGCTCAGTCCAGCTCAGTCCAGCTCAGTCCAGCTCAGTCCAGCTCAGTTCAGAGGATGTGTTGGAGCTGGCGGTCGTGGCCTGCCCTCAAGGTGTGGACCGTCGTGAACTGCGGCTCTATGCGCAGGTAGACCGGGTCGAAGAGTTCACCGTCCACGAAGTGAGGGCCCGGGCCGAAGAGTTCGAGCTCCGCCGTGGTCGGCTCCACCGCCTCGCAGACGCCGACCAGCTGTACGGTCCACTGGCCGTCCCGCGCGCTCGCCACGTTGAGGTTGTCCGCGCCGTACGCGACGACGCTGCCGATGCACGCCTGGTGGTAGCCGTATCCCTTGTGCATGCGCAGCAGGATCTTCCCGTCGACGACGATGTGACGGGCCGCAGCCAGGAAGGGCAGTGCTCGCATGCTGGTCGCCACCCTGCCGTAGTCGGTGCGGCGGAGCAGTTCGTAGGCGAGCTGTTCGTCGGTGGGCATGGACCCCACCTTGGTTCATGGACAGGGTGTCGGGAAAGAGGATCCCGCCCCCACAAGGCGGGGACGTAAGTCCCTGAGGACTAGACCACGAAGACCGTCCTGCCGCGTGCCCCGCCCGGCCTGTGACGAGTACGTCGACGAATGCGTCGACGAGTACGTCAGTGCTTCTCCGCCTGCATGCGCGCCACGTACGCGGCGGCCTGCGAGCGGCGCTCCATGCCCAGCTTGGAGAGCAGGCTGGAGACGTAGTTCTTGATCGTCTTCTCGGCGAGGTGGAGCCGCTCACCGATCACGCGGTTGGTCAGGCCCTCGCCGATCAGGTCGAGGATCTTCCGCTCCTGCTCGGTGAGGTTGGCCAGGCGGTCGTCGCCCTTGGCGTTGTTGCC
This sequence comes from Streptomyces sp. NPDC041068, assembly GCF_040647455.1. Classification (NCBI taxonomy): domain Bacteria; kingdom Bacillati; phylum Actinomycetota; class Actinomycetes; order Kitasatosporales; family Streptomycetaceae; genus Streptomyces; species Streptomyces sp. NPDC041068. The sequence goes on from NZ_JBEZCG010000005.1 coordinate 52,691, forward strand.
GTCGCGCAGCCGCTCCAGGACCCGGGCCGTTGCGACGGGGTCGAGCAGGGACTTGCCCGCGGCCACGTCCCGCACGGCGGTGAGGAGTTCATTGCCGCGGATGGCCTTGAGGACATAGCCGGAGGCACCGGCCATGATCGCGTCGAAGAGGGCCTCGTCGTCGGCGAACGAGGTGAGCATCAGGCACTTGATGTCCTCGTTCTGCGAACGGATCTCGCGGCACACCTCGACACCGCTGCCGTCCGGCAGGCGCACGTCGAGCACGGCCACGTCGGGCCGGGTCGCGGGGATCCTGACCAGGGCGTCCGCCGCGGTGCCGGCCTCGCCGACGACCTCGATGTCGGCCTCCACGGACAGCAGCTCATGGACTCCACGCCGGACCACTTCATGGTCGTCGAGGAGAAATACCGTAATTTTTCCTTCTTCGCGCACGGAGCCAGTCTCACACACGATCTCTTTCCCTGCCCGGGCGGAACCCTTCCCGTGCGCGGGGTGGCCGGGATAACGTGCCGGTGTTCCGGCCCCCTGCCAGGCTGTGATCAGTGCTGTGACCAGGAACTGTTCCCGACTTTCTCGATTTACTCGGAAATCCAAGCAGTCAGGTACTTGGATTTCCAAGCAAATTCGCAGGTCAGGCGGGGTTTCACAGAAATGGGAAGCACTGGGTAACGTGCTTTGTGCAGGGAGCTCGCCGGGGCACCTGTCACGCCTGTTCCCGGCCGAGTCGCACCCACCCCGTGCGCGGGCACGGACCAGGCGAGCCGCACTGGCTCACCCGGTAATCCCGGGGGCCGGACCGACGGAGGAGCACACGTGACCGTGGAGAGCACCGCCGCGCGCAAACCGCGCCGCAGCAGTACGGGCGGCGGCAAGCGCGCAAGCGCCAAGAAGGCCGCGCCGCAGAAGAGCACGGAGCCCGAACTCGTACAGCTGCTGACCCCTGAAGGCAAGCGGGTCAAGAACGCCGAGTACGACGCGTACGTCGCCGACATCACCGCAGAGGAACTGCGCGGGCTCTACCGCGACATGGTCCTCACCCGCCGCTTCGACGCCGAGGCCACCTCCCTGCAGCGCCAGGGCGAGCTGGGACTGTGGGCCTCGCTGCTCGGCCAGGAGGCCGCCCAGATCGGCTCCGGCAGGGCCACCCGTGACGACGACTACGTCTTCCCCACCTACCGCGAGCACGGCGTCGCCTGGTGCCGCGGGGTGGACCCGACGAACCTGCTCGGCATGTTCCGCGGCGTGAACAACGGCGGCTGGGACCCGAACAGCAACAACTTCCACCTGTACACGATCGTCATCGGCTCGCAGACCCTGCACGCCACCGGTTACGCGATGGGCGTGGCCAAGGACGGCGCGGACTCGGCCGTGATCGCGTACTTCGGAGACGGTGCCTCCAGCCAGGGTGACGTCGCCGAATCGTTCACCTTCTCCGCGGTCTACAACGCCCCGGTCGTCTTCTTCTGCCAGAACAACCAGTGGGCGATCTCCGAGCCCACCGAGAAGCAGACCCGGGTGCCGCTCTTCCAGCGCGCGCAGGGCTTCGGCTTCCCGGGTGTCCGGGTCGACGGCAACGACGTGCTGGCCTGTCTCGCGGTCACCAAGTGGGCGCTGGAGAGGGCGCGTTCGGGCGAGGGCCCCGCGCTCATCGAGGCGTTCACCTACCGCATGGGCGCGCACACCACCTCCGACGACCCGTCCAAGTACCGCAGGGACGAGGAGCGGGAGGCCTGGGAGGCCAAGGACCCGATCCTGCGGCTGCGGGCCTACCTGGAGTCCGAAGGTCACGCGGATGAGGGATTTTTCGCGGAACTCGAGGACGAGAGCGAAGCGTTGGGCAAACGAGTGCGAGAGGTGGTGCGGGCGATGCCGGATCCGGATCTGATGGCGATCTTCGAGAACGTCTACGCCGACGGGCACGCGCTCGTGGACGAGGAGCGCGCCCAGTTCGCCGCCTACCAGGCCTCGTTCGCCGACGGGGAGGTCAAGTAACCATGGCTGTCCAGAAACTTCCCATCGCCAAGGCGATCAACGAATCGCTGCGCACCGCCCTGGAGACGGACCCCAAGGTCCTGATCATGGGCGAGGACGTCGGCAAGCTCGGCGGCGTCTTCCGTGTGACGGACGGGCTGCAGAAGGACTTCGGCGAGGACCGGGTCATCGACACCCCGCTCGCCGAGTCGGGCATCGTCGGCACGGCCATCGGCCTGGCCCTGCGGGGCTACCGCCCGGTCGTGGAGATCCAGTTCGACGGCTTCGTCTTCCCGGCGTACGACCAGATCGTCACGCAGCTCGCGAAGATGCACGCCCGCGCGCTCGGCAAGATCAAGATGCCGGTCGTCATCCGCATTCCGTACGGCGGTGGCATCGGCGCCGTAGAGCACCACAGCGAGTCGCCCGAGGCGCTGTTCGCGCACGTCGCGGGCCTGAAGGTGGTCTCCCCCTCGAACTCGGCCGATGCCTACTGGATGATGCAGCAGGCCATCCAGAGCGACGACCCGGTGATCTTCTTCGAGCCGAAGCGGCGTTACTGGGACAAGGGCGAGGTCGACAAGGAGGCCATTCCCGGTCCCCTGCACAAGGCCCGTGTCGCCCGCGAGGGCACCGACCTGACCCTTGCGGCGTACGGCCCGATGGTGAAGGTCTGCCTGGAGGCGGCCGCGGCCGCCGAGGAGGAGGGCAAGTCCCTGGAGGTCCTGGACCTGCGCTCGATGTCGCCCATCGACTTCGACGCGGTGCAGTCCTCGGTGGAGAAGACCCGCCGCCTGGTCGTGGTGCACGAGGCCCCGGTCTTCCTGGGCACCGGCGCGGAGATCGCCGCGCGCATCACCGAGCGGTGCTTCTACCACTTGGAGGCCCCGGTGCTGCGGGTCGGCGGCTATCACGCGCCGTATCCGCCGGCGCGCCTCGAAGAGGAGTACCTGCCGGGTCTCGACCGGGTGCTCGACGCCGTCGACCGCTCGCTGGCGTACTGAGGGAGAGGGTCGTGACGACGATGACAGACACCGCTCTTGCCGAGTTCAAGATGCCGGACGTGGGCGAGGGGCTCACGGAGGCGGAGATCCTCAAGTGGTACGTCCAGGTCGGTGACACGGTCACCGACGGCCAGGTCGTGTGCGAGGTCGAGACGGCCAAGGCGGCCGTGGAACTGCCCATTCCGTTCAATGGCGTCGTGCGGGAGCTGCGCTTCCCCGAGGGCACCACGGTCGACGTCGGCCAGGTGATCATCGCGGTCGACGTGTCGGGCGGGGCCGCTCCCGTGGACGCGGCCCCCGCCGAGGAGGCCGCGGCGCCTGCCGCGCCCGTCGCGGCGCCCGCCGAGCCCGCGGAGGAGGCCGCCCCGCAGGGCCGCCAGCCCGTCCTCGTCGGGTACGGGGTCTCCGAGTCCTCGACCAAGCGGCGCGCGCGCAAGACGTCCGTTCCGGGGCAGTCTGACCAGCCGCCCGCCGGGACGTACTACGCGGCCGCGGTCCAGGCCGAGTTGAACGGCACGAGCACCGCCGCACGGGCCGCCACCGCCGCACGGGCCGCCACCGCCGACCGGCCGCTCGCCAAGCCGCCCGTCCGCAAGCTCGCCAAGGACCTCGGCGTGGACCTCGCGACGGTCACCCCGTCCGGACCCGACGGGATCATCACGCGCGAGGACGTGCACGCGGCTCTCGCTCCGGCGCCGCAGCCGCAGCCGGTGGTGACCGAGGCGCCCGCGCCGCAGGCCGCCCCCGCGCCCGCCCCCGTCGTGAGCGGCGACGCCGCCCGCGAGACCCGTATCCCGGTCAAGGGTGTCCGCAAGGCCACCGCGCAGGCGATGGTCGCCTCGGCCTTCACGGCCCCGCACGTCACGGAGTTCGTCACGATCGACGTGACGCGCACCATGAAGCTGGTCGAGGAGCTCAAGCAGGACAAGGCCTTCGAGGGGCTGCGGGTCAATCCGCTGCTGCTCATCTCCAAGGCCCTGCTGGTGGCGATCAAGCGGAACCCTGAGGTGAACGCCGCCTGGGACGAAGAGAACCAGGAGATCGTCCAGAAGCACTACGTGAACCTGGGCATCGCCGCGGCCACCCCGCGCGGTCTGATCGTGCCGAAGATCAAGGACGCGCACGACAAGACCCTGCCGGAACTGGCCGAGGCGCTCGGCGAGTTGGTCACCACGGCCCGCTCGGGCAAGACCTCGCCCGCGGCCATGCAGGGCGGCACGATCACGATCACGAACGTCGGCGTCTTCGGCGTCGACACGGGCACGCCGATCCTCAACCCCGGCGAGTCCGCGATCCTCGCGGTCGGCGCGATCAAGCTCCAGCCGTGGGTCCACAAGGGCAAGGTCAAGCCGCGTCAGGTGACGACGCTCGCGCTGTCCTTCGACCACCGTCTCGTCGACGGCGAGCTGGGCTCGAAGGTTCTTGCCGATGTGGCGGCGATCCTGGAGCGGCCGAAGAGGCTCATGACCTGGGCGTAGCTCCTGCCCGAACGGCATAGGAGGAGGGGCCCACCGCGCACCGCGGTGGGCCCCTCCTCATGCGTGGGCCTGGCCTCAGGCCACCTTGAAGCCGTAGTCGAGCAGCTTCTTCGCGTCCGACGTCCGGTTGGCCACGGACGACGACGTCAGGACCGTGCCGACGACCGTCTTGCCGTTCCGGGTCGCGGCGAAGACGAGGCAGTACTTCGACTCGGGGCCGGAGCCCGTCTTCACGCCGATGGCACCGCGGTACGAGCCGAGGAGCGGGTTCGTGTTCGTCCACGACATGTTGCGGTAGCCACCGGACTTGGTGCTGACCTTCTGCGTCGTCGACTTCGTCTTCACGACCGAGCGGAACGTGGAGTACTTCATCGCGTTGCTCGCCAGCTTCGTCAGGTCGCGCGGCGTCGAGTAGTTGTTGCCGCGCCCGATGCCGTCGAACGAGTCGAAGTGGGTGTTCCGCATGCCGAGGCTCTTGGCCGTGGAATTCATCTGGCCGATGAAGTTCTTCACGCGGGCGGAACGGGTCGAGCCCTTGCCGAACTTGTCCGCGAGGGCGTACGCCGCGTCGCAGCCGGAGGGGAGCATCAGCCCGTACAGGAGCTGGCGGACGGTGACCTTGTCGCCGACGATCAGCCGGGCGGAAGAGGCCCAGTTGTTGGCGACGATGTAGTCGCTGTAGGCCTTCTGGACCGTGACCTTGGAGTCCAGGTTGAGGTTCCGCTGACCGAGCACGACGCGCGCCGTCATTATCTTCGTCGTGGAGCCGGTGGACCGGCGGGTGTCGGCGGCCTTGGTGAAGAGGGTCTTGCCGTTGCCGTTGTTCATGACGAACCCGCCCTTGGCGGTGATCGACGGCTTCGGCGGTGCGGCCGCGTGGGCCGGGGTGGTGAGGGCGCCGCCGGCCAGTATCGCGCTCGCGGTGACGATAACGGCCGATGCGCGGCGTACGCCCTTGATGCCGGTTTTCAAGTTCTGTGCTCCAAATACCCCTGGGCTGCGGCGACATGAGGGTGTCGCTCACTCATTAGACGAGTGAGAGGGGTGAATGGATGTGCCGCTGTTCAGGGAAAGTGCCCGGCATGTGGACGGGAATCCCGTCGCATACCTGTTGTATCTATGCTGTGCGCATGCCAGCCACCGCCACGGCCGCCGTCAAGCGGCCCCCCGCCGCCGAGCGCGTGTACGCGCACGTCAAGCAAGCCGTCCTGGAGCGTCGCTACGAGGGCGGCACGCTCCTCACCGAGGGCGAGCTCGCCGAGGCCGTGGGGGTGTCGCGCACCCCGGTGCGCGAGGCGCTCCTGAAGCTGGAGGTCGAGGGGCTGCTGCGGCTCTACCCGAAGAAGGGCGCCCTCGTACTGCCCGTCTCGGCGCAGGAGATCGCGGATGTCGTCGAGACGCGTCTCCTTGTGGAGACGCACGCGGTGCGCAAGGCCGTGCCCGCGCCTGCCGGGCTGATCCAGCGCCTGGAGGAGCTGCTCGAACAGCAGCGGGCCCAGGCCGCCGCGGGGGATCTCGCGGCGGCCGCGGTCACCGACCGGTGCTTCCACGCCGAGATCGTGCGCAGCGGCCGCAACGACATCCTCTCGCGCCTCTACGACCAGCTGCGGGACCGGCAGTTGAGGATGGGCGTCGCCGTCATGCACTCGCACCCCGACCGGATCGCCAAGACGCTCACGGAGCACGAGGAGATCCTCGCCGCGCTCAGGTCGGGCGACGCGGAGGCGGCGGTCGCCGTCGTCACCCGGCACGTCGGCTGGTTCCAGAACCTGGCGCGGGGCGAGGTCCGATGAGCTCCGCCACCGCCCCCGTCGCCCTGCCCGGTGATCCACCCGGCGGCAAGAAGGCCGTCCTCGTCTGGTCCATAGGCGTCGCGGTCTACTTCGTCGCCGTCATCTTCCGCACCTCGCTCGGCGTGGCCGGGCTCGACGCCGCCGACCGGTTCGACGTCAACGCGTCCGCCCTGTCGACCTTCTCCATACTCCAGCTGCTCGTGTACGCGGGCATGCAGATACCCGTCGGCCTGATGGTCGACCGGCTCGGCACCAAGAAGGTGCTGACCATCGGTGTCGTCCTCTTCACGGTCGGACAGCTGGGCTTCGCGTTCTCGCCCTCGTACGGAATGGCGCTCGCGTCCCGTGCCCTGCTCGGCTGCGGCGACGCGCTGACGTTCATCAGCGTCCTGCGGCTCGGCACCCGCTGGTTCCCGGCCCGGCGCGGACCGCTGGTCGCCCAGCTCGCCGGCCTCGTCGGCATGGCGGGCAACCTCGTCTCCACCCTCGTCCTCGCCCGGCTGCTGCACTCCGTCGGCTGGACCGCGGCCTTCGCGGGCAGCGCGCTGTGCGGTGTCGTCGTCCTCGTCCTGACGACACTGTTCCTGAAGGACCACCCCGAGGGGCACGAGCCGGAGCCGGTGGCGCACACCGGATCGGCCTTCGTGCGCAAGCAGATCGCCCTGTCCTGGCGGGAGCCCGGCACCCGGCTCGGCCTGTGGGTGCACTTCACCACGCAGTTCCCCGCGATGGTGTTCCTGCTGCTGTGGGGGCTGCCGTTCCTCGTCGAGGCGCAGGGCCTCTCGCGGGCCACGGCCGGTGAACTGCTCACGCTCGTCGTGCTGTCCAACATGGTCATCGGCCTGGTGTACGGGCAGATCGTGGCCCGGCACCACGCCGCGCGCCTTCCGCTGGCGCTCGGCACCATCGGGACGACGGCCGCGGCCTGGGGCGCCACGCTCGCCTACCCCGGGGACCACGCCCCGATGTGGCTCCTGGTCGTCCTGTGCACCGTGCTCGGCGCCTGCGGCCCCGCGTCCATGATCGGCTTCGACTTCGCGCGGCCCGCCAATCCGCCGGAGCGCCAGGGCACGGCGTCGGGCATCACCAACATGGGCGGCTTCGTCGCCTCCATGACGACGCTGCTCGCGATCGGCGTGCTGCTCGACGCGACCGGTGACAACTACCGGATCGCCTTCTCGGCCGTCTTCGTCCTGGAGTTGCTGGGGCTCAGCCAGATTCTCCGGCTGCGGACCAGGGCGGTGCGTCGGGAGAAGGAGCAGCTGGTGGCCAGCCGCGTCGAGGCCGTGCACGTGCCCGCGTGAGGCTAGGGCGTCACCGCGAACTCCCGCAGGATCGCGTCCGCGAGGTCGTGGTCGCCCTCGACCTTGACGCGGTCCGCCATGGACGCGTACGTCACGCGGCCGCAGGCCAGCTTGAAGTACGTCTCCCAGTCGAGGGCGATGGTGGCGAGCGGGCCCAGTGAGGGCGCGTTGTCGACGGTGCCGTTGCCCTCGGCGTCGACGCGGACCGTGCGCAGGAACTCCACGGGTCCGCTCACGTCGAAGACGACGGCCGAATTCACGGGCGCGCCCGCCTTCTTGGCGACCACCTTCGGGAGCCCGTGCAGGAGCAGGTCCCGGGTGACGTGGGCACCGGGGGAGTCGAGGTGGCCGGGCTTCTTCAGCGTCGTACGCAGGTCCTGCTCGTGCACCCAGACGTCGAACGCCCTCAGGCGCATGGCCAGTTCGAGGGTCTGCTCGGTGCCGAGGGGGCCGCGGATCTTGGTGTCCGGGTCCCGCGACTCGTTCCGCAGCTGGCGGGAGCGGCGGATGATCGTGTACTCCAGCTCGGAGGTCATCTCCGGCGCGGTGTGGTGGCGGCGCACGTCGACCTGCATCTCCATGTACCGCTGGCCCTCGGTCTGTACGTGGTACAGGTCGCGGGGCAGGGTGTGGATGGGGCGGGGGTCGCCCAGCATCTCGCAGTCCAGGCCTATGACATGGGAGACGATGTCCCGCACCGACCAGCCGGGGCAGGGCGTCGCCCAGTTCCACTCTCCCTCGGCGAGTGGCGACACCAGCTCGGATATCGCTTCCACGGAGTGGGTCCAGGCATCGGCGTAGGTTTGCAGGCTGGGATGGAGACTCACGGGACCCCTCGGCGGTCGTACGCGGGCGGTGGGTGTCTTGAGTGGCTAAGTTACGCTGCCCAAAGGCACCCCGGCAGTGCTTTCGTGTGACGATCGTAGGCCCGTGTTGACGGCTCGAATGCCAGGACGGTGGTAGTGTGCGCGCCTCTCTGATCCAGATCGCCGTAGACGAGGGCGAATCGGTCAATTCCCGTAGGTCACGCGTCTCTTCGCTCGTCGGCGAGGCCGCGGAGCGGGAGGGATCCGGCCTCGTTGTGCTCCCCGAACTGTGGACCACGGGCGCCTTCGCGTACGAGTCCTTCGCGAGCGAGGCGGAGCCGCTGGAAGGTCCGACGTACGAGGCCATGTCGAAGGCCGCGAGCGAGGCGGGCGTCTGGCTGCACGCGGGATCGATCCCCGAGCGCGACCCCGAAGGCCCCCTCTACAACACCTCCCTCGTCTTCTCCCCCGACGGTGAACTCGCCGCCGCCTACCGGAAGATCCACCGCTTCGGCTTCGACAAGGGCGAGGCCGTGATGATGGCGGCGGGCTCCGAGCTGGCGACGGTGCGCACGCCCGACACCACGCTCGGCCTCGCGACCTGCTACGACCTGCGCTTCCCCGAGCTCTTCCGCGGGCTCGTCGACGCGGGCGCCGAGATGTTCGTGGTGCCCGCGGGGTGGCCCGCGCGCCGCCGCGAGCACTGGCTGCTGTTCGCCCGCGCGCGGGCGGTCGAGGACCAGGTGTACGTCCTCGCGTGCGGCACCGGTGGCACGCACGCGGACGTCCCGCAGGCCGGGCACAGCGTCGTCGTCGACCCGTGGGGCGAGGTGCTCGCGGAGGCGGGCGACGGCGAGGAGATCCTCACCGTCGACCTCGACCCCACGAGGGTCTCCGCCACCAGGGAGCAGTTCCCGGCGCTGAAGGACCGACTCCTCGGTACGCCCGCGCCGCGTCGCTGACGCGGGCGGCCAGGCGCCCCATGGCCTCTCCCCGTGCCTCTCACTCGCTTGGGCTTCGCCAATCGCGGCAACCCGGCCCCGGTGTTCTGATGATCGAAAAGATGGTCACTGTGTGCATTCAGATGCCTACGTGACGTAATCACTCAGAGATCTGTGGTCAGGGCGTGGTGCGCCCGAGGAGGCACCCAAATGACAGACATCGGACACAGTCGTGGACGGCGGCCGGGGTGGCTGCCACCCCGGCTGACGGCATCGCTCGGCCTGGCCACCACGGTGGCCATGGGCCTGTCCCTCGTCGCGCCGCAGCCGGCCGCTGCGGGCGAGATCGCCAGTGAGTCGTTCACCGGCTCGTCGGTCGACCCCGACAAGTGGCACAGCTCCACCGCCACCGCCGACGACCCGACGGGATACGCCTGTCTGACCGCGGCCACCGGCGCGAAGGGCCCGCTCAAGGCGTGCCCCGACGCGACCGGTGACGCGGCGGGGCAGGGCGCCCTGCGGCTGACGTCGAACAAGAAGGACCAGAGCGGCTTCGCCGTCGCCAAGACGCCGCTGCCCTCCAAGAGCGGCCTGAAGTTCACCATCGACTTCGCGGCGTACGACCCGTCGACCGGCAACGCCGCCGACGGCATCTCCCTCATGCTGCTCGACGGCTCGGCCCCGCTGCCGAAGGCCGCGGGCAAGTACGGCGGCGGCCTCGGCTACGTCGGCATCCAGGGCGGCTACCTCGGTGTCGGCCTCGACGTCTTCGGCAACTTCACCAAGGAGGGCTACGGCGCGGGCGGCGCCAAGGAGCGCAAGCCCAACTCGATCACCGTGCGCGGCGCGACCAGCGTCGACAACCCCATGGTCGCGACCTACCAGTCGGGCCGGAAGCTCGCCGTGAACGAGGCCAAGACCCGCAGCGCGGCGGTCCGCACGGCCAAGGTCGAGCTGTCCACCGCGGGCGTGCTCGCCGTCTCCATCGACTTCCACGACGGCCGCGGCTACAAGGACGTCATCGAGCCGGTCGACCTCGACGAGATCAAGGGCCAGCCCAAGGTCCCGGACACCTTCCGCATCGGCTTCGCCGGTTCCACCGGCTACAGCACCGAGATCCACGAGCTGTGGAACGGCAAGGTCGAGACGCTCGACCCGAACCTGTCGACGACGGTCACCCCCAAGGGCCCGGTCAACGCGGGCGAGGGCGCCGAGTTCGAGATGGTCACCAGCAACGACAAGCTGGCCGGACCCACCACCGGCGAGGTCGTCACCAAGCAGACGTTCCCCGACGGTGTCACCCCGGTCTCCGCCTCCGGCGACGGCTGGGACTGCAAGGTCGAGGGCCAGACGGTCACCTGCAAGCGTCCCGGCAGCGGTCCCGACGCGCTGAAGCCGGGTGACAAGTACCCGCCGGTCACGGTGAAGACGAAGGTCGACGGCGGCGCCAAGGGCGACAAGACCGTCACCACCGAGACCACCACGCCGGGCGGCCCGAAGAAGTCGCCCGAGACCAGCAAGTTCACAGTCACCCCGGCCAAGGGCCCGGACCTGACGGTCACCACCAAGCCGACAGGGCCCGTCGTGGGCGGCCAGAACGCCGGCTACACGATCGACGTCGCGAACAAGCCCGACGCCGGTCCCACCGACGGCGAGGTGAAGGTCGTCCGCACCTTCCCCAAGGGCATCACCCTGGTCAGCGCGAACGGCGACGGCTGGGACTGCAAGATCGACGGTCAGACCGTCACCTGCAAGCGTCCGGGCACCGGCGCCGATGTGCTCAACCCGGGCAAGAACTACCCGACCATCCACATCGGCACCAAGGTCGACGAGGATGCCAAGGGCGAGCTTGAGGGCAAGACCGAGGTGACCACGCCGGGCGAGCAGACCCCGGGCCCGGTCACGGACAAGACGACGGTCACGCCCGCCCCGGTCAAGGACCCGAACCTCACCACGGTCACCAAGCCCGAGGGCGACGTGATCCAGGGCAAGCCGGCCACGTTCACGATCACGACCAGCAACGACAAGACCGCGGGCCCGACGCGGGGCGAGGTCACCGTCGAGCGCACCTTCCCCAAGGGCGTCACCCCGAAGACCGCTTCGGGCGACGGCTGGAAGTGCACGGTCAACGGCCAGACGGTCACGTGTACGCGGCCGGGCACCGGTGCGGACGTGCTGAAGCCCGGTGACTCCTACCCGCCGGTCAAGGTGGTCACGGACGTCGACAAGGGCGCCGAGGGCCAGCTGGAGGGCACGACGGGTGTGACCTCTGAGGGCAACGGGACGAATGGGTCCACGACCACGGACACGTTCGTGGTCAAGACCGACCCCAGTCAGGACATCAGCTGCGGTGGTTGGATCCGTACGCGCTGCTGATCGCAGGGGCTGAACGGTGAAGGCCCCCGGGAGCGTTGCTCCTGGGGGCCTTCACCGTTCTTGGTCGTCTGCGGGTTCGATCGGGTTGCTCGCGCAGTTCCCCGCGCCCCCTCAGCGGCGGCTTCGGCTGTCCAGGATGTCGATCACGTACGCCACGTCCTTGCCCTTGGGTACGCCCACTCCGCCCTTCGTCATCGTGAACGTCGGGTCCTGGGTCTTCGGGACCGTCAGGAGGAGTCGGGTGCCCGACTTGCGGCCCTTCAGGGCCTCGTACCACCCCGGGGGCACCGCGCCCTTCTTGACGACGAAGCCGTTCGGGCCGCTGCGCAGGTACGTCGAGCCGAACGGGGCCTTCTTGCCCCACTCGCGGCCCGACCACTGCACCACCGCCGTGTCGCCCTCGCCGACCTCGCGGCCCTTGCCCGCCACCAGCGTGCGGACGGTCGCCTTGCGGGGTGCGCTCCCCCACGCCGTGATCTGCGGGTCCTTGCCGGGCTCCGCGCGCACCACGGGATCGCCGCTCTTGCCGTCCGCCTGGGCCGAACTGCCCTCCGGGACCTGTTGCTTGGGGCCGTAGCCGCCGATCACGTCGAAGACGAGGACCATGTGGCTGCCGGGCGGGACCTGTGCCGGTGCCATGCCGTGCGGGCCGAAGCCGTGGGTGGCGGGGGCGACCATGAGGACGCGGCTGCCCGCCTTGCGGCCGAGCAGGGCCTGGTCCCAGGTGCGGGCGACGTGTTCGCCGTCCAGGACGGCGGTGGTGGGCTGTTCCAGGCGGTAGGTGTCCAGGAGCGGCTTGTTCTTCTCCCACAGGCGCATGTCGACGTCGGTCACGACGACCTGGCCCTTGCGTGTGACGGGCCCGTCGCCCTCCTTGAGGACCTTCATCCGCGCCTTGTCGGGCGGCGGCAGATCGGGGATGGTCACGGTGGGCTGCTGCCCGAACTCCCCGCTGACCTTGGGGATGTTCTCGGGCTCCGGTGTGGTGCAGCCGACGGCGAGCGCGGCGAGTGCGCCGATGGCGGCCGTGCGGGCGAGCGCGGTGACGTACATGCGCACCAGCGTCACGCGTCACGGCGGGCCGCGGCGGGCACGGCACGGCGCCGTACGCCACCTGGGCGTACGGCGCCGTTCGGGTCCGGCGGAGGAGGTGCCGGATCACCGGAGGACCACCGGAAGGGTCACCAGCAGGAGGTCTTGCCTGCCGCGTCGTACGTGTTCCGCATCGCGCCGAGGACCTTCGTGGGCGGCGCGTAGGGGGCGCAGAACTTGGACTTGCCCGCGGGCTGCGTCGCCTGCTTCGCCGCCGACTTGGTGGTCTTGGGCGCGAACTTGTCGGTGCGCGCGGGGTCGCGGATGACGGCCGCGTGCCCGACGGTCACGTCGGCGACCTCGGTGCCGAGGACGCTGGCGTGGATCGCGTTGACGTAGCCGCTGCTGGCCTTGGGGTCGAACTTGTAGTGCTTGTCCGGGCCCAGGGTCGCGTTGCCCTTCTGGTCCGTGGTCACCTGCTCGTTGGTGGTGGCCAGGGCGATGGGCGGCTTGGAGTAGTCGTCCGGGATGCGGGCGCCGAAGTTCACGGCCCACAGCGGCGGGATGTCGATGATGCGGGCGCCGGCCACCGAGATGTAGCCGCGGGCCGCGCCGCCGGTGAACTGCACCGCCTTGCCGGGCTGGGAGTACGCGGAGACGGTGATGCCCTCGACGTGCACGCCGAACGGCGAGAGCTGGGTGCCGCCCGCCGGGTTCTGGATGTAGGGGACGCCTACGTCGATGGCGGCGCCGCCCGCGTCCGCGTAGACCTCGCCGCGTGCGGGGACGTCGTTGCTGCCCGCCTCGGTCGAGGGGTGGGCGTGCCCGATGGCGCGGGAGTACAGGGCCGAGGCACGGCCGATGCCGACGCCGCCGGGGGCGAGGTCGATCAGCTTCTCGCCGCCCGCGTGCTGCTTGGGAGCCTTGGGCGTGGTCGGGTAGTGCGACTCGAAGAGCGCGGTGTCGACGACGCTCGCGAGCCCCTTCACGCGGGCCACCCAGGCGTCCGCCTGCAGACAGTCGTCGGTCTTGACGACGGTGCCCCAGTCGTCGACGCCGACCGGCGCGAGCGCCGCCTGGGCCGGGAATGCGGTAGCCGTCACCGCGGTCGCGGCGAGCCCTGCGGTGAGCAGGGCGTACCGCTTTGAAGTACGCCATGAGGCCATGGCCAGCCTCTCTTTCCTTCGTGTCTCGCGTAGCTGGTACGGGGACGTAGCTGGTACGGGAGGGGTCGGTGGGGGTCAGGGCTGTGCGTGGTGCGCGTCGACTTGTCTGACCACCGATGGTTACAGCGTCGACACGGAGAGCTACTACCGCATGCCGGGTCGGCCATCCGGGGGGTGCGGACCGGTCAGCCGACGGGCCGGAGAACGGCGGCGTGACCGATCGTCAAGTCCACCGGTTCCGGGCCCAGGAGCGTCAGGTGCAGGGCGTTCACATAGGCGCCGGGGGCGTTCCTGTCCGCGATGTCGCCGCCGGACGCGGTGACGTTGGGGTGGCCCTGGCCGTCGGTGCTGATCTGTTCGTTGACGGTGAGCAGCAGCCGCGGCGGCAGCTTCGGGTCCTTCGGCACGCGTACGCCGGTGTTGGCGGGGCTCGTGCCGTCGAAGGAGTGGATCCGCTTGCCTGCCAGCGAGAGATAGCCGGAGGCGACGGACGAGGAGAGGGCGGACGGCTTGCCGGGCCAGGCTGCCGCGCCCGCCCCGACGTCCCGCAGCAGCACGCCGAACTCGGACAGCTGGGTGGAGTCGGCACCCGGCTTCGCGGGCGCCTTGTAGGCGGGCAGGCCGAACTCCATCTCCTCGACGGAGACGGACGCCGTCACGGCGCGGCGGTCGCTCGGCGCGGCCCCCGCGGAGGTGCGCACCCCTTGGATGTGGTCGAACCACGGGGCGTCGCCGCCCGGTTCGACCGGGCCGTTCAGTGCGGCCTGGTAGTCGTCGGGCACGCCCGGGTAGGCGGGGTGGTGGCTCTCGCCGATGCGGGCGTCGGACGCGGTGTTCCTGCTGAGGGCCCGCATCGCCCAGGCGGTGGACTGCGCGGGCTCGGACGTGTCGAGGACGGTGCCCCAGTTGTGCGTGGACGCGGCCTGGTGCGGGTCGGGGCCCGGGGCGGGGTGGGCGGCGGCGGGCGCCGCGGCGCAGAGCAGGGCGACCGGCAGCGCGAGGCCGATGCGCAGCGGAACGGACGGGAGACGTCGCATGTCAGGGCTGCTCCTTCGGCGAGGTCGGCGCGGTGCCGGAGGGATCGGAGGCGTCGGAAGGGGATTTCGGGGTGGCGTCGGCCGCGGTGCCGGGGAAGAAGGTGTTCCAGAAGCCCGACGCGATGTCGAAGGCGCCGTGGACCATCCACTCGGCGGCGGCCTTGAACGGCTTGACGATCTCCCAAGTGGTGTCGATCTGCTCGCCCTTGGGCTCCCCCTTCTCGTTCAGCTCGATGCCGCCTGGCGGCGGGAACGGCGGGGGTTCGGCGGCGTGCGCCGCGCCGCCGAGCAGCAGGACGGCGCTCAGTCCCGTGGCGGCCGCGAGGGACGCGGTGCGCCCAAGTCGGTGCTGCGGCATGGTGGTTGACCCTTCTCGGGGACCCTTCTCGGGCTTGTGCTGTGCGGCGGGAAGCGGTGCGCGCCCTCGGCCGTCGGCGCCTCCGAGGCGCCGACGGCCGAGGGCGGAGGGGCCGCTTAGGACTTCTTGGCCGTGAAGTCCGGCATCTTCGGCATCTTCACGTCGCCGAAGTCCGGGAGCTTGGGCAGCTTGTCGACCGGCAGCTTGTCCTTGAGCTTGTCGGTGAGCGACGCGTCGCGGAGCACCGCCGCGTGGCCGACCGTCACGTCCGCGACCTCGGTGCCGAGGATCGAGGCGTGGATGGCGTTGACGTAGCCGCTGGTGGCCTTCTCGTCGTACCGGTAGTGCTTGTCCTCGCCGAGCGTCGGACGGCCCTTGTTGTTCGTGGTCACCTGTTCGTTGGTGGTGGCCAGGGCGAACGCCGGCTTGGAGTAGTCGGCGGGGATGCGGGCGCCGAAGTTCACCGCCCACAGCGGCGGGATGTCGATGATCTTCTGGCCCATCGAGGACAGGGTGGCGCGCGCGGCCCCGCCGGTGAAGTGCACCGGCTTGCCCGGGACGCTCATCGCCGAGACGGTGATGCCCTCGACGTGGATGCCGAGCGGCGAGAGCTGGACGCCGCCCGCCGGGTTCTGGATGTAGGGGATGCCCACGTCGATGGCGGCGCCGCCCGCGTCCGCGTATGCCACGCCCGGCGCGGGTACCGCGGTGTCGCTGGAGGTCGTGGCCGGGAACTTGTTGCCCATCGCGCGGGAGTACAGCGCGGAGCCCTTGCCGATGCCGAAGCCGCCCGGGGCGAGGTCGATCAGCTTCTTGCCGCCGGACTGCTCGGCGGGGGCCTTCGGCGTGGTCGGGTAGTGCGACTCGAAGAGCGCCGTGTCGACGACTCCCTGCAGGCCCTGGACGCGGGCCACCCAGGCGTTGGCCTGGAGGCCGTCGGGGGAGGTGTCGAGGACCGTACCCCAGTCGGCGTTGTCCGGTTCGTGGCCGTCGTAGGCCGGTGCGGACACGGCCGTGGTCGTGACGGTCAGGGCCATTGCGATGCCGAGCCCGGCCGCGAAAGCGGCACGTGTGCCCGTGGTGCGCCATGCAGACATAGCCACCCAATTCCTCTCTCACTGACAGCGGCCGACCCTTCGGCCACTCTCGGTAAGCGGAACATCGCCCTACGTAACCTGCATGCGGTGGGGCGCCGACTGGGGGGTCGGTCCTCGCCCCGCGTCCTTCTCAGTCCTCGCCCCGCTCCTTCTCCGCGAGGCGGATCACGCAGACCGCGACGGCGAGCAGCAGGGCGGGGTCGGCGTCCTCGCGCACGACGTGCAGGCCGTAGGTCTCGCGCACGCGGAACCAGCGGCGCGAGATGTCGGCCAGGAGTTCACCGTCGTACTCGATGGCGAACTCGCGGTCGAGGATCTTGCCGCTGACGTCGAGCTCGGTGCCGTCGACCAACTCCACGCGGTAGTGGTTGCGCAGCAGGGAGAGCCGCTTGCGCTTGACCTTGGCCAGCGGCTCGCCCTCGCGCTCGATCACCATCGTGTCGCGCAGGGCGAGCATCTTGGCGCGGATGTCGATGAGGACCCTGCCCTGCATGTCCTTCAGCTCGAAGGTGTCGCGCAGGCGCATGGCCTTGCCGTCGACGAAGAAGACCTTGCGGCCCTGGTCGTCCTCGATCCAGTAGTCGTCGCCGATGCCGAGCATGCGGTCGCGTACGAGAAGTCTCATGGCGCCATGACTACCCCGAACCGCCGCACATCGGACATGCGTGGGAGGTTCAGTAACCCCGGTGCTCCTGGTCGGGTTCGACGACCGTGGTCTGCGCGACCGGCGGCACGGCCCGCCTGCGCCGCGCGATGCTGGTGAAGACGGCCACCCCGATGATGCCCACCGCCATCATGATGAGCCCGGTGACGGTGAGGTTGATGCCTTCCATCTCCCAGTCGGTGGCGAACGTGAGGATGGCGCCTACGGCGATGAGGATGATGCATCCGCCCAGGCCCATGAGGACCGCCTCCCTGCTGTATCGACTGCGAGAGGCCCGGGTACCCGGGCCTCTCGCAGTCACACAACAAAGCGGTACTCAGCCTTCCAGGAACGCCACCAGCGCGTTGGCCAGCATGTGCGGGTCGTCCGCGCCGCACAGCTCGCGCACGCTGTGCATGGAGAGGATCGCGACGCCGATGTCGACGGTCTTGATGCCGTGCCGCGCCGCGGTGATCGGGCCGATCGTCGTGCCGCACGGCATCGCGTTGTTGGAGACGAACGACTGGAAGGGCACGCCCGCCTTCTCGCACGCGGCGGCGAAGACCGCGCGGCCCGAACCGTCCGTGGCGTAGCGGTTGTTGACGTTCACCTTGAGGATTGGGCCGCCGTTGGCGCGGGGGTGGTGCGTCGGGTCGTGGCGCTCGGCGTAGTTGGGGTGGACGGCGTGGCCGGTGTCGGAGGAGAGACAGACGGTCCCCGCGAACGCCCGCGCCTTGTCCTCGTACGAACCCCCGCGCGCGAACACGGACCGTTCGAGCACGCTGCCGAGGAGCGGGCCGTCGGCGCCGGTGTCGGACTGCGAGCCGTTCTCCTCGTGGTCGAAGGCGGCGAGTACGGGGATGTAGGGGAGGTTCTCCTGGGTGGCGACGGCGGCGAGGGCCGCCGTCGCGGAGTGCACGGACAGGAGGTTGTCCATGCGGGGTCCCGCGACGAGTTCGCGGTCGCGGCCGAGGAAGGCGGGCGCCTCGATCGCGTACGTCATGAGGTCCCAGCCGGTGACGTCGCCCTCGCCCAGACCGCTCTCCTCCTCCAGGAAGCGGATGAGGTCGCCCTCGTGGATGTCGTCGCCCAGGCCCCAGATGGGCTGCATGTGCTTCTGCTTGTCGAGCTTGAGCCCGTCGGTGTGCACGGACCGGTCCATGTGGATGGCCAGTTGGGGCACGCGCAGCAGGGGACGGTCGATGTTCACGAGGCGCGAGGTGCCGTCGCGCAGGGAGAGGCGTCCTGCCAGGCCGAGGTCCCTGTCCAGCCAGGAGTTGAGCAGCGGTCCGCCGTAGATCTCGACGGCGACCTGGCGCCAGCCGTGGGCGCCGGCGTCGGGCTGGGGCTTCACGCGGAGGTTCGGGGAGTCGGTGTGCGCGCCGACGATGCGGAAGGGGGTGTGCGGGGTGGCGCCCTCGGGGACGTACCAGGCGACGATCGCGCCGCCCCGCAGCACGTACTTGCCGCCGGTCGTCCCGTCCCAGGCGTCGGTCTCCTCGACCTGCCGGAAACCGGCCTTCTCGAGGCGCTCGGCGGCGCTTGCCACGGCGTGATACGGCGAAGGGCTCGCCGCCAG
The DNA here is from genome assembly GCF_040647455.1 of Streptomyces sp. NPDC041068. Lineage (NCBI taxonomy): Bacteria > Bacillati > Actinomycetota > Actinomycetes > Kitasatosporales > Streptomycetaceae > Streptomyces > Streptomyces sp. NPDC041068. Next base: position 71,276 of record NZ_JBEZCG010000005.1, read on the forward strand.
GAAGGACATGAGGTCTTCGGTGTGGCCGCGGTCGAAGCGGGAATCGGAGGGGGTGCGCGAAGCGCTCGTTGGAAGGGCGGCGGTGGGAGACGGGTGGGCGCTCATGGAGTCAGCCTAGCCAGAGCGGTCGTTCTGTTGTGGGTGTCCTTTGCCACCGCTGAGCGCAGGCCGCCGGACGCACGGCGGCCCGCCCCCGGGGCGGGGGCGGGCCGGTGTCGTGCGATGTGGGGCGTATCGGTTAGAACGCCGCCTCGTCCAGCTCCATCAGGCCCAGGTCCACGCCCTCCGCCAGCTTCCGCTCGTTCGCGACGCCCGGCAGGACGTTCGTGGCGAAGAACTTGGCCGCGGCGATCTTGCCCTCGTAGAAGGCCTTGTCCTTCGCGGAAGCCGTCTCCAGCTTCTCGGCGGCGACCGCGGCACCGCGCAGCAGCAGGTAGCCGACGACGACGTCGCCCGAAGCCATCAGGAGGCGGGTCGTGTTGAGGCCCACCTTGTAGATGGACTTCACGTCCTGCTCGGTGGCCGCGAGGTCGGTCAGCATGACGCCGACGATGGCCTCCAGCTCGACCGCGGCCTTGGCCAGCTCCTCACGGGCACCGGCGAGTGCCTCGCCGCCCGTGCCGACCGCGAGGAACTTCTTGATCTCCTCGGCCAGGCCGTTCAGCGCCGCGCCCTGGTTGCGGACGATCTTCCGGAAGAAGTAGTCCTGGCCCTGGATCGCCGTCGTGCCCTCGTAGAGGGTGTCGATCTTGGCGTCCCGGATGTACTGCTCGATCGGGTACTCCTGCAGGTACCCGGAGCCACCGAACGTCTGGAGCGACTGCGCCAGCTGTTCGTACGACTTCTCCGAGCCGTAGCCCTTCACGATCGGCAGGAGGAGGTCGTTCAGGGCGATCAGCGCCGACGCGTCCTCGCCCGCCGCCTCCTTGATCTGGATGTCGTCCTGGACCGCCGCGGTGTGCAGCACGAGCGCGCGCATGCCCTCCGCGTACGCCTTCTGCGTCATCAACGAGCGCCGCACGTCCGGGTGGTGAGTGATCGTCACCTTCGGCGCGGTCTTGTCCATGAACTGCGCCAGGTCCGGACCCTGCACACGCTCCTTGGCGTACTCGAGGGCGTTCAGGTAGCCCGTCGAGAGCGTCGCGATCGCCTTCGTGCCGACCATCATGCGCGCGAACTCGATGATCATGAACATCTGGCGGATGCCGTCGTGCTTGTCGCCGATCAGCCAGCCCTTGGCGGGGTGCTGGTCGCCGAACGTCATCTCGCACGTGTTGGAGGCCTTGAGGCCCATCTTGTGCTCGACGTTCGTGGCGTAGACGCCGTTGCGCTCGCCCAGTTCGCCGGTCTCCCAGTCGAACTCGTACTTCGGGACGAGGAAGAGCGAGAGGCCCTTCGTGCCGGGGCCGTGGCCCTCGGGGCGGGCGAGGACGTAGTGGAGGATGTTCTCCGACATGTCGTGCTCACCGGACGTGATGAAGCGCTTCACGCCCTCGATGTGCCAGGAGCCGTCCTCCTGCTGCACGGCCTTGGTGCGGCCCGCGCCCACGTCCGAACCGGCGTCCGGCTCGGTCAGGACCATCGTCGAGCCCCACTGCTTCTCGACGGCGATCTGGGCGATCTTCTTCTGCGCCTCGTTGCCCTCCTCGAAGAGGATGCCGGCGAACGCGGGACCGGACGAGTACATCCAGATCGCCGGGTTCGAGCCGAGCAGGAGCTCCGCGTAGGCCCAGATCAGGGAGCGCGGCGAGGTGGTGCCGCCGATCTCCTCGGGCAGGCCAAGACGCCAGTACTCGGAGTCCATGAAGGCCTGGTAGCTCTTCTTGAACGTCTCGGGAATCGGCGCGGTGTTGGTCTCCGGGTCGAAGACCGGCGGGGTGCGGTCGGCGTCCGCGAAGGACTCGGCCAGCTCGTTCTCGGCGAGCCTGCGCAGCTCGTCGAGGATGCTCTTGGCGGTGTCGACGTCCATCTCCGCGAACGGGCCGGTGCCGTACAGCTTGTCGCGGCCGAGCACCTCGAAGAGGTTGAACTCGATGTCGCGGAGATTCGACTTGTAGTGGCCCATGGCGAAGGCTCCGTAAGCAGGAAAGGGATGAGTACCAGCAAGTGGATACGATGATGCTACCCGTCGGTAATAAGAAGCAACCCCTAATAGGTCATCTGTGACTCAGTACTCTTGCGGGCATGTACGGATACGGCCAGCCCATGGATGGCGGCGCCGCCCAGCAGCAGTACGCACCGCCGGGCGCGCAGCCGCCGCCGCAACAGCAGCAGATGCAGGGCATGCCCGGCGGTGGGTACGGCCAGCAGCCCCCGCTCTACCCCGAGCCCTCGCCGCCGTCCCTCGCGGACGCGGTGCGCGCGTTCACCACGGGATCGATGTCCGCGGAGGACTTCCAGCAGGCCTTCGCGACCTCGAAGGTCTACTGCCCGCGCGGTGACAACCCCGGCTTCCTCGCGCTGCACAACACCCAGCAGCCGGTGATCCCGATGTTCACCTCCCTCAAGGAGCTGCGGCGGTACGCGGGCAAGGACTCCAAGTACTTCGTGATCACCGGGGCGGAGGTCATCGACCTGTTGCCGACGGGGTACGGGTTCGTCCTGGACATGGAGGGCGAGCACCGGATGGTGTTCGACGCGAAGGCGGTCGAGCAGATGGTGGACTTCGCGATGCGGCGCATGTACGGCTGACGCGCCCCGTCAGGGGCGCGGGGCTGTGACGTATGCGGCTCCGCCGCGTGGGCGTGACCAGCCACGACGCACCCGCAGGCGAACGAGCGAACGACCCGTACGGCGCACCCCGCTAGCGACTGGTTGCTCTCCGTGACTTGATCGTGACCATGCGTAGTCTTCTTTCGCGTGGTCTCGCCGTGGTCGTCCTAGCTGCCGCCGGTCTCTCCCTGCCGGTCACCGACGTCCACGCCGACACCTTCATCAACGAGACCTTCGCGGGGTCCGAGGTCGACACCACGGAGTGGTACAGCCGTGCCGCGGGGCCCAAGGACCCCGACGGGTGGGCGTGCCTGACCGGGGACCGCGGGGTGGAGGGCCCGCTGAAGGGCTGTCCGAAGCGGGCCTCGAAGGACGAGGCGGGGCGCGGCGCGCTCCGGCTCACCAGCAACGACCACCGGCAGAGCGGCTTCGCGCTGATCAACCGGGCGCTGCCGTCGAGGGCCGGGATCTCGGCGACCTTCGACCAGTACCAGTACGGGGCCACGACCCCCCGCGGCGCCGACGGCATCAGCTTCTTCTTCCTGGACGGCAAGGCCTCGCCCAAGGACGCGGGCCACTACGGCGGCGCGCTCGGCTACTCCGGCATCGAGGGCGGCTACCTCGGCGTCGGCCTCGACCAGTACGGCAACTTCACCAACTCGCCCCAGGCCAGGGGCGAGGGCGGTCCTGGCCGGGTGCCGAACTCCATCGGCGTACGAGGGGCTTTGGCCACGGGCAACGCCTATGTGCAGCACTACCAGTTGCGGCGGCCGCTCGCCGTGGACGGGGAGCGCGCGAGGGCCAGGGCGAAGCGGACCGTGAAGGTCGAGCTGTCGACGGCCCTCCAACTGGCCGTCTCCATCGACTTCCACGACGGCGCCGGCATGAAGCGGGTGCTCGGTCCGCTGGATCTGGCCAAGGTGAAGGGGCAGCCCGCTGTGCCGGAGACGCTGAAGCTCGGCTTCGCGGCGTCGACGGGCGCCTCGACGGGCTTCCACGAGATCACCAACGTGAAGGTGACGACGCTCGATCCCGATCTGTACGTCACCGAGGAGGTGCGCGGCGAGTTCCGCACCGGCGGCACCGGGCAACTCGCCCTGACCGTCGGCAACCGCAGGCTGGCCGCCCCCACGTCGACGGCCACCACGCTCGTGAAGACGCTGCCGCCGGGGCTGACCCCGAAGGTCGTCTCCGCGCCCGGCTGGGACTGTGAGGTCGAGGAGCAGACGGTCACCTGCACCCGGCCGGACGTCATCCAGCCCGGCACGGAGGCCCCGCCCGTCCTGCTCGACGTGAAGGCGGGCCCCGACGCGGTCGGCGAGGCGCCGAGCGACGCCGTGGTGCGCGGCGAGACGGACAACGACCTCAACCCCCGTGACAACCGCGTCCAGTTGCCGATCGACGTCGTCAACGAAGTGAACCTCCGCATCTCCGAACTCGCCGACCCCGACCCCTACGTCCCCGGCGAGCCCCTCTCCTTCGCGGTCACCGTCACGAACGACGGCCCGGGAGTCGCCAAGGGTGCCCAGGTCATCGCTCAACTCCCGCCCCAGCTCCAGGACTTCACGTGGACCTGTACCGCGAAGGAGGGCGGCGTCTGCCCGGCGAAGACCGGCTCGGGCAGGGTCGACCAACGCGTGACGCTGCCGCCCGGCGGCAAGGTCGTCTACGTGCAGCAGGGCAGGGTGCCGTCGTCGGCGACCGGCGCGCTGACCGCGACGTCCACCGTCGAGCCGCCGGACAACGCCTCCGACCCCGGCTGCGACCCCGTCTGCACGGACCACGCGCAGGTGGCGCCGCGTCCGCACACCGCGCTCTCGGTGGACCAGTCGTACCAGCCGAACCCGTACAAGGCCGGTGACCGGTTGACGCTCAAGGTGATCGCGAAGAACGCGGGCCCCTCGGACGCGATCGGCGTGCGGGTCAGGGACACCCTGCCGGAGTGGCTGAAGGGCTTCAGCTGGATCTGCTCGGCCAAGTCGCCGTCCTCGTGCGGCGAGGGACGCGGGGTCGGCGACCTGGACACCACGGCCGACATCGCGGCGGACGGCGAGGTCACGTACACCTTCGTCGGCATCGTGCCGCCGCGCGTCGCCGGGAACGAGGCGATCGTGCATCCGCCGGACAACTCGGTGGAGCTGACCTGCAGGGGCAGCTGCTCGGCGGCGGCCGAGGTGACGGTGGGCGGCAGCCCGGCGCGCTCGTAGATCACTTCCAGCCACCCGCGGAGCCCGGAGGGAATGCCCTCCGGGCTCCGTTCGTTCAAGTGGCAGAAAGTTCTACGTTCAACTAAAGTGAGCGCACAAGGAGGTACCGACCATGCCTGCAGTGACCGTCGAGAACCCGCTGACCCTGCCCCGAGTGGTGGCGCAGGGCGATGCCACGGCGCGTCCCGTGCTCGCCGTGACCACCGCGCCGAGCGGCTTCGAGGGCGAGGGGTTCCCGGTGCGCCGGGCCTTCGCGGGAATCAACTACAAGCACCTCGACCCGTTCATCATGATGGACCAGATGGGAGAGGTGGAGTACGAGGCGGGAGAGCCCAAGGGCACCCCCTGGCACCCGCACCGCGGCTTCGAGACGGTCACGTACCTGATCGACGGCACCTTCATCCACCAGGACTCCAACGGTGGCGGCGGCACCATCCAGAACGGCGACACCCAGTGGATGACGGCGGGCTCGGGCCTGCTGCACATCGAGGCGCCGCCGGAGTCCCTCGTCCAGTCCGGCGGTCTCTTCCACGGCCTCCAGCTGTGGGTGAACCTGCCCGCCAAGGACAAGATGATGGACCCCCGCTACCAGGACATCCGCGGCGGCCAGGTCCAGCTGCTCACCACCCCCGACGGCGGCGCGCTGCTCCGCGTCATCGCCGGTGAGCTGGACGGGCACGAGGGCCCCGGCATCACGCACACGCCGATCACGATGATCCACGCGACCGTGCGGCCCGGCGCCGAGGTGACGCTGCCCTGGCGCGAGGACTTCAACGGCCTCGCGTACGTCCTCGCGGGCCGCGGCACCGTCGGCACCGAGCGCCGCCCCGTGCACATGGGGCAGACCGCGGTCTTCGGCGCCGGGTCCTCGCTGACCGTCCGCGCGGACGAGCGGCAGGACGCGCACGCCCCCGACCTGGAGGTCGTGCTGCTCGGCGGGCAGCCGATCCGGGAGCCGATGGCGCACTACGGCCCGTTTGTGATGAACACCCGGGACGAACTGCAGCAGGCCTTCGAGGACTTCCAGAAGGGCCTGCTCGGCACGGTCCCCGCCGTGCACGGCATGTGAGCACGCCCGGCCATCAGCCTGGCCGTACCTGACGTGCGGGCCGTCTGACGCCGTGTTCGGGTAGGAGGGTGAGCACCCTCCTGCCCGAGCCCGCGCGCCGCCTCGCCGCCTGGTGCGTCGTCGCCCTCCTCGTCACCGGCGTGGCCGCCGTGGGGATCTGGCTCTGCGTCACCTTCAAGACGGCGGTCACGCCGGTCCTGCTGGCGATCCTCGGCACCGCGCTGCTCGGACCGCTGCACCGGCGGCTCGTCGCGATGAAGCTCAACCGGTCGCTTGCGGCCGGACTCACCTGCGTCGCGGTCGTCGCCGTCGTGGGCGGCGCGACGTACATCGTGGTCAGCGCGCTCATCGAGACCGGCGACCAGATCATCGCCTCGCTCCAGCAGGCCGCGAAGTCGCTCAGCGAGCACTTCGGGGCCGCGGGGACCTCGCTCGACGACCTGGCCTCCAACGCCAAGGACATCCTGAGCAAGTACGGCGGGACCGCCGCGTCCGGCGTGATCAGCGGGCTCAGCGTGGTCGGCGAGATGATCGCCATGGCCGTCCTCGCGCTGCTCCTCGTCTTCTTCTTCCTGCGCGACTCCGACAAGGCCGCCGACGTCCTGAAGTCCCTCGCGCCGCGCTCCACGGGCGACACCGTCGAGGCGATGGGCCGCCGTGCCTTCGAGGCCGTCGAGGGCTTCATGCGGGGCACCACGTTCATCGCGCTCATCGACGCGATCTGCATCACCGTCGGGCTGCTGATCCTGCGGGTTCCCGGCGCCTGGGGCCTGGGCGCGCTGGTGTTCGTCGGCGCCTACATCCCGTACCTGGGGGCGTTCCTGTCCGGTGCCGTCGCCATCCTGGTCGCGCTCGCCGACCGGGGCTTCGCCATCGCGCTGTGGGCCCTCGGCGTGGTCCTGGCCGTCCAGGTCCTGGAAGGCCACATCCTCCAGCCGATGATCCAGAGCCGCACGGTGCAGATGCACCCCGCGGTGGTGATGCTGGCGATCACGGCGGGGGCGTCGGTCGCGGGAATCCTCGGCATGCTCCTGGCCGTGCCGCTGACGGCGGCGGCGTTCGGCATCGTCTCGGAGCTGCGGGGCCGCTACGCGAGTCCGTCGTAAAGGTGCGGGTTGTACGTGGCTGGTCGCGCAGTTCCCCGCGCCCCTTCAGGGCGCATCCCCGCCGGAAGTGTTTTCGTACAGCTCGAACCAGATGCTCTTTCCGTCGCCCCGCGGGTCCACGCCCCACGCCCCGGCCAGCAGTTCCATCAGGACCAACCCCCGCCCTGACGAGGCGAGTTCGCCGGGGTGGCGTTTGTGCGGCAGGTCGTCGCTGCCGTCCGCGGCCTCGGCCCGCAGCCGGCGCGCGCCCGGCTCGCCGGTGACCTCGGCGACCATCAGGGCGTCGCCGTCCGTGTGCACCAGGACGTTCGTGAGCATCTCGGAGACCATCAGGACCGCCGAGTCGACCTGGTCGTCGTCCGCCCAGTCGTGCAGCAGGTCCCGCAGGTGGCGGCGGGCCCCCGCGATGCGCTCCGGTTCGGCCTGGGCGATGGTCAGGACGGTGCGGCGGGCGTCCGTGCGCTGCTCGGGGCGGCGCGTCCTGCTCAGCAGCAGCACCGCTATGTCGTCCTCGCGGCGGTCCGCGAGCGGACCCGTGGTGTGGTGCGAGGAGGGCCCGTGCACGGCCTGCACCAAGGAGTCGGCGAGCTGTTCGAGACCGTCGGGATCGCCCTCGCCCGTGTACTCCTCCAGGATCGCCCTGATCCGCGACCAGCCGCTGTCCAGGTCGTGGCCGCCGGTCTCGATCAGGCCGTCGGTGCAGATCAGCATGGTCTCGCCGGACTCCAGGACGAGACGCGTCGTGGGGTAGTCCGCGTCCGGGTCGATGCCGAGCGGCAGACCGCCCGCGACGGGGCGCAGCAGGACCGTTCCGTCGCTCATGCGTATCGCGGGCTCGGGGTGGCCGGCGCGGGCCATCTCCAGGACGCCGGTCACCGGGTCGGCCTCGACGTAGAGGCAGGTCGCGAAGCGCGGGTCGTAGTCGGTGGCCTCGTCCGTGCCGCTGCCGCTCGAGCCGTAGGTGAGGGATTCCGTGATCCCCGACAGGAAGCGGGTGGCGCGCGAGAGCACCGCGTCCGGGCGGTGCCCCTCGGAGGCGTACGCGCGCAGGGCGATCCGCAGCTGCCCCATCAGGCCCGCCGCGCGCACGTCGTGGCCCTGCACGTCGCCGATGGCGAAGGCGATGCGGCCGCTGGGCAGCGGGATCATGTCGTACCAGTCGCCGCCGACCTGCAGGCCCCCGCCGGTCGGCACATAGCGGGCGGCCACGCTCATCCCCGGGATCTGCGGGCCGAGCATCGGCAGCATCGAGCGCTGCAGGCCCTCCGTCAGCTCCCGCTCGGACTCCGCGACCCCGGCCCGCGACAGGGCCTGCGCCAGCATCCGCGCCACCGTCGTCAGGACCGAGCGCTCGTCCGGCGTGAAGGAGACGGGGTAGGCGAAGGCCGCCATCCACGCGCCCATCGTGCGGCCCGCGACGGTCAGCGGCAGGAACGCCCACGACTGCCGCTCGAAGCGCTGCGCCAGTGGCCAGGCCGCCGGATAGCGGCGGCGGTAGTCCTCGGGTGAGGACAGGTACACGGCCCGGCCGGTGCGCACCACCTCGGCGGCGGGGTAGTCGGTGTCCACCGGCATCGCGGAGAAGGGCCCGTCGTCGCCCGGCTGGTGGCCGTGGTGCCCGATGATCGTCAGGCGGTCGCCCGCCACCCCGAAGACCGCGAGCCCGTCCGGCGAGAACCCCGGCATGGAGAGCCCGGCGGCGACCCGAAGGACCTCCTCCGTGGACCGCGCCTCGGCGAGCGCGCGCCCCGCGTCGAGCAGGAACGCCTCCCGGGAGCGGCGCCAGTCGCCGGTGACGGGCGTGCGGGCCGCGGTGCCCGGCGCGGGCTCGGTGACCTCCTGCAGGGTGCCGATCAGCTCGTACGCCTCCGTGGCGCCGTGCAGGACGGGCTTGGAGCGGCTGCGTACGGTGCGCAGGACCCGGCGCCCGGTGTCGTCCATGATCCGCAGCCGGGCCTCGGCGAGGGTGCCCTCGGCGACGGCGAGCTGGACGGTTCCGTAGATCTCGTTCCAGTCGACGGGGTGGAAGCGGGAGCGCACGCCCGCCTCGGACAGGGTCTGGGCGCGTGCGGGCAGGCCGAGCAGCCGGGCGGCCTCGGCGTCGAGGGTGACGGTCCCGGATGCGTTGTCCCAGCGCCACAGTCCGGTCGCGATGGCGGCCAGGACGTCCCGTACGGGAGGCAGGGAGTCATCCCCCACCTGCAGGAAGGGATCGTCGGTGCGCATTGACCCACTTTAGGAAGATGTAAGGCGAAGTCGCCACCGAGCCCCCCGGTCGGAGGGCCACGGGAGAGTGGCCCCGGGGAATATCAGGAAAGCGATCTTCGCCCGGACGGTAGCCTTGGGGAGGTCTGCTCTCTCCCCTATTCGCGAAGACTGGATGAACGACGATGCATCGGTACAGGTCCCACACCTGCGGCGAGCTCCGCGCCTCTGACGTCGGCACCGACGTCCGGCTGAGCGGCTGGCTGCACAATCGCCGAGACCTGGGCGGCATTCTCTTCATCGATCTCCGCGATCACTACGGCATCACGCAGCTGGTGGCCCGCCCCGGCACCAAGGCCGCCGAGGTCCTGGACAAGCTGTCCAAGGAGACCGTCGTCCGCGTCGACGGCAAGGTCGTCTCGCGCGGCGCCGACAACGTCAACGCCGAGCTGCCCACCGGCGAGGTCGAGATCGAGGCCTCGGACGTCGAGGTGCTCGGCGCGGCCGCCCCGCTGCCCTTCACGATCAACGCCGAGGACGGCGTGAACGAGGAGCGCCGCCTGGAGTACCGCTTCCTGGACCTGCGCCGTGAGCGCATGCACCGCAACATCATGCTGCGCAGCGCCGTGATCGCCGCGATCCGCTCGAAGATGGTGGCCCTCGGCTTCAACGAGATGGCGACGCCGATCCTCACCGCGACCTCCCCCGAGGGCGCCCGCGACTTCGTCGTCCCCTCCCGCCTGAACCCCGGCAAGTTCTACGCCCTGCCGCAGGCCCCGCAGCAGTTCAAGCAGCTGCTGATGATCTCGGGCTTCGACCGGTACTTCCAGATCGCGCCGTGCTTCCGCGACGAGGACGCCCGCGCCGACCGCTCGCCGGGCGAGTTCTACCAGCTCGACGTCGAGATGAGCTTCGTCGAGCAGGAAGACGTCTTCCGGCCCATCGAGAAGCTCATGACCGAGCTCTTCACGGAGTTCGGCGGCGGCCGCGAGGTGACGTCCCCCTTCCCGCGCATCCCGTTCCGCGAGTCGATGCTGAAGTACGGCAACGACAAGCCGGACCTGCGCGCCAAGCTGGAGCTCGTCGACATCACCGACGTCTTCGAGGGCTCGGAGTTCAAGGCCTTCGCCGGCAAGCACGTGCGCGCGCTGCCCGTCCCGGACACCGCCTCGCAGTCCCGCAAGTTCTTCGACGGCCTCGGTGACTACGCCGTCGAGCAGGGCGCCAAGGGCCTCGCCTGGATCCGCGTCGGCGAGGACGGCACCTTCGCGGGCCCGATCGCGAAGTTCCTGACCGAGGAGAACGTCAAGGTCCTCACCGAGCGCCTCGGCCTGGAGGCCGGCCACGCCGTGTTCTTCGGCGCGGGCGGGTTCGACGAGGTCTCGAAGATCATGGGCGCGGTCCGCGTCGAGGCCGCCAAGCGTGCGGGCCACTTCGAGGAGGGCGTCTTCCGCTTCTGCTGGATCGTCGACTTCCCGATGTACGAGAAGGACGAGGAGACCGGCAAGATCGACTTCTCCCACAACCCCTTCTCGATGCCGCAGGGCGGCATGAAGGACCTGGAGGAGAAGGACCCGCTCGACATCCTCGCCTGGCAGTACGACATCGTCTGCAACGGCATCGAGCTCTCCTCCGGCGCCATCCGGAACCACGAGCCGGACGTCATGCTGAAGGCCTTCGAGATCGCGGGCTACGACGCGGAGACGGTGGAGCACGAGTTCGCGGGCATGCTGCGCGCCTTCCGCCTCGGCGCCCCGCCGCACGGTGGCATCGCCCCGGGCGTCGACCGCATCGTGATGCTCCTGGCCGACGAGCCGAACATCCGCGAGACGATCGCCTTCCCGCTCAACGGCAACGCCCAGGACCTGATGATGGGTGCGCCGACCGAGCTGGACGAGAGCCGTCTGCGCGAGCTGAACATCGCGCTGCGCAAGCCTGCGGCGCAGTAGCGGTTGACTCAAAGGCCCCGGAACCTTTGGTTCCGGGGCCTTTTGTTTGTTCGTTGTCTGCTGCGGGTGCGTTGTGGCTCGTCGCGCCCACGCGGCGGAGCCGCATATGTCACGGCCCCGCGCCCCCCAACGGGGCTCGCTCTCAAGCTGCGTGTGTCGGCGAGGAGTTGGCCTCGGCCTCGGCCCATTCGGTGACCAAGCGTTCGTACACACGCCGCTCGTCGGGCCTCAGGCGTCCGCCCGCGCGGAGCCAGAGCGCACGGATCTCCTCGTTGACCTCGTCGGCGGTGCGTCGCCGGTCGGGGGAGGGAGTCGTGGCCATGTGGTGAAGCTTACGTACGGGGATGTGAAGGCGCCGTCAATTTACGCGGCCTCTGCGCATGACTTAGCTCACCGTGATCCATTTCCGGCCGTTCTTCGTCGGTCAGTGAGCGGAATCAGCCCTTCTGGAGTCGCGGGGCAACCGTGTCAGCTCTTCGTGAGCCGCACGGCGAGGCCGTCGAGCACGCGCTGGAGGCCGTAGTCGAAGGTCTCGTCGCGGGCCTGCTCCGGGTTCTCGGTGCGCCGCTCCTGCTGCCCGGCGTCGTGGAGGGTCTCCGCGAACTCCCGCTCGGTCCTGCCGCTGCGGGCGATCAGCGACAGGTACGCGGCCTCGCTGGTCGCCATCCCGATGACGTACGAGATGACGGTGGACAGGGCCTGCTCGACCTCGTCGGCGGGGAAGCCGGCCTCGGTGTACACGGCGGCCATCCGCTCGGACATCTTCGTCACGTTCGGGCCGAGGTGGACCAGGCCGACCTGGCCGAGCACGGAGGCGACCCAGGGGTGGCGCAGGATCATCGCGCGCAGGCTGTAGGCGCTGCGGGCGGCCGCGTCGCGCCACTCGGCGGCGCCGGTGGCCGCGGGCACCTCCAGCTCGCCGTAGACCTCGTCGACGACCAGCTCGATCAGCTCGTCCTTGTTGGCGACGTGCCGGTAGAGGGAGGTGGCGCCCGCGTCGAGGCGGGTGCCGAGCTTGCGCATGCTGAGCGATTCGAGGCCGTCCGCGTCGAGGAGCAGCACGGCCTCGGCGACGATCTGCTCCCGGTTCAGCTGCTCGCGCTGCCGGCGCGGGCGGGTCCACACCGAGGCGATCTCGGGCTTCTGGTCGGCGGGCATGGCGGCCTCCTCGTGTGTTTCTTGCGCGTGTTCCTTGCGCGTGTTCCCTGCGGGACCCCACCACCGTAGCGCACGCCGTTCGCATCTTGCGCACGCTGCCCTTGGTGCGTACAGTGTGCGCAACGAGAGAACGAAGTACGCACCGTCGTCGTCGCATCACCTCGGAGGGGACCCCATGTCGGAGAAGAAGACCGCGTTCGACCTCGCGCACTGGCAGACCAGGCTGGACGAGCTGCGCGCCGCCCACCACGTGCCGGGAGCCACGCTCGCGGTCCTGGTCGAGGGCGAGATCCACGAGCTGGCGAGCGGCGTGCTGAACCGCAGGACCGGCGTGGAGGCGACCACGGACTCGGTGTTCCAGTCCGGTTCGATCGCCAAGATCTACACCTCGACGCTGATCATGCGCCTCGCCGACGCCGGTGAACTCGACCTGGACGCGCCGGTGAAGGAGATCCTGCCGGAGTTCGAGACGGCCGACGAGGAGGCCACGCGCACCATCACCACCCGTCAACTCCTCTCCCACACGGGCGGGTTGACGTGCGACTTCACCTACGACGCCGGACGCGGCGACGACTGCCTCGCGCGGTACGTCGAGGCCGCCAGGGGGGTGGCCCTGGACTGCCGTCCCGGCGCCGCCGTCTCCTACAGCAGCCTCGGGTACAACGTCCTCGGCCGGATCATCGAGGTCCTGACGGGACAGACCTGGGACGCGGCCCTCAAGGACCGCCTCTTCGCCCCGCTCGGCCTGGAGCGCTCCATGACGCTGCCCGAGGAGGCGCTGGCGTTCCGCACCGCGATGAGCCACCTCGGCGAGCCGGGCCAGGATCCCGACCCGGCCCCCGCCTGGGACCTGATGCCGCGCTCGGCGGGTCCGTACGGCCGCGTCCTGGTCTCCGCCGGTGACGTGGCGCGCCTGGCCAAGATGCACCTGGACGGCGGCACGGCCCCCGACGGCACCCGGCTGCTGTCCGCCGCGGCCGTCGACGAGATGCAGCGCCGGGTGGCCGACGTGCCCGACAAGTGGTCGGTCAGCGCGGACGGTTGGGGCCTCGGCTGGACGCTCTACGACTGGAACGGCGTCATGGGATACGGCCACGACGGCGCCGCGATCGGGCAGTACGGCTATCTGCGCATCGTGCCGTCGGCGGGCGTCGCCGTCGTGCTCCTCACCAATGGCGGCGGTGCCCGCGAGCTCTACGCGGGGCTCTTCCGCGAACTGCTCGCCGACCTCGCGGACGTCACGATGCCGGACGCCTTCGAGCCGCCCGCGCAGGCGCCGGAGGTGGACTTCTCGAAGTACGTCGGTACGTACGAGCGGGCGGGTGTCGTCATCACCGTCTCCGAGCGCGACGGCAGGCCCCACCTGGTCTACGAGTTCGTGGACGGCATGAAGGACTTCTCGCCGCCGCTGGACGTCGAGCTGTACGCCGTGACGGAGACCGCCTTCGCGGGGACCGGCGCGGGCCCGTCCTTCAGCGAGGGTTACATGCCGGTGGTGTTCGACACGCTGGCCGACGGCACGCAGTACTGCTACATCGGGATGCGGGTGGCGCCGAAGGTCTCCTGACCCGCGGCGCCCGGCGCCCCCGTCACGCGCCCGCGGGCATCTCCCAGGGCTCCTGGGGTAGCGGACTCCCGGTCTCCAGGAGGGACTTGAGGTTGGAGAGGACCGCGGGCCAGCCGGAGCCGACCGCCTCGCGGTCGGCTTCGCTCGCGAGGTTCTCGTGGGTGACGGTGAGCCGGACGATCCCGCCGTGCGGCTGGATGTCGAAGGTGACGCGGGAGGGCTCGTCGTCGGCGGCGTCGGGCTCGGCCCACGTGGTGACGAGCCGCGAGGGCGGCACGCTCTCCACGACGGTGCCGACGACGTCGTCGATCCCTGAACCGTCCACGCGCCGGTGGGCCCAGCCGGAGCCGGCCTTCCACTCCCCGTCCGAGACGTTGCTGTGCCCCCAGTAGGCGGCGGTCAGCTCGGCGTCGGTGAGGGCGTGCCAGACCTTCTCCGGGGTGCTCTCGATGTAGGTGACGTAGACGTACGAGGGCTTGGTGCTCATGGTGGCGTCCTCCGCCTGTCGCTTGATCGCGCTCAGCGCGCGAAGGCGTGGGCGCTCGAACCGGTCGATCCACCGCTCCTGGATCTCGTGGAGCGGCACGGGATTGAGGTAGTGGAGCTTCTCGCGGCCGCGCCGCACGGTGCTGACCAGGTTGGCGGCCTCCAGGATTCCCAGATGCTGGGTGGCCGACTGCCGCGTCATCGCGACGCGCTCGCACAGCTCTCCCAGTGTCTGTCCGTTGCGCTCGCGCAGCAGGTCGAGCAGGTGGCGCCGGGTGCGGTCGGCGAGGGCCTTGAAGACGGTGTCGATGTCGGGGCCCGCGCCGTCCGCGGTCGTATCGAAGCTCACCTCTCCATCATGCAGGCATTTACCTGCATGTCAATCGGAGCGGCCGATCCGAGGGGTCAGGCTCCCTTGCGCATCAGCTCCACCGCCCGCGAGAAGCTGTCCGCCCCGTGCCCGGCCTCCACCACGCGGCGGAAGACGTCGCGCACCGCCGTCGGGAACGCCGCGTCCACGCCCGCGTCCGACGCGGTGTGGACGACGTGGTCCATGCTGGCCAGGCCCATCGAGGTGCGGTCCACGTCGCCCGCGTGGTTGCCCGCGTCGATGCGGGCGGCGTAGAAGTCGACGAAGTGGCCCATGCCCTCGAAGTTCTCGGTGACGTACGGGGCGATCTCCTGGGCCGTGATGCCGTGCGCGCCCGCCACGGCGACGGCCTGCCAGTAGGCGATCATCGCGGGCCAGAAGATGAACATGTTCAGCTGGTACATCAGGGCGGCAAGGCCCTGGTCCTCGCCCCGGTGGTCGGACTTCCCGGTGATGACCTCAAGGGCCTCGCGGTGCTTGTCGTACGCCTCGCGCGGGCCGCTGTAGAACGTCGACATCTCCGGGGTGCCGATCAGCGGCGGCGGGGACAGGACGCCGCCGGTGAGATGGGTGCCGCCGCGCTCCGTGACCCAGCGGGCCCCGGCGCGTGCCTTTTCCGGGGTGTCCGAGCTGAGGTTCACCACGGTGCGGCCCGCGAGGGCGGCCTCGGCCTGCCCGAGGATCGCGTACATCGCGTCGAAGTCGGTGAGGCTGAGGATCACCAACTCATTGGCGGCCAGGGCCTGTTCGACCGACCCGGCGAGGATCGCGCCGCGCTCCACCAGGGCGTCCGCGCGGGAGGGGGTGCGGTTCCAGAGGGTGACGCGGTAGCCCCGGTCGAGGTAGGCGGCGGCCATGGCCCGGCCCATGGGGCCGAGCCCGATGACGGTGACGGACTGTGCCGAGGAAGGCATGTGTGACTCCAGACGGTTACTAGAACGATCGCTCTATCCAGTGCGTGGGGGAAACGTAGCACGCCTCTAGAACGAACGCTCTAACTAATTGCGGGTAGGGTGGCGGCATGGCCGAGAAGACCGCTCCCAGCACCCGCGACCGGATCGTCGTCGTCGCAGCCCGCCTCATCCAGCGACAGGGCTACGTGGGCACCGGCATCAAGCAGATCGCCAAGGAGGCGGAGGCCACGCTCGGCTCCGTGTACCACTTCTTCCCCGGCGGCAAGGAGGCCGTCGCGGTGGCCGCGATCACGTACAGCGCCGAGGAGTTCGCGCAGGTGCTGAGGGAAGGGCTGGCCGGTGACGGCGACCCGGCGGCGGCGATCGAGGCCTGCGCCGTCGAACTCGCCGCCGGGCTGCGGGAGTCCGGCTGGGTCGACGGCTGCCCCGTCACGGCCGCCGCGCTGGAGACGCTCGGCACGGACTCGGAGATCCAGCGGGTGTGCGCGGACGCGCTGCGCGGCTGGGAGGGGATCGTGGCGGAGCGGCTCGTCGCCTCGGGCTTCGCGGCAGAGGACGCGCGGGAGCTGGCGACGACGGTCATCAGCGCGCTGGAGGGCGCCGAGGTCACGGCCCAAGTCGCGCGCAGCGAGGAGCCGTTGAGGTCGGCGGGACGCCAACTGGCGCGGCTTGTGCGGTCGTACGCCTGAGTCGTACGCCTCAGCCGTACGCCCGAGTCATAGGCCTGAGGGCATGGCGAAGGCCCCGGAACCTGGTCGGTTCCGGGGCCTTCACCCACGTACGGAAGAGCTGAGGCTCACGCCTCCTTCTTCGGCTCCTCCAGGCGCGGGAAGAGCACCGCGCCCTTCGTCACCGTGGCACCGGCGGGCAGCTGCCCCCAGGCGCCGGCGTCCTGGACCTTCTGACCGGCGAGCGCGCCCAGCGAGGCCTCGGCGCCGAGGGAGTCCCAGAGCTTCTGGGAGGTCTCCGGCATGATCGGGTTCAGCAGGACCGCGACCGCGCGCAGTGACTCGGCGGCGGTGTAGAGGATGGTCGCGAGCCGCGCCCGTCCCTCGTCGCTGTCGTCCTTGGCCACCTTCCACGGCTCCTGCTCCGTGATGTAGCCGTTGACCTGCTTGACGAAGGCGAAGATCGACAGGATGCCGGACTGGAAGTCCAGCTCCTCGCCGATCGCGCGGTCGGCGTCGGCGACGGCCTTGGCCAGGCCGTCCTGGATCGCCTTCTCGGCGTCGCCCGCGGCCGTGGCCTCGGGCAGCTCGCCGCCGAAGTACTTGCCGACCATGGCGGCCACGCGGGAGGCGAGGTTGCCGTAGTCGTTCGCCAGCTCGCTGGTGTAGCGGGCGGTGAAGTCCTCCCAGGAGAACGAGCCGTCGCTGCCGAACGCGATGGCGCGCAGGAAGTACCAGCGGTACGCGTCCACGCCGAAGTGCGAGGTCAGGTCCTGCGGCTTGATGCCGGTCAGGTTCGACTTCGACATCTTCTCGCCGCCGACCATCAGCCAGCCGTTGGCCGCGACCTTGCCGGGGACCGGCAGGCCCTGCGCCAGCAGCATCGCGGGCCAGATCACCGCGTGGAAGCGGAGGATGTCCTTGCCGACGAGGTGGACGTTGGCGGGGAAGGTCGCGTCGAACTTCTCCTGGTTGGCGCCGTAGCCCACGGCGGTGGCGTAGTTCAGGAGGGCGTCGACCCAGACGTAGATGACGTGCTTGTCGTCCCAGGGGACCTTCACACCCCAGTCGAACGTCGAGCGCGAGATCGACAGGTCCTGCAGGCCCTGCTTGACGAAGTTCACGACCTCGTTGCGCGCGGACTCCGGCTGGATGAAGCCGGGGTTCGCCTCGTAGAGGGCGAGGAGCTTGTCGCCGTACTCGCTGAGCTTGAAGAAGTAGTTCTCCTCCTTGAGGAGCTCCACGGGCTTCTTGTGGATGGGGCAGAGCTTCTGCCCCGCGAACTCGCCGTCCGGGGCGCCTTCGATGAGGTCGCCGGGGAGCTTGTACTCCTCGCAGCCCACGCAGTACGGGCCTTCGTACCCGCCCTTGTAGATCTCGCCCTTGTCGTAGAGATCCTGGACGAACTCCTGCACGCGGTCGGTGTGACGCTTCTCCGTGGTGCGGATGAAGTCGTCGTTCGCGATGTTCAGGTGCTCCCAGAGGGGCTTCCAGGCCTCGGTGACGAGCTTGTCGCACCACTCCTGGGGGGTGACGTCGTTCGCCTCGGCCGTGCGCATGATCTTCTGACCGTGCTCGTCCGTGCCGGTGAGGTACCACACCTTCTCGCCGCGCTGACGGTGCCAGCGCGTGAGCACGTCCCCTGCAACGGTCGTGTAGGCGTGGCCCAGGTGAGGAGCGTCGTTTACGTAGTAGATGGGGGTCGAGACGTAGAACGCCTTCGCGTTCTCGTCCGCTCCCTGCTTCTCGGATCCAGTGGCCGCCATGGTCGAAATCCTAACGGCCTCGCGAAGATCCACTCACCTCGATTCCAGCGGGCGGACGGAGGCCGTCCGCCCGCTGGGGCCGCCCGGTCCGCCCGCCGGTGAGCGGTTACGGGCGCCAGGCCGCGAGCAGGCCCTCGTACAGCTCCTTGTCCGTGAGCTCGCGGGGGGTCGGGCCCGCGTGGAAGAAGGCGGCGTTCTCGGCCTTGAGCTTGCGGAGGTAGTCGAAGCCCTTCGCCTCGTGGTCGCCGAAGGCGATGAACTGGAAGAAGAGGGGGTGCGCGGACGCTTCCGCGAGGGCCTGGGTGGCGGGGCCCTTGGCGTCGGGGGCGCCGTCGGTCTGGAAGATCACCAGGGCGGGGCTTCCCTTGTGGTCGGACTTCTCGTAGTGGGCGACGACCTCTTCGACGGCGCGGTGGTAGCTGGTGCGGCCCATGCGGCCCGCGGCGGCGTGCAGGGTGTCGATGTGGCCCTCGTGTTCGGCGAGGGTGAGGGTGCCGGTGCCGTCGATGTCGGTGGAGAAGAAGACGACGTGGACGGTGGCTTCGGGGTCGGTGTGGGTGGCGAGGGCGAGGGTCTGTTCGCCGAGGCTTTGGGCTGAGCCGTCCTTGTAGTACGGGCGCATGGAGCCGGAGCGGTCCAGGACGAGGTAGATCGGGGCGCGGACCCCGGTGAGCCCGTTCTTCTTGAGCGCGGCACCGGCGGCCTTGTAGGCGCTGCTGAGCGCGGGGGCCTTGGCTCTGACCTTGGCAGCGCTGAGCGCAGGCTTCCCGGGGGTTACAGCCTCGGGCTCGGCTTCGGCGGCTACGGGCTGAGCCTCCGGCTCGGGGGCAGTGTCAGCCTCACCCTGTTGTGGGCAGGCGTCCCGCACGGCGGGACGGGTGGGCACAACTGCCTCGGCTTCAGGAGTGGCGGCAACGTCAGCCTCGGGCTCGGGGGCGGCCTGCTGAACGTCCCTTTCGACGTCCTCGGCAGCTTCGGGCTGTGCCCACCCGTCCCGCCCAGCGGGACGATTGCCCACAGCGGCGGCGGCAGCGGCGGCGGTAGCGGCAGCGGTCGGGTCTTCGGGTGCGGGCGTGGGAGCGTCAGCGTTCTTGTTCTCGGCCTCGGCCTTGTCCTCGGCCTCCTCGGCCTTCGCAGGCTCGGGGGCCGCCTCGGTCACCGGCTCCGGCTCGGCCGGGGGTTCCGGGGCAGCCTCGGCCACGGGTTCCTGGTCGGGCTTCGGGGCCGGGGACGGTACCGTCACGTCCCGTTCTGCCGAAGGCGAAGGCGAAGGCGACGGTCCCGGAACCGTCACGTTGTCGAACGCCGCCGCCACCAAGTCGTCCACCGCCGACGGAGACGGCTCCCGGCTCGGGGGCGGGACCGAGGCCGCCCTCGGCGTCGGCTCCGACGCGGGGGCCGGCACGGTCACCGCCGCCGACTGCTCAGGCGCCGCCGCAACCTCAGGCTCCCGTGCCTCCGGAACGCCCCCCTTGCGTGACCGTCCGAACGCGTTCCGCAGGCGGTTCAGAATGCCCATGTGCGCAACCCTTCGCGTGAGTTGATTCCCGAAAATCCCTGGCCAGGGCGGACACGTAAGGTTAGCCGCCGCAGAATGCGATCTTGGGCAGGGTCGCCGACCGTCACCCGCCCGAACCACCCTCGTGACAACCCTCGCGGCAACTCCCTCTCATGCGCCACGGATTCACCCTCCGTTCACCCGTAGGCCGCCGCCTTGCCGAAACCCCCACCTAGCCTCACGGCGGAATCAAGCCACGCAAGAGCGCGCCACAACGACGGAGGACCCGTGCCGAAGCTGCTGCCGATCATCACCTCGCATCAGGGGAGCGGCGGCCGTTCCGCCCTGACCTGCCGCTTCCGCTGCGGCGACGCCTGCTTCCAGGAAGTCCCGAACGCCAGCGACAACGACTACGTCGGCGACGTCATCGCCGGTGCGCTCAGCCGCCGTTCGATGATGCGCGCCGCAGCCGTGGTGACCGTCGCCACCGCCGCGGGCAGCGCCGTCATAGGCGGCCCCGGCGCGAGCGAGGCCGTCGCCGCGCCCGCCGCGAACCCCGGCGGCAGGAGCAAGGGCAAGAGCAAGGGCGCGCGCGGCCTCCGGTTCACGCCCGTCGCCCCGAACAAGACCGACGCCGTCACCATCCCCGCCGGGTACGGCCAGAACGTCGTCATCCGCTGGGGCGAGCCCATCCTGCGCGGTGCCCCCGCCTTCGACGCGGACCGGCAGAGCGCCAAGGCGCAGGCCGGGCAGTTCGGGTACAACAACGACTTCCTGAGCCTGCTGCCGCTGCACCGCGAGCACGGCCGCCAGCTCCTCGTCGCCAACCACGAGTACACGGACGAAATCCTGATGTTCAAGGGGTACGACCCCGAGAACCCGACCCGCGAGCAGGTCGAGATCGCCTGGGCGGCTCATGGTCTCTCCGTCGTCGTGGTCGAGGGGGAGAGGAGGAGCGGGAAGCTCCACGCCGTTTCCCGCCACCACCTCAACCGGCGCCTCACCGCCACCAGCCCCTTCCGGCTCTCCGGTCCTGTCCGCGGCAGCGAGCTCGTCCGCACGAAGGCCGACCCGCGCGGCACCACCGTCCTCGGCACGCTCAACAACTGCTCGGGCGGCACCACTCCTTGGGGCACCACGCTGCACGGCGAGGAGAACTTCAACCAGTACTTCGCCAACGCGGAGAAGGTCACCGACCCGACGACCGCCGCCCGCCTGAAGCGGTACGGCGTCGTGGGCGCCGCCTCCGAGCGGAAGTGGGAGAGGTTCGACCGTCGCTTCGACCTCGCGCAGGAGCCCAACGAGGCCAACCGCTTCGGCTGGGTCGTCGAACTCGACCCGTACGACCCCGAGTCGACCCCGCGCAAGCGCACCGCGCTCGGCCGCTTCAAGCACGAGGCCGCGCAGCCGCGCCTGACCCACGACGGCCGGCCGGTCGTCTACATGGGCGACGACGAGAAGTTCGACTACTTCTACAAGTTCGTCAGCAGCAAGCGCGTCGCCAAGGGGAAGTCGCGGGCCGCGCACGAGCACAATCTCTCCCTGCTCGACGAGGGGACCCTGTACGTCGCCAAGCTGACCGGTGACTCCCCGGCCACCGACATCGACGGCAGCGGCAAGCTGCCCGCCGACGGCGAGTTCGACGGCAGCGGCACCTGGATTCCGCTCGCCACCGCCGGTCCTGGCGGCAAGGCCGTCTCGCACGTCGAGGGCATGACCGCCGAGGAGGTGTACGTCTTCACGCGCCTCGCCGGTGACAAGGTCGGCGCCACCAAGATGGACCGGCCCGAGGACATCGAGCCGTCCCCGCACACCGGCAAGGTGTACGTCGCGCTGACGAACAACTCCGACCGCGGCAAGGCGGGCAAGGCCGGTGCCGACGAGGCCAACCCGCGCAACCTCAACAAGCACGGGCAGGTGCTCGAACTCACCGAGCGGCGCAACCGGGCCGAGGCCACCACCTTCGCCTGGTCGCTCTTCCTCGTCGCCGGTGACCCGAACGATCCCTCGACGTACTTCGCGGGCTTCCCCAAGGAGCGGGTCTCCCCGATCTCCTGCCCGGACAACGTCGCCTTCGATCCGCACGGCAACCTGTGGATCTCCACGGACGGCAACCAACTCGGCTCGCACGACGGCCTGTTCGGCGTCGCGACCCGCGGTGACCGACGCGGTGAGCTCAAGCAGTTCCTGACCATGCCGACCGGCGCCGAGACCTGCGGTCCGATCGTGCAGGACCGGCGCGTGCTCGTCTCCGTGCAGCACCCGGGCGAGGTCGACGGGGCCTCGGTCGAGAAGCCCGCGAGCGCCTGGCCCGACGGCCCCGGCAAGATCGTCCGCCCGTCGGTCGTGTCCGTGTGGCGCGAGGACGGCTGCGACATCGGCGTCTGACCGGTACGTACGACGATGGGGCACCCCGCGGCTGCGGGGTGCCCCATTCACGTACGTACTGCTAGCGGTTCACGCTCAGTTGCTGTTCTGCTTGCGGCGGTAGATCGCGAAGCCGAGGCCGGCCGCGCCGACCGCCGCCATGCCGCTGCCCGCGGCGATCAGCGGGGTGTCGTCCGAGGAGCCCGCCCGGACGCCGTCGGCGCCCGCCTTGACGCCGCCCTTCGGGACGACCCGGTTGGAGTCGTTCTTGGTGTGGTGGTCGGTCTTCGGCTTGGTGCCGCCCTCGACCCAGGACTTGATGGTGCCGTCCGGGTTCAGGGTGACGTGCAGGCCGTTGTTCTGGCCCGAGGCGGACTTGCCGTTGGCGTCGAGGGTGTCCAGCTTGACGCCGTTGGCGATGATGTCGGCCTGGTAGTGGTTCGGGCCCAGCTTGTAGATCTTCGCGGTGGAGCCGTCGGCCAGCTTCGCGTCACGGACGAAGACACGCTTGTCGTCCGGCTTCGGCGGGGTCGGCTTGGACTTCATGGTGACGGTGCCGTCGGGCGTCAGCGTGAAGGTGTTGCCGTCGACGGTGGTGGTCGCGGCCTTCTCGTACGCGGTGAGGGAGCCCTTCGCGGCGCCGTTCAGGGAGAGCGTCGCCTTGGCGGTGCGGGCGGAGGCGTTGACGTCGACCTTCGCGGACCAGCCGTTGCCGAGGTTCGTGGTGCCCTTGGACTCCCAGCCGCCGGGGACCGGCTTGTCCTTGTCCTTGTCCTTGTCCGTCTCCCGGTCCTTGGACTTGTCCTGGTCCGTGCCGGTGTCCTTGTCCTTGGACTTGTCCTGGCCGGTCTCGTCCTTGTTGCCGGACTGGTCCTGGTCCTTGCCCGTCTGGTCCTGGCCGGTCTGGCCGGTCTGGTCCGTCTGGTCGTTCGTGCCGCTCCGGTCACCCGCGGCGACCTGCCCCTGCGGGGCCGACGGCGCGTCCGAGGCGAACGCTGCCGTGGTCGGGACGGCGAGGGCGGCGATGGCCCCGGTGGCGATGGCGGCGGTGCGGAAGGTACGGCGGGTGGCGCGCATGGCGGTGACTTCCCTCGTGGCTGTGGTCGAGCTGTGGTCGAACCGTTCGTGTCTGTGCCCCTTTGCGGTGGCGACAGATACGAAGCTACGGGCGCCATGTGTGCGTCATCCGTAGGAAATGTAACAAGCAGCCTCAGGGTGTGACCCAGTACCGTAAATCGGTCAAAATCGCAGGTCAGAGGCGGTTTTGCCGAAGGTCACCGGCTGGCGGGGACCAAGGTCCCGCCGGTGGTTCCGGTTCCGCGGGGATCGCCCGCCCGCAGCAGCCACTCCGTATAGGCGGGGGACTGTCCCGCCGCCTCCCAGTAGGAGGCCTCCAGCTCGCCGTAGACGGCGTTGATCTCGTCCTCCGTGCGCGCGGCCACCATCAGGCGTACGCCGAGGGGGTCGCCGAACAGGGGGCGTACGGCCATGTCGGGCCTGGCCCGTGAGGTCGGCTGGCAGAGGGTGACGACCTCGCCGGTGGCGACGAGGGACGCCGCGGTGAGGTAATCGCCGTGCAGGACACGGGGGTTGAGCCCGGCCGCGGTCAGTACGCGGCGCAGTCCGTCCCACTCGCCGTCGACGGTCGGGTCGACCATCCACCGGTCGTCGGCGAGGTCCGAGAGGCGTACGACCGGGCGGTCCGCCGCGGGGTGGTCCGCGGCGAGGGAGACGAACTGCGGCTCCCGGTCGACGAGCACCCGTCTTCGCAGGGCCTCCGGGAGGCGCAGCGGGCAGCCCTCCACCTCGTGCACGAAGGCGACGTCGAGCTGGCCGGCCGCGACCATGCGCAGCAGCGCGTTCGCGGAGACGTCCATCTGGAGCGATATCTCGGTGCCCGGCAGGCGCACGCGGAGCCTGCGCAGCCAGCCCGGTATGGCGCGGCTCGCGGTGGAGCCGATGCGCAGCTGCGGGCCCTCGGCGGCGCGGGCGGCGGCCGCCTTGGTCTCGCTGACCAGGGCCCGCATCTCCATGACGAGGGGGCGGGCGCGGCTCAGGACGACCCGGCCGAGCTGTGTCGGGCGGCAGCCGGTGCGCTCGCGGGCGAAGAGCTGGCCGCCGAGCGCGTTCTCGATGCGCCGCAGCTGGGTCGTCAACGAGGGCTGGCTCATGCCGAGTTGCCGGGCGGCCTTGTGCAGGCTGCCGGTGTCGGCGATGGCGCACAGCGCGCGGAGGTGCCTGACCTCGAGCTCCATGGTCGATGAGCGTAGAGGCGCTACGGCCGCCGCACCAGACGCCCAAACCCCATGAGAACCAGCCGTTCTGGGCAGGCCGGGACCGGGTGATAGCTCCGTGCTATCGCGAGTTGCCATCATCCCCACGCGTCCCGGGGTCCCCCACACTCACAGCCACCGAACCGTTCACCTTTCATCGACCGCCCCATCGGTCGTCGAACGAGTAGGGAGCCCCCCACACATGAACAAGCGTTACCTGTCTGTCGCGGCCGTCCTCGGTCTCACGGTCGCCGGTCTCGGCGCGACCTCGGCCACGGCATCGACCGCGACATCCACCTCCGGGTCTGCCACGGCCTCGTACGCCTCGTACCAGGGATCGGCAGCGGAGGCCAAGGCCAACAAGGCGTTCTTCGAGGCCGTCGTGAAGGCGGTCGCCGAGAAGCGTGCGGCCAACCCCGGCGCGAAGTCCGTGACCGTGACGTACGACGCGTCCGGTGCGCCCACCTTCGCCCAGCAGATAGCCAACTCGACGTCGATCTGGAACGCCGCGGTCTCCAACGTGAAGCTGCAGGCGGGTTCGTCGGGCGCCAGCTTCGAGTACCGCGAGGGCGATGACCCGCGTGGCTCGTACGCGTCCACGGACGGGCACGGCAACGGGTACATCTTCCTGGACTACGCCCAGAACCAGGAGTACGACTCGACGCGGGTCACCACCCACGAGACCGGGCACGTCCTCGGGCTGCCGGACACGTACGACGGTCCGTGCAGCCAGCTGATGTCGGGCGGTGGGCCCGGCCCGTCCTGCACGAACTCGCAGCCGGATTCCGCGGAGCGGGCGAAGGTGGATCAGCTGTGGGCCAACGGGTTGGCCAAGGCCCTGCACAAGGTCAACGCGGCGCGTTGAGGGCTGTGTTGTCGTAGCGGAGATTGAGGTTGTCGGGGAACTGCGGGCCGGTTGTGGCTGGTCGCGCAGTTCCCCGCGCCCCTTTCAGGGCGGCTGTCGCGCCCGCGCGGCGGAGCCGCAAATGTCACAGCCCCGCGCCCCTTTCAGGGCGGCTGTCGCGCCCGCGCGGCGGAGCCGCAAATGTCACAGACCCGCGCCCCTTTCAGGGGCGCGTTGCGATCGCCCTTGCCGCCGCCACCTCCTGGCGCAAGGGTTCGAGCACACTGCCCTCCGGGCTCACGGTGAACTCGCTGCGGACTTCCTCCAGTGTGTCCGAGGCGCGTAGGCCCTCCGCCAACTCCCTGAGTTCGCGGGCCACTTCGGCCACCTCGTCCGGCTTGGGGGCGTCCGCTCCGTGGCGGATACGGACCCTCGCCGCCGTCGTGGCGTCCAGGATGCGTTCGACGGCGACGACCAGCGGCCACCAGGCCGCGGCCCGCGTGCCCGTCGGCGGCGGCTCGGTCAGGGCCCGCTGGAACTCGGAGCGGATGACGGACAGGTCGCGGTAGAGGCGGCGGCGCATACGGGCGCGGGCGGCGGGTTCGTCCAGGGCGCCGAACGCGCGGTCCACGTACTCGGCGGTGTCCGCGACCGCGTCCGCGAGGCGGTCGCCGATCCGCGTGCCCCAGCTCTCCGGCCAGAGCAGATAGCCCGCGACGAGCGCGATTCCGCAGCCGATCAGGCTGTCGAGGAGGCGCGGCAGGACCAGCCCCAGGCCCTGGTGGTTCAGGATGTCGGAGAGCAGCAGGATCACCGGGGTGATCGCCGCCGTCTGATAGCCGTAGCCCCGCGTCGTGAGCGCCGGGATCAGCGGGGCGAGCAGCATCATCACCGGCACGTCCCACCACCCGTGCGGCACCTCCGCGAGGACGGCCGCCGCGAGGACCAGGCCCGCCGCCGTGCCGAGCGCACGCAGCACGGCGCGCGAGAAGACCGAGCCGAAGTCGGGCTTGAGGACGAACGTGACGGTGAGCGCCACCCAGTACGACCTGGGCACGTCGATCAGCGATACCAGGGCCTGGGCGATGCCGATGCAGAGCGCGAGCCGCAGGCCGTAGCGCCAGGAGGCCCCGGACAGGATGACGTTGCGCCCGGCGCGCCGTGCCCGCACCCGCAGCGCGGCGGGCCGCCCGAGGCGGTCGTCGACGTCCACGAAGGAGAGCGGGTCGGGATTCTCCAGGGTCTCCACGGCATGCCGTACCGCCTGGTCGAGGGCGCGCTCGGCGGTGCCGCGGGGCTCGGGGACGCCAGGGCCCGTACCCGGCAGCGCGGTGCCGCCGTGCTGCACGGCGTCGGCGATGCGACGCACCGCGTCCGGCACCGCAGAGGGCAGCACGCAGCCGGAGTGACGCACCGCCTGGTCGGCGGCGGGCGCGGCCTCGACGATCGGGGTGAGGGCGTTCAACTGGGCGATCAGCCGGACCAGTTCCGGACTGCGGCCGTGGTCGCGGGCCCGCCGGGCGAGGACCAGGTCGTACGACTGGTTCAGCGAGGTGGTCACGGCCGCGCGTGCCTCGTCGTACGTGTCCGTGCCCGCCGCCTCCAGGAGCGCGGCCACGGAGCGATAGGTGCCGGCGACCGCGGCGCGCTCGGGGACGCCGGAGCGCAGCGGCCAGGCGAGCAGGGCGAGGAGCAGGACGAGGAGGCCGCCGCCGGTCATCAGGACCGGGGCGAGCCACCACTGGCCCGGCATGGGCAGGCCCGCGCCGACCACGCAGTTCAGCAGGAGAAGCAGACCGGACACGGAGGCGACGGCACCGATCGTCGACATCATCCCGGAGACGAGCGCGACGAAGGTGACCGCGCCGACGGCGACCCAGCCGTGCCCGAAGACGAGCGAGCCGAGGGTGACGCCGAGGGCGCCGAAGAGCTGCGGCACGGCGATGTTGAGGATCCGCATGCGGTAGGCGTCGGCGGTGTCGCCGATGACTCCGGAGAGCGCGCCCATGGAGGCGAGCGCGCCGTACGCGGGCTGTCCCGCGAGGATGCCGACGGCCAGGGGCAGCGCCATCGCGACGGAGGCGCGGGCCACCGCCGCCCAGGGGATGGGCGCGGACTGCGGTTTGAGGGACCTGACCAGCCAGTCGGGTGGGGCGAGCGGTCTCCGGGAGACCGGACGGGCGGGGCGGGGCTCACGGGGCATGCGCCCATTATCGGCGCTTTATGTGACTTGCTCTGGCCGGAGGATCAACGCCCTGTTTCCTTTTTGTGCACGGTTTTGTGTACGGCTTTGTGCACGGTCTTATGCAAGGTGAGCGTGACGACGAGGGCCCGGTGGTCCGTGTCGCCGATCTCCAGGAAGCGGGCGTCGCGGGCGGAGAAGTCCGGCGTGGCGAGGACGTGGTCGATCTGCGCGCCGAGCGGCGAGGGCACGGCGGTGGGCCAGCTGGGCGAGCGGGACGACCCGTCGAGGCGGGCGGCGTCGCGCAGCCCCGCGTCCAGGATCGAGCGGAAGGCGGCGTGGTCCTGGGTGGCGTTGAAGTCCCCGGCGATGATGGTCGACTTTCCGTCCCCCGCGGCGGCGTAGTCCCGAATGTCCCCGAGCTCCGAGCGCCACAGGCCGACTCCGCGGGGCACCGGCGGCATCGGATGCGCGAGTTGCACCCGTACCGGATGCCCCTTCACGTCGGCGACGGCTCCCGGCATCCCGAGGGTGGCCTCGATGCCGTCCGCGCTCTTCAGGGGGACGTTGGCAAGGATGACGGAACCCTCGGCGCCGGACGCGTCGACGGCCTCGCGGTAGGGGTAGTCGGCGCGGGGCAGCTCCTTGCGCAGGGTCTGCGCGCACCCGAAGTCGCACTCCTCGACGAACAGGAGGTCGGGCTTCTCCTTGCGGACGGCCTTGACCAGCCCGTCCGTGCCGCGCCCGAATTCGACGTTCGAGGTCATCACGCGCAGGTCGGCGAAGGCGGGCCCGTCGGCCTGGTCGGTCTTGCCGTACGGCTCCATGTACCAGGCCACGAGCCCGAGCACGGCCACGCCCCACACCATGCCGATCCGCCACCGGCCGAGCAGGGCCAGCAGCAGTCCCGCTCCGGCGGGGGCCAGCAGCCAGGGCAGGAAGGCGAGGATCTGCGGTACGGGGGTGACGCCGTCGGCGTCGGCGATGCGGAAGCCGAGCACGGTGCTGACCGCCGCGAGGATCAGGGCGGCGGCCCAGGCCGCCGCCCTGCTGCCGCGCCGCCGGTCGCCCTGGTCGGCCTCGCGCTCGGCGTCGCGGGTGAGCGTCGTGCTGTCCAAGGCGTGGGCCTCTCGTCGGCGGGGTCCGGCTTCCCGAATCCTCTCTCAGAGACGGGGCTCGGCCGACGACGGTTGCTCGCTTGTTCGGCCGCGGGCCGGTGGGGGCTTGTCGCGCAGTTCCCCGCGCCCCCTGTGGAGGCGCGGCAGGAGCCAGGCCAGGAGTGCCGCCGACAGGCCTGCCCCCACAACCACCCACCCCGCCGTCCGCAAGGTCGCGGTCAAGGCGTCGTACACAGCCCCTGCCGCGTCCTGCGACACATCCGACGGCAGATCTCCGAGGGTGACGGAGCGCCCGATCGCGACGGCGATCAGCAGTGCCCCGGCGCCCAGCGCCGCCCCGAGGGCCGTCCAGAAGACGGCCCGGCGGCGGCGAGGGGCGAGCCACAGGCCCGCCGCCGCGAGGACCACCGCCGCGACCGGCAGCCAGACGCCCGCCACCTGGAGCGAGTGGAAGCCGTTGCGCAGCCGGCCGAGGTCCTTGGACTCCATGACCGTGATCTCGGTGTGCTTCACGGGCATCTTGGAGGCGAACGGCACCCCGTCGTCGACCAGTTGCTGCTTGATCTGCTCCGTGATGGGCGCGAGGTCGATGGTGACCTCACCGTTGGAGCCGTCGTTCAGGGCCCGCTGCACGGCGTCGTGCGCCGCGCGGTTCGCGGCGTTCCAGGCCGTCTTGAACGCCGAGGTCTCGGTGAACGACTGCACGGCATCGCGTACGAAGGTCTCGACGGTGCCCTGCAGCGGCCCCACGTCGATCTCCTTCATCACGGAGTCGGTCACCGCGTCCGCCACGGCGGTCTGCACCGCGGAGTCGGAGGCGAGCGGCGCCATCGTGGCGACGTAGTTGTCGGTGTCCCCGATCTCGTACTTCGCCCAGGTGGACAGCGCGCCGAGCGGGACGAGCAGGCAGGCGAGAAGGAGCAGGACGACGGACAGCACACCACGAACATTTTTCGGCACGCCTCCCAGGCAAGGCCCCGGTCACGCGGGGCGCGACCGGGGCGACTGCATATGGGGCAAGCGAGGGGTGCGTGCGGGGCAATTCCCGCTACTTGCGGTTGTACAGACGCATCGTCACCGGGCCGAACACCGCCACCAGCAGCAGGGCCCAGCCGAACGTCCACATCAGGGAGCTCGTCGCCGACGAACCCTCCATCAGGGCGCGGACCGCCGATGCCACGTGCGTGACCGGGTTGTTGTTCACGAAGGCCTGGAGCCAGCCCGGCATCGTCTCCGGCTTGACGAAGATGTCGCTCAGGAAGGTCAGTGGGAACAGCACCATCATGCTGACGCCCATCACCGACTTCTCCGTGCGCAGGAGCAGGCCGAACATCGTCCAGACCCAGGAGAACGCGAAGGCGAAGACGAGCAGGACCAGGATGCCGGTTACGACTCCGAGGAAGCCGCCGTGCGGGCGGAAGCCCATGATCAGGCCCACCGTCAGCATGACGACCGAGGCGATGGCGTAGCGCAGGGCGTCGCCCAGGAGGTAGCCGACCATCGTGGAGGGGCGCCAGATCGGCAGGGTGCGGAAGCGGTCGAAGACGCCCTTCTCGATGTCCGTGTTGACCGAGACCCCCGTGTACATGGTGATCATGACGACCGACATCACCAGGATGCCGGGGAGCAGGTACTGGATGTACTCCCGCGGGGAGCCCGCCAGCGCTCCTCCGAAGAGGTACGTGTACATCAGCACCATCATGATCGGGAACGCCGTCACGTCGAAGAGCTGCTCCGGCACGTGCTTGATCTTGAGGATGGCCCGCCAGCCGAAGGTGAGGCAGGCGGAGAGCGCGGTGGGCCTCTGCGGGCGCTCCGTGGCGATGAGGAGTTCGGCGAGGGACTCGGTCCTGACCGGCGCGAGGTCCTGCGTCTCGGTGGTGGCTGCGGTACTCATGCCGTGGCCTCCTTCTGTAGGTCGGCCGCCTGCGGGCCGCTCTCGGGGGTCTGATGGGCGGCGTCCGTGCCGGTGAGGGCCAAGAAGACCTCGTCCAGACTGGGCTGCCCCAGCGCGAAGTTGTCGACGGTGATCCCCGCGCGGGCCAGCTCGGCGAGCGCCCGCGAGGCCTGCTCGGCCGCGCCGCTGCCGTTCCGCTCGCCCTGCGCGGCGACGCGGGCCGTCAGGGCCACCGGGTCCGGCTCCAGCTGGACCTGTGCGTCGAGCACCGCGCCGAGCAGCCGGGCGGCCTCCTCGCGGTGAGCGGCCTCCCGCAGCCGCACATGTACGGAGCCCGCGCCGACCGACGCCTTCAGCTCGCCCTTGGTGCCCTCGGCGATGACCTTGCCCCGGTCGATGACCGCGATGCGCGCCGCCAACTGGTCTGCCTCGTCGAGGTATTGGGTGGTCAGCAGCACCGTCGTGCCGTGCCCGACGACCGCCCGCACGATGTCCCACACCTGGTTGCGGCTGCGCGGGTCCAGGCCCGTCGTCGGCTCGTCGAGGAACAGCAGGTCGGGGGTGTTCAGGATCGACGCCGCGATGTCGATGCGGCGCCGCATGCCGCCCGAGTAGTTCTTCACCTGCCGCGCCGCCGCCTCCGTCAGCCCGAAGGCCTCCAGGAGCTGCGTGGCGCGGGCCCGCGCCGCCTTCTTCTGGTGGCCGGTGAGGCGGGCCAGCAGGATCAGGTTCTCCATGCCGGTCAGGTCCTCGTCGACCGACGCGTACTGCCCGGTCAGGCTGACCCTGCCGCGTACGGCATCGGCCTCGCGCACCACGTCGTGCCCGAAGACGTGCGCCTCGCCGCCGTCCGGCCGCAGCAGCGTGGCCAGCATCTTGACCGCGGTGGTCTTGCCCGCGCCGTTCGGCCCGAGCACGCCGTAGACCGTGCCGGCCGGGACGATGAGGTCGATGCCGTCGACCGCGCGGTTGTCGCCGAAGGTCTTCACCAGACCCGCGGTCTCGATGGCGATGTTGCTCATGTCCGTCCGCCCTCTCGGAAGGAGTCGCTTCGCGGGGGGAAGCGCGCCATGAAGGATCGAAGGTTTCTCGTCATGAGGGCAGACCGGGCCCGCCCCGGAAACTCATCGCTGTTCCCAGTCTGAGCCCGGCTCCGGTGGAGCGGTCGGCCGAACGGGTGTTTCCTGTACGTGGGGAGAGGAGGTCGATCATGCGTATCGTCCCGACCCTCGGAGCCGCGGCGGCCGCTGCCTTGCTGACCTGCGGTTTCGCCGCCCCGGCTACGGCCGCGACCGTCACGGACAACGACGGCGGAGTCATCTGGGGCACCGTCGTCTCCGGCCCCGACCTGAACGTCAGGGACCAGCCGAACACCTCGTCGGCCATCGTCGCGAAGCTGCCGTACGGCAGTCAGGACCGCGTCGAATGCGCCACGTGGGGCACCTCCGTCCACGGCAATCCGTACTGGTACTGGCTCGGCGGCGTCCGCGGCTGGGTGAGCGCGGCCTACGTCGACACCGGAGGCCGCCACGTGCAGAGCTGCTCCTCCGAGGACCCCTGCCCGCAGTGGCGGGACGCCCATCACCACTGAGTCTCCACGGCCTCTACGGAAGGAACCGTCATGGCACACGCCTCACCGGCCGCGACCGGCCCGCGGACCGCGTCCGCCCACTGGGCGGGTCCCGTGCTCCTGGGCCTCGTCTACGGCATCTGGGCCGCCGGCATCCGGCGCGACGCGGGACCGATCACCACCGGCAACGTCCTGTTCGGCGTCGTCACGGGAGCGATCGTCGCCGCCGTGTTCTTCGCCCTGCGCCGGGTGGCACACAGGCTGCCCCGCGAACTGCGCGCCCTGTCGTGGACGGCGTTCGCGGGGGTGTCGTTCGGGTTCCTCTACAGCCTGACCGGTGCCACCGTGCTGCGGTCGGTGGGGATGTCGCTGGTGGTGGCCGCCGGTGTGTTCGTGGCGACCTTCTACCGGTACTACACGACGGAGTGAGTACGCGTACGCCGACCGAGCGCACGCCACGCGAGCAGTGAACCGGCAAGCACCAGCGCGGAGTTGACGAGGACCGCCGTGCCGACTCCGGAGAGCACGGAGGCCGGACCGGTGCCTTTGCCCATCCGGGCCGCCGCCACCGCGCTCATCACCGGGATGCCCAGCGTGATGCCCACCTGCTGGGTCATCGTGGCGAGCCCGGTGGCAAGGCCCTGCTCGGAGTCCGGAAGCCCGGACGTCGCCGTCACCATGAAGCCCACGATCAGGAGCATGTTGCCGACGCCCCCGACGAAGGTGGCCGCGAGCAGCAGGGAGATCCAGCCGCCCGAGGTGCCGAGCGCCACCAGGGACAGGGTGGCGACCGCCTGCACCACGCCCCCGCCCAGGATCGTGGCGCGGCTGCCGAACCGGCTCACCGCGCGCCCGCCCAGCGTCCCGCCGGCGACGGTGCCGATGCCGAGAACTCCGAAGGCGAGCCCGGTGGCGAGCGCCGAGTAGCCGAGGACCTCCTGGAGGTAGAGCGTCAGGAGGAAGACCAGCGAGGTCTCCGTGGCGAAGGCGATCAGGCCCGCCGTGTTGCCCCAGACGACCGTGCGGCGCCGCATGATGCGTACGGGTACCAGGGGCGCCGCCGAGCGCTGCTCGACGAACCAGAAGGCGACGAGCAGGGCGGTTCCGACGGTCAGCGCGCTGAGCGCGAGAGGCTCGCTCCAGCCGTGCTCGCCCGCCCGCGTCAGGCCGTACACGAGGGCGAGGAGGCCGCCCGTGACCGTCACCGCGCCGGGCACGTCCAGGCGGTGCCTGCACACCAGCCGGGAGTCGGTGAGCAGGGACGGGGCGAGGGCGACGACGGCCGCGGCGACCGGCACGTTGATGAAGAACGCCCAGCGCCAGGAGAGCAGTTCGGTCAGGAGGCCGCCGAGGATCGCCCCGGTGGTGAAGCCCGCCGACATCAGCGCGCCGTTGAGCCCGAGCGCCCGGTCCCGCAGCGGACCTTCGCGGAAGGCGGTGGTGAGCAGGGCGAGCCCGGCGGGGGTGACCGCGGCGGTCGCCAGGCCCTGCAACACCCGTGCGGTGAGCAGGACTTCGGGTCCGGTGGCGAGACCGCCCAGCGCGGAGGAGAGCCCGAGGAGAGCCATGCCCCCGATGAAGATCCGCTTGCGGCCGAAGAGATCGGCGATGCGCCCGAAGAGGAGCGTGAAGCCGGCCGCGGCGAGCGCGAAGGCGGTGGCGATCCACTGGAGGTGGGCGAGGGGGAAGCCGAGGCCTTCGCCGACCACGGGGAGTGCGACGTTCAGGATGGAGAAGTCCACGGCGATCATGAACTGGGAGCCGAGGAGCAGGGTCAGGACGAGCTTCTGCCGGGAGCTCATGCGGATGCCGGTCACCTGGCCGGCGGGGGCTTCGAGGGTGCTCATCACAGGACCCCCAGGTCCACCGCGCGGGCCATGGCCCGGTAACCGGCGTCGTTCGGGTGCAGGTGGTCGCCGCTGTCGTACGCGGGGGCGATCCGCTCCGGGTCCTTCGGGTCGGCGAGGGCCTTGTCGAAGTCCACGTACGCGTCGTATTCGCCAGAGGTGCGGACCCAACGGTTGAACTCGTTGCTTACGGCGGCCGCGTGCGGGCCGTAGTGGTCGGAGCCGCCGAGGGGCAGCAGGGTGGCGCCGACGACCTTCATTCCATCGGCGCGGGCCGCGCGGATCAACTTCCGGTGGCCGTCGATGAGTTCGGTCGCGCTGACGACGGGGGCGGGCTTGTAGGTGGGCTTGTCGGTCTCGCTGAAGCCGATGTCGTTGAGGCCTTCGAGTACGACGACGGTGCCGACGCCGGGCAGATCGAGGGCGTCGCGCTCGAACCGGTGGGAGCTCTTCTCCCCGTACCAGGCCGAGTCGTTGAGGACCATGTTGCCGCCGATGCCGGAGTTGAGGACGGGGCGCTGGTCGCCGGACTTGGCGAGGCGCTCGGCGAGGGCGTCGGACCAGCGGCGGTTGAGGTCGGTGGAGGAGGCGAAGCCGTCGGTGATGGAGTCGCCGAAGAGGACGATGCCGTCGCGACGCTTCTGGGGGCGGCCGTCGCCGACGTCCACGCCGGAGAGGTAGTACCAGGACTCGGTCGAATCCCCGAAGGCCCGCCCTCCGGTGTCGGCGGTGTGGTTCCCCTTCGCCCGGTAGCTGGTGGCGAAGGACTGGGCGTGGAAGGTGGCGGGCCCGGTGGTTCCCGAGAGATGGAGGGTGACGGTCACGGACTCGAAGGCGGCCAGCTCCAAGTCGGCCGCATCACTGGAGAGTTGGCCGCGTGCCGGGATCGTGACGGATGGCTTCCCTCCGAAGGTGAGCCGTCTGACCGAGCCCTTCTCCACCGACGCCCCCTTCTTCGTACGGGCGATGGTGGCGGAGGCGATCTTGAGGGGGGAGGTTCCGTAGGCGTTGGAGAGCCGGATACGGGCGTGCTTGCCGCCCTCGGTGACGCGGACGACCTGGCGCAGGGTCTGGCCGTCGAACCCGGCTTCGGACCAGTTGGGCCTGAAGCCGGTGCTGGGCCGCTGCGGGGAGGCGGCCCAGGCGGCGCTCCAGCCCGCCCCCTCCCTCTTCTCATGACGCTCGGGGGAGGCCTGGGCGCCGGTCACGGCAAGCCCGGCGGTGAGGGCGAGGGCGGCGGAGGTGGCGGTGGCGAGGAGGGGCTTGCGGGCACGCGAAATCATCGGAGGCTCCGTGGGGTTGAGAGGTCGGGTGTCCGGTCCGGCGGGTCGCCGTCCTGACTCCTCCAAGATCCGCCGAACGCGATGGCCCATCAATGGCGAACCGTGAAACGATCGCCGCGCTCAGGCTTATCGATGCAGGTCACAGGGGGTATGTGGTGGAACGGCAGGAGCTGGAGACCTTCCTGACGCTGGCCGAGGAACTGCACTTCGGCCGCACGGCGGAGCGGCTCGTGCTGTCGCAGGCGCGGGTCAGCCAGACGGTGAAGAAGCTGGAGCGCAAGATCGGGGCGCCGCTGTTCGAGCGGACCAGCAGGGTGGTGCGGATGTCACCGCTGGGCCGTCAGCTGTACGAGGATCTGGCGCCGCTGAGCCGGGAGATGGACGCGGCGGTGGCGCGGGCGAAGTCCGCGGCACGGGGTGTGGACGGGGAGCTGGACGTGGGCTTCCTGGGGTCGGGCGCGGGCACGCTCACGGCGCCGATCCTGAGGCTGTTCCGGGAGCGGTGCCCAGGGGTGGAGGTGCGCATGAGGGAGACGCAGTTCCATGACCCGCTGGGCGCACTGCGCGGCGGTGAGGTGGACCTGCTCTTCACCTGCCTGCCGGTGGCGGAGCCGGACCTGACGGTGGGCCCGGTGGTGATCAATGAGCCCCGGGCCCTGGCGGTCCCCCTGGGCCACCCACTCGCAGGCCGGACATCGGTCTCGCTGGAGGAGCTGGCGGGGGAGACGTTCTTCGGGGTGGTGAACGGGGCCCCGGCGTACTGGTGGGACTTCCACGTCCCGCCCCGTACGCCCTCCGGCCGGGAGATCAGGCGGGGCCAGGCGGTGGCGTCCTTCCAGGAGCTGATGACGCTGGTGGGGACGGGGCAGGGGATCTCGCCGGTGGTGGCGTCGGTGGAGAAGTACTACGCGCGTCCTGACGTGACGTTCGTTCCGCTGCGGGACGTGGAGCCTGCGGAGGTGGCTCTGATCCACCGGACGGCGGGAGTCACGGCGCGCACGGAGGCGTTCGTCAGGGCGGTAAGGGATGCCGTGGCGGCGAACGGCGGACCGGCTCCGTTCTGAGCAACCGCAACCGCAACCGCCGGTGTCGGCGTCACGAACGCGACGCCGACACCGGCGGAGGCGGAGGCGACTGGTACCTCAGTCCATGGAGGCGATGAGGGCGTCGACGGAGTCCGCGGAGTCCGCGGAGTCCATGGAGTCGATGAGGGCGTCGACAGAGTCCGTGGCGTCCGTGGCGTCCGTGGAGTCGGTGGCGTCCGTGGAGTCGGTGGCGTCCGTGGACCCCACCGACTCGTCCTCGGGCACCGTGTGCGGGCACGCGGTCACGATCTTGCCCGCGGCGGCGACCAGCTGGTTGGCCTGCGCCGGCTTGAGCTTGCCGCCGAGTTTCGCCAGATCCTCCATCACCTTCGGCTGGCCGTAGGTCTCGGCCATCGAGAGCTCGTCGATGGCGTCGTCGATGTCCTGGTTGATGGTGTCCTGGGTCTCGCTGTCCACGCCCGCGGCGAAGTTCGGAAAGGAATCACGCAGGGATTCCAGGGCCTTCTGGCAGTCCTCGACGCTCGCCGCGGAGGCCGGTCGTGCCGCCGCCGTGGGCATGGCGGAGGCCGTGGCCGTAGCGGTACCGGACACGATGGCGACGGTCGCCAGCATGGCCAGAGAGCGGGTGATGCTTCGCATGGGGAGTCCTTCCTGGGCCCGGCGATATTACGTTGGGTGCACAGCACGTAACCATATGTAATGCCCCCTAGCGACTTGACTCGCTTGTCGCCGCGCCCGTCGTCGCCCGCGTGCACCCAGTGGGGGCTCACCCCGCCCGCGAGCCGTCGGGGCGGTCGTTGCACAGCGCCCAGATCACGAAGACGCCGATCGCGATCGAGATGAGCGCCCAGATCGGCGTGTACGGCAGCCACAGGAACTGCGCGACGATCGCGATCGAGGCCAGCGCGACGCCCGCCGCCTTGCCCCAGTCGGCGCCCTTCAGGATTCCGTAGCCCGTGATGGCCACGAGGATGCCGAGGGCCAGGTGGATCCATCCCCACGTGGTGAGGTTGAACTTGTAGACGTAGTCGCCGATCCGTTCGTAGACGTCGTCCTTGGCGATGCCCGCGATGCCTTCGAGGATTCCGAGGACGCCGTTCACCAGCATCAGGACGCCGGCGAACATGGTGCCGCCCGCGGCCCAGGCGCCGCGGCTCCCGCTGTCGTCACGCGTCGGTTCATTGGGCGCAGTCGCGCTGCTCATGGCCACCCCTTGTTTCTTTACGGTGAGGGATTCACAGCGTGTGACGGCCCCTCGGGTGCGGCGACCGGGCCTAGTCCGAATGGGTGGGGGTGGCGGGCCCCGGCCCCTTGGCGTCGCACTCGAACCAGGCCGTCTTGCCGCGGCCGTCCCGCAGCGGGGCGAAGCCGAAGCGGTCGGTGACGGCGGCGACGATGAGCAACCCGCGCCCGCCCTCGGCCAGTTCCCCTGCCGCGCTCCCCGTCGGCAGCCGGGGGCATCGGTCGCCGACCTCCACCCGCAGGCCCTGCGGGCGGCGCAGGATGAGGAGTTCGCAGCGCCGGTCCGGTACGTGGCGCACGACGTTCGTGACGAGCTCGGTCAGGGCCAGCTCGGCGCAGTCCCCGAGCTCCTCCATGCCCCAACTGCCCAGATACGTACGGAGAATGAACCGCAGATGCCGGGCCGAGTGCTCACCAAGGGTGAGGCTCAGGCGGCACATCCCTCGAATGGGCAGCGGGGGATGGGGAGTTACGTGATTCATGTCACCAGAGTGGATTCGGCCGATTACGCTGGGCTACGACATGAACCGCACGCCGCCAGGCGTTGCGTTGGTTCTTTGGGGGGGGGCCGCACATGGTCAACGTCCGCGACCTCGACCCCAGCGCGTCTCCGCTGGACTACTACGGCTCGGAACTGCGGCGCCTGCGGGAGGCCGCGGGCCTGAAGCAGGGGCAGTTGGGCGGCTGCATCTTCGTGACGGCGTCCTTGATCGGCCAGATCGAGACGGCGAAGAAGGTGCCGACGAGGGATTTCTCCGAGCGGGTGGATGCGGCGCTGGGGACGGATGGGTTCTTTTCGCGGTTGGTGGGGCTGGTGTTGCGGAGCCAGTTGCCTACGTGGTTTCAGGCGTACGCGGAGTTGGAGGCCAGGGCGTCATACATCTCCGCGTTCCAGGCCCAGTTGGTCTACGGACTTCTTCAGACTGAGGAGTACGCACGTGCCGTACTGGGCGTCAGGACTTACGACAACCTCGATGCCCGCACGGCCGCACGGATGGAGCGGCAGCGGATCCTGGAGCGGGACAATCCACCGCTGATGTGGGTGGTGCTCAGTGAGGCGGTGCTGCACCAGGAGATCGGTGGACGAGAGGTCATGCGTAACCAACTCGCGCACCTGTTGGACCTGCCGAAACGGCAGGACTGGGTGCGGGTGCAAGTGCTTCCATTCAATGCGGGTGCGCATGCCGGGCTGCCAGGTACTTTCACGCTCCTGCGCTTCGATGACGACCCGGATCTCGTCTACACGGAGGACTTCGTCCAAGGGCACATGACGGCCAACCAGCAAGCGCTCAAGGAGGGTTCGCTCCGATACGATCATTTGCGAGCCGCCGCGCTCTCCGTGGAGTCCTCGGCGGTGCTGATCGCCCAGGTCATGGAGGAGCGTTATGGGGACCAGCCAGAAGTTGACGGGCGTCGCGTGGCGTAAGTCGTCGTACAGCTCGGATACCGGCGGCGAGTGCATTGAATGCGCCCCCCTCGACGGAGCAACGTGGCGTAAGTCGACGCGAAGCGGAAGCGGTGGCGGCGACTGCATCGAGATCGCCCAAGCCCAGTGCAACGGAAACGGAACCGTCGCCATACGCGACAGCAAGAACCCCGAAGGCCCCGTCTTCACCCTCACCCAGGCCGCCTTCACCCGCTTCGTCCAGGCGGCAGCCACCGGCTCGCTAGGTCGCTGACCTGCACTGAGCCGTTGGGGTGGTTGTCAAATCTGACAGGGAATCAGGGTTTCCGGCAGGCCGCGCGCCCCGTTAGCCGGGGGACAGCGGAAGCCCCGGGCGCACAGCAAGGCGTCCGGGCGGCGCGACGGTCGTGGCCGTGTACAGGCTCCCTGTCAGAGAGGGAAGTGAAGTGAAGTACACGAAGGCCGCCGCGGTCGTTACCGGTTCCGTGATGGCCCTGGGCGTGGCCTCCCCCGCCTTCGCCGACGACGTCGACAACGCCCCGTCGGCGAAGGCCCAGGGTGAAGTCCTGGTCGACAGCAGTACGGTCTCGAAGAACGACGTCAAGAACCCGCTCAAGGACTTCGACGTCAAGGTGATCACCGACGCCACGAGCAAGCTGGCCGACAAGCTGGCCACCAAGAACGACCTGGCCTCGAAGACGAACGCCCTGGCGGGCGCCTCGACCCGTGCCGTCGACGGCGCCCCGGGCTCGGGTCTGATCGGCGGCATGCCGATCGGCGGCTGATCTCCACCCGCCGCCTCTGCCGCTTACTGGAGCGGCAGTGCGCACAGCATCCCGCTGGAGGCCCCGCGCCGGATGGATCCGCGCGGGGCCTCCAGCTGCCCGCACCTCGTCCCGACCCGCACCTCGCCCCGGCCCGCTCCGTCGGCCTAGCGCGCTTCGGCGACCGCCTGGGTGATCGCCGCCGCCATCCGCCGGATGCCCGGTGAACGCACCGGGCAAGGCCGGGACTTGGCCGTGGTCGGGGCAAGGCAAAAGTGCAGGTAGTCCTTGCTGCGATGGAGGGCGGTGCGGCCGCTGGCCGGCTCCGTGCAGTACTCCGGGTGCTTCGTCTCGTACGCCGTGCACGGCAGCTTCTCGACCCACGTGTAGCGGCCGGACTGCGGTGCGACGGCGCGCCCCGCGTCGGCGACCATCCCGCCGGAGGCCTTGGCCTGCGCCTCGTAGATCTCGTTCACGCGCCGCACGCGGTCGGGCGTGATGGGATCGGGCCCTTGCAGCACCCACACGACGCGCGGCGCGTCCGCCCCGCCCGCGGCCCTGATCTGCGAGGCCAACTCCCGTGCGTCGGCGGCGTACCGGTCGAAGTACTTCTCCCGCTGTTTGTCGTACGTGATGCCGTCCATGCACGGCGTGTAGCCCCACGCGTTGCCCCAGAACTGCAGCACCACATAGTCGGGGCGCTGCTCGCGCACCAGGGTGGCGGCCTTGTCCCTGTCGGGGACGAGGGAGTCCTTGCCGGTGCCGGTGAGGTAGTCGCAGAGGGTGGTGCCGGAGTAGGGCGCGCTGCGATAACGGGCGCCGAGGGAGGCCCGCATCTGCGCGCCGAGGACGTTCTGGTTCTCCATGGCGAGGGAGTCCCCCAGGTACAGGACCGTGGGGGACTTGGACTTCGCTCGGGGGTCGGCGGCGGCGCGCTGCCGGGTGGTGGAGGTCGGCGCAGGGTCCTTCTTCCGGTCGGGGGACGGGGAGGACGACGGGGCGTCCGCGTCCCGCCCGGCCTCCGGAACCGCCGCCGGAGGCGCGCTTCCCTCGCCTCCGGACCCCGGGTCCCCGCACCCGCCGAGCACCAGCACAGCAGCCAACGCCCCCGCGCTCCACAGCTTCCGCATGCGGCAACTCCCGCCCCAGACAGCCGAAATGGCCACCAGGCAAGCACACGGGGGATGGCGGCGGAAGGCATCCGCGTGCCAAGAATCAGCGGCGGGCGGCCCGTTCGAAGTGGCGGGCCAGGGCTTCGAAGGACTGCTTCGGCTCCCAGTGCCAGGGTGACTCCGGGTCGCCGGGCCGCTGCCGGATCGTCTTGGTGAGGCTGTAGCTGGCGATGTCGAGGTCGTGGACCGGGTCGTCGGGGAGGTGGGGCATCTCGGGGGAGCAGAAGTCGTAGACCAGGGCGCCGTGCAGGTTCATCGACTCGAAGACGTCGAAGACCTCCAGGAGATAGGCGGCCTGCGCGCGCTCACTGCGCTTGAGCCCGGGGGCGATCTCCGGCGGCTCCTTGGTGTAGTCGACGGCTTCGTGCCAGCCCATGCCGCCGTCCTGCGGAGCGCCTTCGTAGGTGCAGGACCCGCACTCGGTGATCGCGACGGGCTTGCCCCAACACTGGTACGGGGCAAGCTCCTTGACGTAGGCGGCTTTGTCCTTGTGGTACGCGTAATAGTTGACGCCGACGATGTCGAAGAGGGACCAGTCGACCTCGTCCTCGTGCGCGGCGCCGTAGGTGAGGGGCCCGTGGAAGACGGAGCGGCCGGTCCTGGCCGCGCGCCCGATGAAGTCCCGCAGCCGCAGGGCCATTTTCTGCGGGTCGTAGTTGCCCTTGAGCATGTTCTCGACCCGCTCCACGGCGTTGTCGCCGGGCACGATTCCAGGGACGTACAGCACGAACTCGCACCCCACGCCGAGGTGCACCTTCGCGCCCTGCCGCCGCAGCCGCTCGGCGTGCCGACCGGTCTCGGCGAGGTGGTCGAGGATGTCCCGCTTCGGTACGTCGCCCAGACGCGGCTGCAGCCACACGTGCAGTCCGCGCTCGGCGGCCTCGGACGCGGTGGCGGAGAGCCGCTCGACTCCGTCTCCGAAGACGGAGACGGAGTTGGCGTGCAGCCGGTGGCGGAGGGCCCGCATGTCGTGCCGCATCCGCTCGGCGTTCCACGCGGTGGCGGCGGACTCCCCGTCTCCGACCTCGTAACAGACCCCGCGATAGGTCAGCCCCCGCCGGACCCCCGTCCCTGCGGCGGCCGACCCCGCGGTGGTCGGCCCGCCGACGGCGGCCGCAACCCCCACGGCGCCGGCCCCCGCGAGGAATCGGGCTCTGCTGATGCCTTCGTGCCGCATGCTGTCTCCCGTCGTCGGACTGGGCTTCAGCATGGGAGGGGAAGGGGCGGCGGGTCTTCGGTCTTTGGTCCAGGGCGCGGCGACGGAGGTGGCAACGGCATTGCGCACAAGCCGACTTAGGACCTACGCCTCAGTAGCACAGCACTCCGTCGCCGTCGCTTTCGCC
Source organism: Streptomyces sp. NPDC041068 (assembly GCF_040647455.1). NCBI lineage: Bacteria > Bacillati > Actinomycetota > Actinomycetes > Kitasatosporales > Streptomycetaceae > Streptomyces > Streptomyces sp. NPDC041068. Next base: position 113,304 of record NZ_JBEZCG010000005.1, read on the forward strand.
AGGGCTATCGCGCGACGAACTGGGTGAGGATCGCCTGCACCTCGTAGATGTTCACGCCCTTGGTGAACGTCTTCTGCAGCGGCGTCGGGTTGCTGGAGATCCAGATCTTCAGTTCCGCGTCCAGGTCGAAGTGGCCCGCGGTCTCCACGGCGAAGTGGGTGATGCTGCGGTAGGGGATCGAGTGGTACTCGACCTTCTTGCCGGTGATGCCCTGCTTGTCGACCATGATCAGCCGACGGTCGGTGAACAGCATGGTGTCGCGTATCAGGGTGTACGCGGCGTGCACCTGCTCGCCGTGGCCGAGCAGGCGGGCGTACTCGTTCTGCGCCTTGCCCGGGTCGACGGTGTGTGCGTTGCCGAACAGTGCCATGTGCGTGGCCTCCCCCATGGAGATTCCGAATTCCTGTACGAACCCTAACCGGGTGCCGGCCGGGCCTGGGCCTCGTGGACGCGAAGGCGCCGGTGGAGCCCCGAAGCAGGCCCGGGGCGCGCCTCGTTCGCGAAGGGGGTCACGCCTTCAGGGAGACGCCGAACTCCGCTTCGACGACCTTGAACAGGACGTCCCAGGTCTTCCACGCGGTGTTGGTCTGGAGGGAGACGGTGTGGGCGCCGTCGGCGGTGCCCACCGTGTGGAACAGGCACCCCCAGTAGCTGCCGCCGACGCCGCGCAGGGCGCAGGGCCGCGCCCCTTCAGGAGTGCGGGACCCTGCGCGACAAGCCCCCGCCAACCCGCGCCCGAATCGCTTACGGCAAGTTCTCGGGAGGCAGGGCCGAGCCCTTCGTGAACGCCTCCGTGAACCCCGCCTCGCCCAACGCGGTCCTTGCCGAGGCAGTGATTCTGTCGACGTCCATGCGCTCGGCTCGTGGCAGCGGAGCCCCCACGCTTCGGCGGGCCGCGTCCGCCGCGCCCAGCAGCAGGGCCGCCTCCTCTGCCTCCCCGGACAACGCCGCCACCCCTGCCAGCCCTTCCAGGGCCAGGGCCAGCGCCCGCGGCTCCGCCAAGGACTTGGCCAGCTCAAGAGCGCGTACGTGATGGGACCTCGCCCCTTCCACGTCACCCCGCAACTCCGCCAGGAAGCCCAGCTCCGCCTGGAGCAGATGGTCACCCGTCGGTGAGGAGACCTCGGCATGGCGGTCGCGGATACGCAGGAGATACCTCTCCGCCGACTCCAGGTCACCCGCCCGCCGTGCCCCCAGCGCGAGGCCCATGTCCGAGTGGATCTCCCCGTACCTGTAGCCCTGCTCCACCGCCAACTCGCGTGCCTGTGTGTGGAGTTCGTCGGCCCTGTCCCACTCGCGCGTGAGCAGGGCCAGCCTTCCGAGCCCGGAGAGCCGTGCCGAGACCTCCGCCGCGAGCCCGAGCTCCCGGGCGATGCGGAGTCCTTCCTCCTGGCGGCGCACGGCCTCTGCGTACTCCCCCTTGATCTCCGCGAGCACGGCAAGCGGCGTGACGGTCTGCAACTCTCCCCAGCCGTCGCCCAGTTCACGGAACAGCTCCGCCCCGCGCCGCCCGTCCCGCCCGATCGTGTCGAGATCCCCCCGGATCAACGCGTGCATGGCCCGCAATGACAGCGCGGCCGCGACAGACCACCGATCGCCGGTTTCCTCGGCGAGGGCGAGGGCTTGTGAGTTCACCTCTTCGCTGGCGACAGGCTCCCCACAGCTGAACAGCGCGTACGCATACATCCAGAGGAAACGCGCCCCTTCAGGGGTGCGGGGAACTGCGCGAGCAACCGCAACGAACCCGCAGTCGTCAGCCGACCGCTCCCCCGTCAGCAACCCGAACGCATCCCGCAACAAACGAAGCTCCCCCGCCCCCGGCGAAGCCTCCTGCACCGCGGACAGCTCACGTCGCCCCTCCGCCAACCGCCCCCGCAGCAACCACCACCAGACCAAGGCGGAGCCGAGCCGCACGCCTTCGTCCGCCCCCCGGCCGAACGCCGACGCCGCCCGGAAGTTGGACGACTCCGCATCCAGCCGACGGAGCCAGTCCCGCTGCTCGCCCCCGCGAAGGAACGGCTCCGCACGCTCGGCCAGGGCCACGTAGTACCGCAGGTGACGTTCCTGGACGCCGCTGAGATCCTCCAACTCCCGCAGGCGTTCCCTCGCGTACGCCGCCACGGACTCAAGGAGGCGATACCGCGGCGCGACCCCCGCGGTCCCCGGCACCATGACGACCAGGGAACGTTCGACGAGGCGCGTCACCAGGTCGAGGACCTCCTCGCGGGCCACGCCGTCCCCCGCGCACACCTCCTCCGCCGCCTCCAGCGTGCAGCCGTCACGGTGCACGGCGAGTCGCCGCAGCACGATCCGCTCCGGCGCGCTGAGCAGCTCCCAGCTCCAGTCGATGACGGCCCGCAGGGTCTGCTGCCGGGCGGGGGCGCCGCGCCGCCCGGAGGTCAGCAGCCGGAATCGGTCGCCGAGCCGATCGGCCAACTCCCGTACCCCCAGGGCCCGTACACGCGTTGCGGCGAGTTCGAGGGCGAGCGGGATGCCGTCGAGGCGGCGGCAGATCTCCGCGACGGCCTCGGCGTCCGCCTCGCCGCCGAAACCGGGGGCCGCGGCGGCGGCGCGGGCGGTGAAGAGGCTGACCGCGTCATCGGGCCGCAGGGGCTCCACCACGAACACGGCCTCGCCCGTGAGGCAGAGCGGCTCCTGGCTGGTGGCGAGGACGCGTACGCCGGGCGCGGCACGCAGCAGGGTCTCCGCGAGCTCGGCGGCTTCGGCGACGACCTGCTCGCAGTTGTCGAGAACCAGCAGCGTGCGGCGGTCCCGCAGGGCGGCGGCGAGGCGGTCGGCGGGGGAGGACGGGGCGAGGCCGGGTACGCCCGCGGGCAGGTCGTCACGGAGCCCGAGGGCGGTGGAAACGGCCTGGGCGAGATCGTCGACCGTGCTCCCGCCCCGCTGCCCGGCGAACTCGACGAGCCGGACACCGTCGGGGAAGGAAGAGGCTTCCGCGGCCGCCTCCAAAGCGAGCCGCGTCTTGCCCACACCGCCGGGCCCCGTCAGCGTCACGAGCCGTGCGGAGACCAGGAGTCGACCGACCTCGGCCACGGCCGCCGCACGCCCGACGAGCGGGGTGAGCTGGGCGGGCAGATTGGTACGGGGGCCCGGTGTTCCGTCAGGGGCTGGAGCGGCAGGGGGAGACGGAGGCAGGGAGGACTCCGACAACTCCGGGTCCTGGCGGAGTATCGCCTCGTGCAGCGCCGTCAGCTCCGGGCCCGGGTCCAGACCCAACTCCTCCGCCAGCCGTTCTCGCAGCGCCCCGTACGAAGCGAGCGCCTCGCTCTGGCGGCCCGCCAGGTACAGCGCACGCAGCTGTACCGCCCGCAGGCGTTCCCGCAGGGGGTGCTGGGCCACCAGGCCCGCCAACTCGCCGGTCAGCAGCGTGTGGTCCCCCGCGGCGAGCCTCGCCTCGGCCCGTTCCTCAAGGACCGCGAGCCGTTGCTCGGCCAGGCGGCCGGCAGCAGTGCGTACGAACTCCTCGTCCGCGAAGTCCGCGTACGCGGGGCCCCGCCACAGATCCAGGGCCGTCGTCAGGAGGTCGGCACGGCGTCGCGGGTCCGCCTCGCGCCGCGCCTCCTCCACCAGAGCGCGGAAGCGGTCCGCGTCCACCTCGTCCCCGGCCGCCACGTCCACCCGCAGCCGGTAGCCCGGCGCCTGGTGCACCACGCGGTCGCGGCCCAGGGCGCGGCGCAGCTGGGAGACCTTGGACTGCAGGGCGTTGGCCGGATTGCCCGGAGGGGCCTCGCCCCAGAGGTCGTCGACGAGCCGGTCGGCGGAGACCGGCTTCCCCTCGTGCACCAGAAGGTCGGCGAGCAACGCCCTGACCTTCGCCTCGGGAACCTTGACGGACTCCCCCTCGCCGTCCCACACCGCCAGTGGACCGAGCACCCCGAACCGCATGCGGATCACCGTACACACCGGCCCGCGCAGGCCTCCCCGCAGACCGGCAGCGGGGCCACCTGCGGGGCCACCTGCGGGGCCATCAGCAGACCATCAGCGGTCCCGAAGCCCTCGCCCGCACAGTCGTCCCTGTCAGCAGCCGCACCACACACGGCGGACGCCGGAAGCAGGGGAGGGCCCGATGCCCAAGTACGCAGGCAGGAAAGCCGTGGTCGTCGGCGGCGCCACCGGCCTCGGCCTCGCCATCGCCAAGCGGCTGGTCGAGGGCGGCGCCGAGGTCCTGGTGACCGGAGGCCCCGGTGCCGACCTCGACGAGGCCGCCGTCGAGGTCGGCTCCCGCGCCCACGTCGTCGGCTCCGACCCGAAGGACCCCGCGGCCGTCGCCGCGCTGGCCCCCGCCGTCCGCGAGCGGCTCGGCGGCATCGACCTCCTCTTCGTCCACGCGGACTGCGGTCTGCCCGCACCGCCCGCGCCCGCCCTGCTCGGCCTCCTGCGCGATGACGGCTCGGTCGTCCTCACCGCCTCGTCCGCCGACCCGGCCGTCAACTCCCTTGCCCCGCTGGTCCGATGTCGCGCCTCCCCCGACGAGACCGCCCGCACCGCACTCCGCCTGGCCGCGGACATCCCCCGTACACAGCCCCGTACACGTACCGAAAGGATCTGACCGGCATGCGCACCGCAGAAGCCACCGAGACCACGGCAGCACACCGCACCGGGAACGGGAAGGCGGCAGCGAACGAGGGCGAGCCGCAGAAGCTTCCCCTTCTCGCCCTCCTCGCCCTCGCCACCGCCGTCTTCATCACCAGCCTCACCGAGACCCTGCCCGCGGGCCTGCTCCCCGCGATGAGCGCCGACCTGGGCGTCAGTGAATCCGCGACCGGCCAGACGGTCACCATCTACGCCATCGGCACCGCCCTCACCGCCATACCGCTCACCGCGGCCACCTCCGGGTGGCGCCGCAAGCGACTGCTCCTCGCGGCGATGGCGGGCTTCGCCGCCGCCAACACCGTCACGGCGGTCTCCGCCGACTACCCGGTCACCATGGTGGCCCGCTTCGTCGCCGGTGTCGCCGCGGGCCTCGCCTGGGCGCTCCTCGCCGGCTACGCCCGCCGCATGGCCCCCGCCCACCTCCAGGGCAAGGCCATCGCCATCGCCATGGCGGGCATCCCCGTCGCGCTGTCGCTCGGCGTCCCCGCGGGCACGTTCCTCGGCAAGGTGCTCAGCTGGCAGATCGCGTTCCTGATCATGACCGGCCTCACGGTGGGACTGCTGGCCTGGATCGCCGCGCTCGTCCCCGACCACCCCGGCCGGCCGCGCGGTGAGAAGATCCCCGTCCTGAGCACCCTGCGCGTACCCGGTGTGAGCCCGGTCCTCTTCGTGACCCTGGTCTTCGTCCTCGCGCACACGGTCCTCTACACGTACATCGCCACCTTCCTCGACGAGCTCGGCATGGGCGGCTCCACGGATCTCGTCCTGCTCGTCTTCGGTGCCGCCTCCCTCGCCGGCATCTGGATCGTGGGCGCCCTGATCCACCGCAGGCTGCGCGCCCTGACCCTGGCGAGCGTGCTCCTGGTGGGCGCGGCGGCGGCCGTCCTCGCCCTGTTCTCCGACAGCCCCGCGCCGGTCTACGCGGCCGTGACCCTGTGGGGCCTTGGCTGGGGCGGTGCGCCGACCCTCCTGCAGACCGCCGCGGGCGAGGCGGGCGGCGACGCGGCGGACGCGGCCCAGGCGATGCTCGTGACCCTGTGGAACGTGGCCATGGCGGGCGGCGGCGTCTTCGGCGGCATCCTCCTCGGCCTGGTCGGCTCCTCGTCCTTCCCGTGGACGATCCTGCTGCTCCTGATCCCGGTGCTGCTGGTGGTGGCCGCGGCCCGCAGGCACGGCTTCCCGGCACGAAGCCGCGTCTGAGAAAATCCCCTTCCGTGCGAAGAGGGCCTGCCGAAGGCTCGTACGAAGAAGGGGGAGGCCGATGATGATCGTGCTGCTCACCATGGGGGTGCTGGTCGCGGCGGCGGGCCTGGGCGCGGTCGTCTGGGCGGCCCGGGGCGGACCGCGCTGGGTCCACGGAGTGGCGAAGGTGACGACCACCTCGGCGGAACTGGTCATGGCCGTGAAGAAGAGCGGCCGGATCTACGGCGGCAACAACAGCAACTCATCGAGCTCGGACGGTTAGTTCACCGCGCCCTGCCCGAACGTCGGGAGGGCGCGGTGTTGTTGGCGCGCGTTGTCGTCGCGCGTTGTTGTCGGGTGTCGTTGTCGGGCGCGTCAGACGTCCAGTTCGGACTCGATCTTCTTGAGCTGATGCCGGGCCATCGCCAGATTCGCCTTGTCCTTGTCGAGGGCCAGATAGAGGAAGAGACCGCTGTTGTTACGGGACTTCAGCAGCCGGATCATGTGGTACTGATCGTTGAGCGTGATCAGGATGTCCTCGATCTCGCTCTTGAGGCCGAGCATCTCCATGGTGCGCACCTTGGCCCGCACCACGTCGGTGTTTCCCGCCGCGGCCACGTTCAGGTCGATTTCCTTGTTCCCTCCCAGGGTGCCGAGGGCCATGCCGCTGCTGTAGTCGACCAGCGCGGCGCCCAGGGTGCCGTCGATCGCGGTCATCGCTTCTTTCAGCGCGCTTTCCGTGTTGTACATGCTCGTACTTCCTTTTCGTCTGTTGGTTGAGCGGGCCGAGGGGGGAGTCATGGTCAGGTGTTCTCCAGTCGTTCGAGCGCACCGTCGAGCAGATCTCGGATACGGGCGCTGGACCGGCGTGCCTCCAGGTGGAGCCGGCCCACGTTGACGCGCGGTTCCGCCAGGAGGGTCAGGACGGCGGAAGGGCCTGCCGCGTAGGCCGCGACGTACCCCTTCTCGCCTTGGATCAGGAGCTCCGACGCCCGGCCCCGGCCGGCTGCGTCCGCCAGCCTCAGGGCGACGTCGAGGGCGCCCGCGGTGAGGCCGGCGATGTACTCGGCCTCGTCGTGCGTGGTGTCTCCGGCCAGCACCTTGCCGTCGGTGTCGGCCGCCAGAGCACCGGTGAGCTGGGGCACACAGGCCCGCAGCCGTCTGAGTTCGCGGAGCAATTCCGGTTCTGCCGCCATCAGTTGCCTCCTCCAGGCGCGGCGCTGCGCGATCCGCCTCATGACGGGGCACCCGCGGACCGGTGGTGGTCGGAACGGGGCTTCACAGGGCCTCCAGAGCGTCACGGACCCGGCGCAGGAGGGCGATGTCCGTCTCGGCGAAGCCGTCCGTACCGACGACGACGGGCGGGGAGGCACGGGTCGTCGGCCGGGCGGGTGCGGGTGGGGGTGGGGGAGCGGGGGGCTTCGGTGGCGGGGCCTGGCGCGGCACGTCGATCAGCCCCGCGACGGCGAGGCGCCGCACCTCGAGGAGGACGTGGAAGGCGGGCCTGCCGAGCAGCCGGGAGAGGTCCGCGGGAGTGCGCCTGCCGTCGGCGAGGTCGAGCAGCGCGCGCTGCCGCCCCGGCACGTACTGCCCGGCCACGGGCGGCAGGCGCACCACCGGGGCCGTGTCCATCTCGGGCCCCGGCCAGAGGCGGTCGAGCAGCTTCCTGCGGCGGCGCGACTCCCCCTCGACCAGCTCGGCGGGGACGGGGCGTGCCGCGCCGAGGCCGTGCGCGACGCCGTGCTGGAACCGGGTCGGGCCGCTGCCCGGGGCCAGGGCGAAGAGCGCGGCGTCGAACAGCGCGGTCAGCAGGCAGATCTCCAGCTCGCCGGGCCTCAAGTGGCCGCCGTCGACCAGGAGTCGGGCCACTCCCCGCTTCGGCCCCGCACGCCCGACGGCCTCGTCCCAGACCGCGCGCGGCAGCCGCCCGCCCGCCGTCAGGAGGACGTCGACGCCGGGCGCCGCCGAGCTCTCGGCGTGGACGACGCGGCCCTCGGCGAGATAGAGCGTCCCCGCGTCGCGCATCAGCGCCCCGGTGGCTCCCTCCATGGCGAGCCGTACGAGCATCGAGCACCGGGTCGGCAGGACGGGGTCCGGTGCGGGAGCGGGCGCGGCGGTCGTCATTCCAGGACCAGACGTCGGGCCACGTCCTGGAGCCGCAGGCGCGCGACGGCGAGGTTGCCCGTGTCGCGGTCGAGCCATATGTGCAGGAAGACGCTGCTGTCGAAGTCGGTCTCCACGAACCTGAGTACGTGGTACTCGGTCCGCGTGGTGACGATGAGGTCCTCGACGTCGGAGCGGCCGCCGGGGACCGCGTCCTCGATGCCGCCGGGCACACCGCCGGGCCGGAAGGCTCCGTACTCCACGGACATGCGGGCCAGATCCGCGGCCTCAGCGGCCGCCGACTCGGCCTCGCCGTGCGGCGGTTCACCGGCCGAGCCGAGCGAGAGACCACACGTCCAGTCCACGAGGGCCGCACCCCGAGCGCCCGGTACGGACATGACTTCCAGCAGGCAGATATCTATACCGGGCACTCGGAACTCCCCTCCCCAAACCGCACGCACACCTGTCTGGGTGCGCTGCGGTGACGCGGAGGTTATGCAGCGGAAAGGCCCGTGCGGAAGGCACTGGCACATTCCCACGGAACATGCTCGGGGCCGACAACTACGTACTTGTGGATGCACGTTCGGTGACGTAATTCGGCAATGTGATCGGTGCTTCCGGGCATCTTCCGTCACCTTGGACGGACCTCTGGGGAATGCCGTCGCCGGTTGGTAGACATGCGCGAAGTCCGGTGCGGTCAGAGCGTGTTTCAGGGGGTGTCGATGCCGGATCCGTGTGAACTCCTCGACCCGGTCGGGTATGCCCTGCTGTCCCGCGCCCTCGCCGACTGCGAGGCCTATGCGGTCACCGGCGGGCTGCGGGTCCTCGGCAGGCCCGGCGGTCTGTTCCGCCTCGCGCGGGGCCGCGTGGTCGCGGTGGAGAGCCCCGGCGCTCCGGGGCCCGAGGTGCTGCTGCGCGCGGGGTGGCCGAGCGATCGGACGGGCGACCGGCCTGGCGACCGGCGGCTCGTCGAGGCGCTCGCGACGCGGGACGCGGTGTTCGCGGTCCTTGCGGGGGAGGTGGGCGACTGCGTGATGGATGCGGGGGGCGGGGCGACGGCGACGGGCGGCGTGACGGTGGCCGTCCCGTCCGGGCGGGGCACGGTGGCCGTCCCGTGCGGCCGGGGCGAGGAACCCGGCCCGCTGCTGCGGGAGGCCGTCGGGAAGCTGACGGCGCTGGCCGCCCTTCCGTACGCCGTGCTGCCGCACCGGGACCGGCCGGTGCGGGCCCCGGCGGGCACCGGCCTCGCGGTGGGCCCCTGCCCTGCCGAGCGCCGGGAGATCCTGCGGCTCGCCGACGGGCGGCGCACCCCGCGCGACATCGCGTTCCTCCTCGGCAGGGGCGTCCACGCGGTGACGGTGGAGACCGCACTGATGCTCGGCGAGGGCCTGCTGCTGCGGGCCGTGGCGAAGCCCCGCGGCTCCGCCGGACCCGGCTCGCGCACGGCCGCCCCGCCCCTGTACCGCCGACAGCCCGGCGGTGAGGCACTCCCCGTGGAGACGGGCCGCTCCCCGGGACTTCCCCGCCGCAGCCCAGGGGCCAGCGGCAGGACCAGGACTCCCGCCGTGGACGATCCCGCGGTGGGCTGGCGAGGGTTCTTCCGAGGAGGGGAGAGACCTCGTGCACCGGTATGCGAGAACAAGGGGGGTCCACTGAATGGACCATGAAGCTCTGACCGCCGAAATGCAGGCGCTGCGCGAGCAGTTGGCGGGTATCACGGACACGGCGGTGGCAGCCATCGACGGCCTGCTCATCGAGGCCGACACGGACGACGGCATCGAGGTGAACGGCCTGGCGGCCCTCGCCGCGGCCACGCTCGGTCTGGCCCAGCGGATGGCACAGGCCACCGGCCGCGGCACACTGCGCGGCACGGTGGCGCACGGCAGCCGGGGCTGCACGGCGGTGTACGCGGTCGGGGACGCGGCGCTGCTGGTGGTCCTCGGCGACGAGGGCCTGGACCTGGACCGGCTGGACGAGGAGTGCCGGCCCGTGCTGCAGCGCGTCGACGCCATCCTGACCGACAAGTCCTGAGACCCGCCCTCACGAGTCCGCCGCTCCGGGTTGGCACGAACCGCGAGCCTGTTCGAAGCTGGTACGTGGAGCACGTGGCTGTACGCAGAGCACGTGGAGGAGACCCCCATGACCTCACCCGGTAGCGGCGGCCCGATGCCCGGCGTCGGCGACCCGATCACCACCCGCACCGTCGACCGCATCGAGCGCCGCCTGGTCGCGGGCCCCGACACCCAGGTCGACAACAAGGCCCTGGTGATCGCCCCCGGCGACTTCCGCCGCACGGACCCCTTCCTGCTGATGGCCGAGGACTGGTTCTCCCAGTCCGGCTTCGACTGGCATCCGCACCGGGGCCTGGAGACCGTGACGGTGGTCCTCGGCGGCGTACTGGAACACGGCGACAGCCTCGGCAACGCCGGCGCCCTGGAGGAGGGCGACACCCAGTGGATGACGGCGGGCCACGGCATCATCCACCGCGAACTCGCCTTCAGGAACGAGTACGTTCACACGCTCCAGCTCTGGCTGAACCTGCCCGCCACCAAGAAGCTGGTCGACACCCACTACCAGGACCTGTACGCGAAGACGTACGCCACGTACGCCGAACCCGGCGTCACGGTGAAGGTCGTCTCGGGCGAGACGGGCGGTGCCCGAGGCCCGGCCCAGAACCAGCACCCGGTCCTCGGCCTGCTCATCACCCTGGACCCGGAGACGGACTACACCCAGCTCATCGCCGCGCACGACCGTGCCTTCGCGTACGTCGTCACGGGCGAGGTCACGGTCTGCGGGCGCCGCACGGCCGAGGGCGAGACGGCCTGGTCGGACCCGGTGGCGGGCGCGAACGGAGGCGTCAGCGCCCTGAGGCTCACCACCGGCCGGAGCGACGTGCCGAGCAAGGTGATGCTCTTCGCGGGCGAGCCGATCCGCGAACCGGTGGTGGCCGGTGGCCCGTTCGTCATGAACAGCGAGGCCGAGATCTACCAGGCCTACCGGGACTACGAACACGGCAAGTTCGGCCCGGTGCCGCGCCTCGGACGGCTTCAGGCGCGCTGACCCACCCCCTGGCGGAACCACAGCACGGCGGGACCGAACGGTCCCGCCGTGCTGCTGTGCGGGCCTACCATCCCTGACCAAGCCGTCTGATGGGTGGTCAGATGCGGCCGCCCGAGTGACAGTTCGAGAGTGCCATAAAGTATTTCCTCGTACTTTTCATCAAATGTGCCTTGACGATTCGGTCGGTCCGAGATGGCGTGAGGTTAGGCACATGGAAGTGACCCGGGCGTTCGTCCAGCGCATGGCGCTGGGCGAGCGGTACAGACGGCGCGTACGCCGCACCATGCGTACGGCGCTCGTCATGGCGGTGGTGAGCGGTCAGCTGGTCGGGCTGGAAGCGGCGTGGTCGGTGGAGGACTCCGGCCCGTCGCCCAGCACCTCGGCGAGCGCACCGGCGACCACGGGTCCTGCCGCGGACCAGGCCTCTCCGAGTGCTTCGGCCTCGGCGTCGGCGTCGCGCGAGGCCGACGCCGAGACCGAGCCCGAAGCCGAGGAGCCGAAGGCCACCAAGGCTGAGCGGGAGCCCGAGGAGAAGCCCGAGTCCAAGTCCAAGTCCAAGGACAAGGCCGGGGCCAAGGGCAAAGGCAAGGACGAGGAGGCCAAGGCCAAGGGCAAGAAGAAGTCCGAGGACGAGAAGGAGTCCGAGGAGGGGAAGGAGTCCGAGGAGGGGAAGAAGCCCGAAGCCGACGAGCTCCCCCTGGACAACGGCACCCCACTGTCCGGCAAGCGCGCCCAGAAGGCGGGCAGTTACAGCGTCTCCGGCACCGGCGGCACCGGCACGCTGCCCAGTGGCACCACGGTCGCCATCACCTCGACCGGCGCGTTGCAGAACGCCTCCGCCAACGCCCTCGACGGCGGCACGGTCACGTCGCCCTCCGGCCTCACCGGCTCCGCGTCCGTCGGCGTCCTGTGGCCCACGGGCGGCAGCACCAGCTACACCGAGCGCGGCACGGTGACGTTCACCTTCAACCGCCCGGTGCGCAACCCGCGGCTGCACATCGCGGGCATGGGGGCCCAGCCCGGCGGCAACATGCGGCTCCGCCTCTCGGACAGCGCTCCCGCATCGGCATCGCCCACGCTGAGCAAGCTGGCGGGGTTCACGGACTGGACGGTCTCCGACACCGAGATCTCCAACACGTACAGCACCGCGAACGCCAGCTGCACCGCGGCCACCACGTCGACCATCGTCGCCTCGGGCTGCGGCACGGTCGGTGTCACCGGTACCGTCAGCAGCCTCACGCTCGCCGTGGACACCCGCAACAACGCGGGCAGCACGACCGGCGACGGCGTCCGCTTCATGGCCACCGTCGACGAGGACTTCTCCAACTCCGCCGATCTGCCCGCGGCCTCGCACACCCTCTCCGACCTGAAGCTCGGCGCCGCGTCCACCGGCGACAGCCCGGACACGGTGATCACCAACCCCGGGATCAAGGCGGACGACGACGCGGACGGCGTCGCCTCCTGGCCCGCTGTCGGCGCGAACAAGGCCGGTTCCTCGTACGCGGTCGACGTCGCGCTCACCTCGCCCTCGGCCTCGACGCTGTCCGGCTGGGTGGACTGGAACGGCAACGGCACCCTGGACGACGGCGAGCGCGCCTCTGCGGCTCCCGCCGCGGGCGCCACCACGGCCAAGCTGACCTGGACGGTGCCGAGCGATGTGAAGTCGGGGACCCACCCGGCCCGCATCCGCCTCGGGTACGACGCCACCGCGACCCAGAAGCCGGGCGGCTGGGCCGACTCCGGTGAGGTCGAGGACTACACGATGACGGTGGCCAAGGCCGCCAACCTGGAGATCTCCAAGACCGTGGACACCACGACGCCCCGCCTGGGCGACGAGGTCCTCTTCACGATCTCCGTGAAGAACACGGGCCCGGACGACACCACGGGAGTCAAGGTCGACGACAAGCTCCCGGACGGTCTGACGTATGTGTCGGACGACTCGGGCGGCACGTACAACTCCTCCACCGGCGTGTGGAGCGCGGGGGACCTGAAGAAGGACGAGACCAAGACCTTCAACCTGGTGGCGAAGACCACCAAGCAGGGTCAGGTCACCAACACGGCCTCGTCGGCGACGTCGGACGAGCTGACCGACGCGGTCACGAGCTCCTCGGTGACCCTGACCGTCGGCCCCGCCAGTGACTGCCCGAAGATCGCCGAGCTGACCAACGGCAGCTTCGAGTCGCCGGTGAACACCTCCAGCGTGCAGTTCTACGGCGACGCCGGCCAGCCCGCACCGAACGTGCCGGGCTGGCGCACCACCGCCACCGACCGCAAGATCGAGATCTGGCAGGGTCCGAACACCCCGGCGGGCAGCATCACCGCGGCCGACGGCCGGCAGTGGGCCGAGCTCAACGCCAACCAGGTCTCCACGCTCTACCAGGACCTGAGCACCACGCCAGGCCTGAAGATGAACTGGCGGATCTTCCACCGGGGCCGCCAGGGCAACGACACCATGCAGGTGAGGATCGGCCCGTCGGACGGCACCCTCGTCGCGCAGGTCCCGACCGGTGCGACCGGCGCCGACATCACCACCGGCACCGGCGCCTGGAAGGAGTACCGCGGCACGTACACGGTGCCCGCGGGCCAGCGCATCACGCGCTTCGCCTTCGCGTCGGTCAGGAGCGTCGGCGGCAACGCCATCGGCAACTTCCTCGACGGCGTCCGCTTCGGTACGCCGGGCTGTCTGACCACGAAGAAGTCGGTGACCAGGAACCCCGACCGGGACCCGTCGCAGCCGACGGACGTCCTGACGTACACCGTCGAGGCGAAGAACGAGGGCGGCGACGACGCGTTCGACGCCTTCCTGCGGGACCCGATCCCGGCCAACTCGGACTACGTCCCCGGTTCCATCAAGGTCGTCAAGCCCGACGGCTCCACGACGGCCGTCTCGGACGCCGACGGCTACGACAGCGCCAACAAGCGGGTCACGGCACCCATCGGCGCGGGCAGCAACCCGAGGAAGGTGGCACCCGGCGAGACCTGGAAGATGACGTACAAGGTCAAGATCGCCAGGGCGGCGGGCGGCAGCAAGGTCATCAACCAGGCCACCGCGGGCTGGAAGGAGACCCCGGACGGCTCGGACACCACCGAGCGCAAGACCAACACCACGACGACCAACATCGGCGAGACGGTCGACATCAAGGTCGACGTCAACGACCTGACCATCGCGCCGGGCTCCAGCGGCGACGTCACCCTGACCACCACCAACGACGGGCCCAACGACGCCAAGGGCGTCAAGACGGTCTACGATATCCCGCCGGGCACGACGGTCGACACGTCCTCGCTGCCGGCGGGCTGCACGGGCGGTGAGACCGGGCCCGTCACCTGCACCATCGGTGACCTGGGCGCGGGGCAGAACAAGAAGCACACCTTCAAGCTCAAGGTCCCGGCGGACGCCGCCCCGGGCACGAAGACCACGGGCACGGCGACCACCAGCACCACCTCGAACGAGCCCGACGAATGGAAGGCCAACAACAAGGACACCAACCAACTGACCGTCAGCGGCCGCAAGATCGCCCTGGAGGCCAAGAAGGAGGCGCGCCCCGACCCGCTCACGGTCGGCCAGCAGGTCACCTACACCGTCACCACCACCAACAAGGGCCCCTCGGACGCGCTCGGCGTCAAGATCGAGGACACCGTCCCCGCCAACTACACGGACGTGACCTGGCAGTGCACGGTCGATGGCACGACGGCCTGCGGCTCGGGCACGGGCAACTCGGTCAGCACGACGGTCGCCACCATCCCCGCGGGCAAGTCCGCGGTGATCACCATCACCGGGACCCTCAAGGCCGACCCGGGCAAGGACCCGGTCAAGAACACGGCCAAGGTCACCGGGCCCAGTGGCTCCGAGGACAGCAACTGCCCTGACAAGAAGGGCCCTTGTGTGCACGAGAGCGAGAACGAGCTCGGCACCAGGAGCCTGCGGATCACCAAGTCCGTCTCCACCACCAAGCCCCTGCCGGGCCAGGAGATCACGTACACGGTGAAGGTGGAGAACACCGGCTCGGTCACGTACACCGGAGCGAAGTTCGAGGACGACCTGACGGACGTCGTGGACGACGCGACGTACGTGGCGAACAGCGAGACGGCGGACATCGGCGCGGCCGCGTACGCGAAGCCGAAGCTGAGCTGGAGCGGTGACGTCCCGGCGGGCAGGACCGCGACCGTCACGTACAAGGTGAAGGTCGATTCGCCGCCGAAGGGCGACAAGAAGCTCAAGAACGTCGTCAGCTCCGATGTGCCGGGCACCAACTGCCCGCCCGGTTCCACGGATCCGAAGTGCTCCACCGGCGGTGGTGACGAGGGCGGCATCCCGAGCCTGAAGTTCAAGAAGGTGATGTCGCCGAAGAATCCGCTGCCGGGTCAGAAGGTCTCGTACACGGTGACGGTCGAGAACGACGGCGAAGCCGCCTATCCGGGTGTGAAGTTCACGGATGACCTGTCGGATGTCGTGGACGACGCGACGTACAACGGGGATGAGAAGGCGGTCTCGGGTGGCAGCGACCACGGCACGGTGAAGTACGCCGAGCCGAAGCTGACCTGGAGCGGTGACCTGGCCAAGGGGCAGGTCGTGACGGTGACGTACTCGGTGACCGTCGATTCGCCGCCGAAGGGCAACAAGTCCCTGAAGAACACGGTGACGTCGGATGTGGAGGGGTCGAACTGTCCGCCGGGTTCGAAGGATCCGGACTGTGGCAGTGGTGGTGAGGAGGGCGGTGGTCTGCCGAACCTCGTCTTCAAGAAGGTGATGTCGCCGAAGAATCCGCTGCCGGGTCAGAAGGTCACCTACACCGTCACCGTCGAGAACGACGGCAAGGGTGCCTATCCGGGTGTGAAGTTCACGGATGACCTGTCGGATGTCGTGGACGACGCGACGTACAACGGGGACGAGAAGGCGGTCTCGGGTGGCAGCGACCACGGCACCGTGGCGTACGCCGAGCCGAAGCTGACCTGGAACGGCGATCTCGCGGCCGGGCAGACCGTCACGGTGACGTACTCGGTGACCGTCGATTCGCCGCCGAAGGGGAACAAGATCCTGAAGAACACGGTGACGTCGGATGTGGAGGGGTCGAACTGTCCGCCGGGTTCGAAGGATCCGGACTGTGGCAGTGGTGGTGAGGAGGGCGGTGGTCTGCCGAACCTCGTCTTCAAGAAGGTGATGTCGCCGAAGAATCCGCTGCCGGGTCAGAAGGTCTCGTACACGGTGACGGTCGAGAACGACGGCGAAGGTGCCTATCCGGGTGTGAAGTTCACGGATGACCTGTCGGATGTCGTGGACGACGCGACGTACAACGGGGATGAGAAGGCGGTCTCGGGTGGCAGCGACCACGGCACGGTGAAGTACGCCGAGCCGAAGCTGACCTGGAGCGGTGACCTGGCCAAGGGGCAGAAGGTGACGCTCACGTACTCGGTGACCGTCGATTCGCCGCCGAAGGGCAACAAGTCCCTGAAGAACACGGTGACGTCGGATGTGGAGGGGTCGAACTGTCCGCCGGGTTCGAAGGATCCGGACTGTGGCAGTGGTGGTGAGGAGGGCGGTGGTCTGCCGAACCTCGTCTTCAAGAAGGTGATGTCGCCGAAGAATCCGCTGCCGGGTCAGAAGGTCACCTACACCGTGACCCTGAAGAACGACGGCAACGCCCCCTACCCCGGGGTGAAGTTCACCGACGACCTCTCGGACCTCATCGACGACGCCACGTACAACCAGGACGAGAAGGCGCTCCTGGAGGGCAGCGACCACGGCACCGTGAAGTACAAGGAGCCCGAACTGGCCTGGACCGGCGATGTGGCCGAGGGGAAGACCGTGACGCTCACCTACTCGGTGACCGTCCACGAGCCTCCGAAGGGCAACAAGTCCCTGAAGAACACGGTGACGTCGGGCGTCGAGGGGTCGAACTGTCCGCCGGGTTCGAAGGACCCGGACTGCACCACCGGCGAGAACGAAGGCGGTCTGCCGAACCTCGTCTACAAGAAGGTGATGTCGCCCAAGAACCCCGCCCCGGGGCAGAAGGTGACGTACACCGTCACCGTCGAGAACGACGGCAAGGGTGCCTACCCGGACGTGAAGTTCACCGACGACCTGACCGACGTGGTGGACGACGCGACGTACAACAACGACGCGGAGGCGGTGTCGGCGGGCAAGCCGCACGGCACGGTCGCGTACGCGGAGCCCAAGCTGACCTGGAGCGGTGATCTGGCCGCCGGGCAGAAGGTGACGGTGACGTACTCGGTGACCGTCGGCGCGCCGCCGAAGGGCAACAAGTCACTGAAGAACACGGTGACTTCGGACGTGCCGGGCTCCAACTGCCCGCCCGGCTCGAAGGACCCGGACTGCACCACCGGCGGCGGTGAGGAGGGCGGCATCCCCGTCATCCGCTTCGTCAAGACGGCCGACCCGAGCGGCGCGGCCACCGCGGGCGGCAAGGTCACCTACACCGTCAAGGTCCTCAACGAGGGCGAGAGCGTCTACCGGGGCGCCACGTTCTCCGACGACCTGAGCGGGGTGCTCGACGACGCCGCCTACAACGGCGACGCCGAGGCCACCTCGGGCGACGTCGGCTACGAACGGCCCACGCTGACGTGGACCGGCGACGTACCGGCGGGCGGGACCGTCACGGTGACCTACTCGATCACCGTCGACAACCCGGTCAAGGGAGACAAGAAGCTGACCAACTCCGTCACGTCGAGCACGCCCGGCACCAACTGCCCGCTGCCGATGCCCGCGAGGGCCGCCAGGGCGCTGCTGCTCGGGCCGATCGACCCGGACTGCTCGACGGGGCCGAGCCCCATCATGCAGCTGACGGTCAAGAAGCAGAGCGACGCCAAGGAAAAGGTCAGGCCGGGCGAGAAGATCACCTACACGGTGACCGTCACCAACACCGGCTCGGCGCCGTACGAGGGGGCCACGTTCAGCGACGACCTGAGCGATGTCCTCGACGACGCGACGTACAACGGCGACGCGGGTGGCAGCGCGGGCTCGACCCGTTTCGAGTCGCCGACGCTGATCTGGACCGGCGACCTGCAGCCCGGTGAGCGGGCGACGGTCACGTACTCGGTGACGGTCAAGCCGAAGGGCTCCGGCGACGGCAGGATCGCCAACCGGGTGATCACGCCGGACGGCACGGGCGGCAACTGCCCGGAGGGCTCGACCGACCCGGACTGCACCGGCGGTCCGGTGCCGCCGGAGGTCATCGACCCGATCAAGCCGCCGCCGGTGCTCCCGGAGACCGGTGACCGCGGCCGCACGCGGACGCTGCTCGCGGGTGGCGCGGCGATCGTCCTGGTGGGCGTGGGCGCGTGGATCGTGGCGGCGATGAGGAGGCGGAGGAACGAAGCCGCCTGATTCTCACGGCAGTTGAGGGGCGCCCTGGGCCTGCGCGGCCCGGGGCGCCCCTTTGTGCGGGAGTCAGCGGCACGGGTGCGCGCGGTTCAGCGGCCGCTCGGGTGGGTGTGCAGCGCGAGGCCGGTCGTGCCCGGCTCCTCGACGTCCGGGAGCAGCCGCATGTCGTGGTCGTAGTCGCCGCCGACGAGCGTGCGGTAGGGGACGGGCTCGTCGGTGAAGAGCCGGTCGAGCCGGGCCGCGTACGCCTGCCGGGCCTCCTCGAACCGCTCCTCGGGCAGGGCGTTGGTCTCGTACATCGCGAAGGGTTCGAGCGGTGCCATGCCGGTGAACCAGAACAGGCCGTGCTGCAACGGGTGGAGCACGTCGGTCAGTTCGCCGTGGATGCCGCGGTCCGAGAAGGCCCCCGCCCGCGCGCCCGCGGTCACCGACACCAGCGCCCGCTTCCCGGCGAGAGGGCCGTTGCTGTACGGCGGCGGGACCGCGGGGCCGTAGGCGAATCCGGCGGTGAACACCCGGTCGATCCAGCCCTTCAGGATCGCGGGGACCGAGAACCACCACAGCGGGAACTGCAGGACGATCGCGTCCGCCCAGCGCACCTTCTCCTGCTCCTCGGCGATGTCAGGGGAGAGCCGGCCGGCGAGCGTGGCGCGCTCTGACGCGGCCATCACGTGCAGGCGCCCCTGGTCGTCGGAGAACTCGGCGGAGGACTTGGCGGGGAAATCGGCGGAGGACTTGTCGGAGAACGCGCCGGGGAACTCGTCGGGGAAGTCATCGGCGTCGACCGTCGCCTTCCACTTCATTGCGTACAGGTCCGAGACCCGCACCTCGTGACCGGCCTCCCGCAGGTGGTCGACGGCGAAGCGGGCAAGGGAGGCGTTGAGGGAGCGGGGCTCGGGGTGGGCGCTGACGACGAGAATCTTCATGCCGTCAGGCTCTCCCGGGCGCGATCCGGCAGCCAGCACTCTGTTCGACCGAGGAAAGCCGTTCCTGGTACTGCGAGGCCCACTCTGGGGCGGGCCCATCCATACTTGATCGCATGGATGACAACGGGCGGGACCTCGGCGGATTCCTGCGTGCCCGGCGGGGCCGCGTCGCACCGGAGAGCGTGGGGCTCAGGACGGGCAATCGCCGCAGGGTGCGCGGCCTTCGGCGCGAAGAGCTGGCCCAGCTCGCCGGGATCAGTGTGGACTACTACGTACGCATCGAACAGGGCCGCGCCACCCAGCCGTCCCCCGAAGTGCTCGACGCCCTCGCCGAGGCGCTCGGTCTCGACACGGCCGAGCGCAGGCACCTCGCCACCCTGGCGGCCGCCGAGCGCGTGCCCACGCCGCGGGCCAGGATCAGCCCGCTGCTGCGCCAACTCCTCGACTCCGTACCGCACTTCCCGGCCTTCGCGACCAACCACCGCCTGGACGTGGTGGCGTGGAACGCACCGGGTGCCGAACTACTGGGTGGCCTGGGCGAGCGGCGCGACCCCAACAACGCGCGGTTCCTCTTCCTCGACCCCGCCGCCCGCGACGTGTACCCCGAGTGGGCGGACCGGGCGGCGGAGGCGGTGGGCCAGCTGCGGGTGGCCGCGGGCCGCTACCCCGACGACACCGAGCTGGCCGCGCTCGTCGCCGAACTCCGCGAGCGGAGCGCCGAGTTCCGTGGCTTCTGGGACAGCGGTGAGATCGTGATGTGCGCCGGGGGCAGCAAGCGGCTGCGGCACCCGGCGACGGGCCCGCTCACCCTCGACTACGAAACGCTCCACGTCCCGGCATCGCCCGGCGAGACGGGCCTGGTCGTGCACGTCTTCGGCGCGGAGGAGGGCACGGAAGAGGCCGCCGCGCTGGCCCGCCTCGCCTGGGGGGCGGCGGAGCGGGCACAGGATGCGGCGGCCTCGGTATAGGAGCCTCGGTGGAGAGGCCGATCAGAAGTCGTCGGCGCCGTTGCGCAGCTCGTACGTCCAGTAGCCGGTCAGCGCCTTCGCCGGGTCGACGGCGATGCCGCCCTTGCCCGGCGCCGTGACGGCTGCCATGCCGCCACCGCCCTGCAGCGTCACGGAGAAGGCGGAGACGGGCTCGTTGTTCTCGTCGACGCCGCCGTCCGACAGCTTGACCAGCGCGTACGCGGGGGCGCCCGCCTTGAGGACCACGGGGGACGCGGGCTTGCTCTTGGCGACGGCCGGGACGTTCTGCTTGTGGCTCTCCAGGAACTGGATCTCCGGGAAGCCGGTCATCGTGCAGGTCTTGCCCGAGGTGTTCTTCGCGGTCAGGACGATGTGGGTGTAGGGCGGGCCGTCCTGGCGGGCGGCGCTGAGGGAGACGTCCTTGGTGGTGCAGGCGGGCGCGGCAGCGGCGGCCTGCTTGCCGTCGGCGGAGGCCTTGGCGGCCTGCGCGCTGTCACCGTTCTTCGCGGTCGAGTCGGTCGAGTCGGAGGAGCCGGCGGCCTTGTCGGAGGAGACCGTGGTCTCGGTCGCCGTCGCCGTCCCCGCGGACTTCGCGCCGGAGTCGTCCCCGCCACAGGCGGTGAGGGACAGAGCCAGCACGGCGGCGCCTGCGGCGGCGAGGACAGTGGTGCGGCTGCGGAACGTACGCATGGGATTTCCCCCGTGAGTGAAGGGCGCGGCAATTGCCTGGTCTGTGACAACTGATCGGTGACGACCGCGCCTGACGTGCTGACACGCATCACTCTGGCGCGTGCCGCTCACGTTCCGCTGCTTTGCCGCTCACGTCCCGCTGACGTGGGCTTTTTCCGTGAAGGCGCGCTCCAGGAGTGCGTACAACGTTTCTTGATCCGCCTCGCTGAGGGAGGCGAGTCCGGCCAGCGTGGTGTGCATGTTGGCGCGGATGGTGTCGATGGCGTGCTCGCCCTCGGGGGTGAGCACGACGTTCTTGACGCGCCGGTCGCCGGGGCTGGGCTCGCGGCGCACGAGGCCGCGCTTCTCCAGGCGGTCGATGATGCCGGTCATGTTGGAGGCGTCACAGGAGAGCGTCTCGGCGAGCACCCGCATCGCGGCCGGGCCGCGGCGCAGCACGGTCAGGGTCTTGCCCTGGCTCGCGGTGAGGTTCTCGCGGGCGGCGGCGGCCGTGAAGTCGCCGTAATAGACGCCGAGCGACACCGAGAGCAGCTCCATGAGCTGGTCCGTGCCGACGCGTGGGGGCCGCCCTGCCATGTGATCCACCTTACGTCCAGAAACTTGACCATCTCAAATATTAGCGCTTAACGTAAAGGACTTACTTGATGTCTTCAAGTATCTACGTACTCAAGTACCGAACTCTTCAAGTACTGACGTTCTCAAGCAGCCGGAAAGAAGCACGACGTGTCCCACGCACAACAGAGAACGGCGCCCTCCGGGCCCTCCGGGCGGACGACGCTCGTCCTGGTCCTCGGCCTCGCCGCGATGGTCGTCTCGATGATGCAGACGCTGGTCGTCCCGATCCTCGGCATCATCCAGAGCGAACTGGACGCCACGACGGCGAACGTCAGCTGGGTGACCACGGCCACGCTGCTGTCCGCCGCGGTGTTCACGCCGCTCCTCGGCCGCTTCGGCGACCAGCACGGCAAGAAGCCGACGCTCGTCGGCGTGCTGCTCGTGATGATCGCGGGCTCGGTCCTCGCCGCCACCACGACCTCGCTGACGTGGCTCATCGTCGGCCGCGTGATGCAGGGCGCGGCGACCGCGATCTTCCCGCTCGCACTGTCCGTGCTGCGCGAGGAGATCAGGCCGGAGAAGCTGCACGGCGCGATGGCGCTGGTCAGCGGCACGCTGGCGTTCGGCAGCGGCCTCGCCCTGGTGGGCGCGGGCCTCCTGACCCAGGGCTCCGACCCGGACTACCACCGGGTGTTCTGGCTCGCGGTCGTCCTCGCCGTGGTGGCGCTGCTCGGTGTGCTGTACGTGGTGCCGAAGTCCCGTACGAAGACGGGCGGGCGGACCGACTGGCTGGGCGCGCTCACGCTGGCCCTGCTCCTCGTACTCCTCCTCCTGCCGATCTCGCAGGGCCACGAGTGGGGCTGGACCTCCGGCCGCACGCTCGGCAGCTTCGCGGGCGCGGTCGTGATGGCGGGGATCTGGGTCCTCACCGAGAGCCGTGTGCGTGAGCCCATGGTGGACATGAAGATGTTCGCGCACCGCCCGGTTCTCTTCACCAACCTGGCGGGCCTGCTGCTCGGCTTCGCGATGTTCGCCCAGTTCATCGGCGTCTCGTACCTGGTGCAGATGCCGGAGGGCCTGGCCGGGTACGGCTTCGGGGCCTCCGTGCTCGACGCCTCGGTGGTCTATCTCCTTCCGGCGACGCTGGTCTCGCTGGTGGGGGCGCCGTTCGGCGGCGTACTCGTACGTCGTGTCGGAGCGCGCGGCACGCTGGCCGCCGGAGCCTGTTTCGGTGTCATCGGCTTCGCCTGGCTGACCCTGGCGCACGACAACACGGCGTCGGTGATCGGCGCGGGCATGGTCATCGGCCTGGCGATCAGCTTCGGCTACGCCTCCATGCCGGCTCTGATCGTGGCGAGCGTCCCGCCGCACCAGACGGGCATAGCCAACGGCATCAACTCGATCTCGCGCTCGGTCGGCAGCGCGGTGGCGAGCGCGATGATCACGTCGCTCCTGGCCTCCAAGACGATCGAACTCCCGGCGGGAATGCCGAAGTTGCCCCAGGAGAGCCAGTTCACGCTGAGCTTCACCATTGCCGGGGCGGCGTTCCTGTTGGTGGTGGCGGTGGCGCTGCTGGGCCTTCGGAGGGCGCAGGGGCCGAGCGCGCCGACGTTGAGGAAGCCGGCGGAGTCGGAGGCACCGGAAGGTGCTGCCGCGGACGCTTCAGTGGCCGCCAGGTGACGTGATCGCACTGTCCGTGATCGCACTGTCCGTGACCGTACTGTCCGTGACCGTACTGTCCGTGATCGCCTCGCCTGTGATCGCATCCTCATAGAGGCGGAACAGGCGAGGCTGGGGCGACGGGGCGCGGGACGAGGGGGCGCCGCCCTGCGCGGGGAGGGCGCGGAGGGCGGCCCAGCACTCCTGGGCGAGCCTGCGGGCGCGGACGCCGGGCCAGGGCCGGGGGAGCAGTTCCGGCGGCAGGAGCGGGTCGGGGTCCATGGCGCGGGCGAACTCGGCGGCGAGCTCCACGGCGAGGGTGAGCCGCTCGACCTCCGGCAGACGTTCCGTGATCCGGTCGGCGCACGCGGCGGCGAACGCGGCGAGGCGCTCGTGCCGTTCGGCGATCTCGTCCAGCGGCCACATGGCGGCCGCAAGGCGGCGGGGCTCGTCGGTGTCGCCGATGCGCAGGTCCGTACTGGTGAGGAACGTGACGGCGTCGAGTACGCCGAGGTGCCGGGCCTGGGCCTCGACCAGCTCGGCGACGGGGTTGGCGCTGACGTAGAGACCGCCCTGGACCGGCGCGGCGCCCAGGTGCAGCAGGGTTTCCCGCAGGGAGTCGCGGGCGGCGCGGCGCGCTTCCGGCACGGCGAACGCGAACAGGTGCCAGGTGCCGTCCCAGGGCGCGAGCCCGTGGTCCTGGCGGTAGGCGTACCGGACGTGGTCGGCGTCGGGCGCGACGGCCCCGGTGGCGTCGGCCACGGCCCGCAGGACGGCCTTGCGCCCCCGCCCCTCCTGCGTGAACCGCCCCTCGGCGACGAGGCGTTTGACGCACAGCCGGACCTGCTGGTCGGTCATGCCGAGGAGTCCGGCGACGGCGTAGAGCTCACCGGCGTCGACGGTCCCGTCCTCGCGGACGAGGGCGTGCACGAGCAGCCGGGTGGGAATCTCCGGCCGCTTCGGCCCGGACTTCGTCGAGGGCTCCGGGCCGGACTTCGTCGAGGGCTCGGTGGGGGGCTTCATCGGGGGCTTCTTTCGTTCGGATCGGTACGGTGCACGCGCCGACGCATGGTCGTCACGGCCCCGAACCCCATCAACGTACGCAGAAACGGGGTCTGTCGAGTCCGCACGGCGATGAAGCCGTGGCGTTCGTACAGGGCCCTGGCGCGCGGGTTGACGTCGATGACGTCGAGCCGGATCCGGGAGCGGCCGTTCTCGGCGGCGACGGCGGCGACCTCGCGCAGCAGCAGACTCCCGATGCCGGAGCCGCGGTGCGCCGCGGCCACGCAGATGCCGTCCATGACGAGCTCGCCCTTGGCGGGGCGGCGCGTGAACAGGGCGAGCAGAGCGAGCCGGGGCAGTCCCTTCAGCGGGCCGTAGCAGGACAGGACGTCAAGCGGCGAGCCGCCGGTGAGCGCGCGCCCGGCGAGGTCGTACCCGGCGACGCCGACGACGCGGCCCTCGCCGTCGAGCGCGGTGACGGCGCGGTCGTGGTGCAGATGGGCCGCGAGGAAGGACCGCCCCTTGTCGGGCGGCCCGAGCGCGGCGCCGAGCTTGCGCCCGAAGGCCTCCCAGTACAGGGCGGCGACCTGCGGCTCGACGCCTTCGGGGATGCCGCGGTGGATGAGTACCTGGGTGAGTTCCTGGGGCATACGTACGCGCCTCCTTCTCGCATCTCCCTGACCAATCTTCGAACAACTATATTACGCTCGTTTTAGGAACGACCGTTTCGAGTTCGCTAGTTTCGGAGGGGGGCGTCATGAGGCTCGGTGTCACGAAGCTTGGTGTCACGAGAAGAGGCGTGGGTGGGGGTGAAGGTAGGGGCGAAGGCGGGGGCGAAGGCCGCCTGGTGCAGGTGGACGCCCTGCGGGGCTTCGCGCTGTTCGGCATCCTGATGGTCAACATCACCTACATGGCTTCGGCGTACCACGGCACGGGCCTGGAGGATCCGGGCCTGGGGGACACGGGGCCGGGAGGCGCGCTGAACGAGGCGGCCCGCGCGCTGGTGGCGGTCTTCTTCGAGGCCAAGTTCTTCCTGCTGTTCTCGTTCCTGTTCGGCTACAGCTTCACGCTGCAGCTCGCCTCGGCCGAGCGACGGGGAGCCCGCTTCGTACCCCGCTTCCTGCGGCGCCTGACGGGCCTGTTCGCGATCGGCGCCGTCCACGCGGTCGTGCTCTTCCCCGGCGACATCCTGACGCTGTACGCGGTCCTGGGCCTGGTCCTGCTCGCCCTGAGGGGGATACGCCCCCGCACGGCGGTGCGCGTGGCGGTCGCGCTGCTGGTGGTGACCGCGGCGGGATACGTACTTCTCGCGTCGGCCGTGGCCCAGGCGGGCGGGGGCGGCACGATCCCCGAGTCCACGGCGTCGGCGGCGGCACAGGCGACGGAGGCGCTGCGAGGCGGCCCGGCATCGGTGATCGGCGCACACGTGAGGGAACTGCCGAGCGTCGCGGTCCTGCTGCTCTTCTTCCAGGCCCCGTCGGCGCTGGCGGCGTTCCTGCTGGGCCTGGCGGCGGGGCGCCGCCAGGCGCTGGCGACGAACACGGACCGCCACCAAAAGCTCCTGCGCAGGCTGCAGTGGGCCGGTTTCACGGTGGGTCTCCTGGGCGGCGTCGTGTACGCGGACGCGAGCCTGAACCACCCCGAATCGGCGTACCAACTGGCGGCGATGGGCCTGGACGTGATCACTGCACCGCTGCTGGCGGCGGCGTACGCGGCAACGCTGCTGCGCCTGCCCCACGGCCACCCGGTGATCACGACCCTCGCCCCGGCGGGCCGTTTGTCGCTGACCGACTACATCGGCCAATCCCTGGTCTGCGCACTGCTGT
Organism: Streptomyces sp. NPDC041068; assembly: GCF_040647455.1. Classification (NCBI taxonomy): domain Bacteria; kingdom Bacillati; phylum Actinomycetota; class Actinomycetes; order Kitasatosporales; family Streptomycetaceae; genus Streptomyces; species Streptomyces sp. NPDC041068. The sequence goes on from NZ_JBEZCG010000005.1 coordinate 139,228, forward strand.
TCACCGGTTTCGGGGCGGCTCTCATGGGCCGTGTCGAGCCCATCGGCCTCGTGGCGATCGCGCTGACGCTCTTCGCGGTCCAGACGGCGGCGAGCCGCTGGTGGCTGCGGCGCCACACCTACGGCCCGCTGGAGTGGCTGCTGCGCGCGTGGACGACGCTGTCGGTGCCGCGCACCTCCCCGGAGCGCCCGGAGCGCCGGGAGAGCCGGGGGCGCCGGGGGCGCTGGGAGCGCCGAGAACGCCGGGAGCGCCGAGGGTGCCGAGGGCGCAGGTGACGGGCGTCGTGCCGACCCCTGGGCGAGGGCAATCACCCATCCGTCGCACCTGACATACCACCAAAAGCCGGGCAGCGGTGCCATGTTGAGGAGCGGTCCCTGAGTCTCCCCCACGCACAACGGAGCTGCCCATGAACGCATCCATGCGCCGCCTGGCCCCCGCGGGCGCCCTGCTCGCGCTGTTCACCCTCGCCGGCTGTGCCGGGACGGGCGCCCGGTTCCCCGGCGGCGCGTACGAGGAGGGGCCGCGCCGCGACGACAAGGCGTTCGGCGAGTCCTGCCCCCAGGTGGCGCCCGGCACGGCCGACGCGGCGGCACTGGCCGAGTCCCGCGCGCTGGACGCGATCAGGCGCACGCCCCAACTGTCGGACTTCGCCGCCCTGGTGAAGACCGCCAAGGCCGACGACATGTTCGCCTCGATGCAGAACGTCACGGTCTTCGTCCCCACCGACGCCGCCTTCGAGGCGCTCCCCGCCGAGCGCCGCAAGGAGCTGGCCGACCCGAAGGCCGCGGGCGACACCATCCGCTCGCTGATCGTCGCCCAGGACCTGACCAAGGAGGACCTCGGCACCGGGCAGAGCCACCCGACGCTCCAGGAAGGCGTCCAGTTGCACACGCGGGCCGCGGCGGGCGGCGTCACGGTGGACGGCGCCGAGGTGGTGTGCGGAAGCGTCACCACCTCGGACGCCCGGCTCCACCTGCTGGGCGCGCTGCCGGGAGTCGGCGGGCGTGGGCCGGGCGGATGAATTGCCGTACCGGCCTCATGTCGGATTTAAGTGATCAGTTTTTCGTGTGGCTTTCTGTAACCGAACGTGATCAGGGTCGCGCTGAGTAGCCGTCAGTTCTCGGTGTGGCAGTCCGGTACGAAAGCGGGAGCCGATGACCGTCGCCCGACGACTGCCTGTCCTGGGCTTGGTGCTCGCGCTGCTCATGAGCCTCCCGTCGTGGGCCCAGGCGGGCGGTCTCGCGGAAGCGGCACACGGCTCCGCTGCCGTGCCGGGCCAGGGCAAGTACCCGATCGGTGCCGACGGCCTGCCCGTTGGGCGCGTACGGGCGGGCGACGCGGTCCGCTGGGTGGTCAACCTCCCCGACCTGAGGGAGGGGCAGACCGGGCTCACGGTCGCGGACCGGATCGACGAGAGCCTCGCGTACGAGAGCGGATCGCTGGTCACGCCACCGGGTGTCGCAGGTGAAGTGGCCGCGGGGACCGTCCGTCTGACGGGGCGATACCCGGACGGAGTCGAAGGGCCGGGCACGGTGTCCTCGGCCCCCTTCCAAGGCCGTGCGGCGAAGCTTCGGATCACCCCTGGGGACTTCTACGCGGACGGCCGCCCGGCCTGGGCGCACGTGCGCGGCTGGCGTGCGGCGCGGGTGGACGGCGCGGCCGACGGCGTGACGCTCACCGTGCGCGACGCGAACGGCAGGCCGGTCGAGGGGTACGCGGACCGGAAGCCGTCCGACGGCCTCCTCGACCTCACCGGCCTCGGCTATCCGGCGCACGGCAGGCACGACACCTCGCGCCTCACGGTCACGGCGAAGGGCGGCTCGGGCGCGGCCCGCCTGGTCGTCGCCTTCTCGGGAGACGCCCCGCAGGCCGCGTACACGACGAAGGTGGTCGGCGGCACGGACGGCGCCGAGGTCCAGGGGAGCGCGACGGGCGTGCTCGGCGGGGCGGAGCGGGTCGCGCTGCGGGTGGCGAAGGTGCGGGTGGAGGCGGAGCCGGAGAAGCCGAAGCTGCCGGAGCAGTCGAAGCAGTCGAAGCAGTCGAAGCAGTCGAAGCAGCCGGAGCAGCCGGAGCGATCGACGAAGCCAGTGCGTGAGAAGGAGAAGGGTGCCGCGGCCGGGGCGAAGAGTGCCCGGGAGGACTCTCCCGGCGATGGCGTACCGGCGCCGCGCACCGAGCGTGGTCCCACGGGACGTGGTCCCACCGGGCGCGGCCCCGGCGAGCGGGCGGCGACGGCGTGTAACCCGACTACCGGCTTCACCCACTGCACGCGCTACACGTACAGCGGGGCGGATCAGACGTTCACCGTGCCCGAAGGCGTCAGCAGCCTGAAGGTGCGGATGTGGGGCGCGGGGGGCGGCGGCACCAAGAGGGAGTACTACACGGCGCAGCGCGGTGGAGGCGGCGGTGGCTACACCACCGGCAACCTGGCCGTCACGCCCGGCCAGGTCGTCACGCTCGTCGTCGGCCAGGGCGGCGTCATGGACAGCCGGTCCCTCACGTACGGCAACGGCGGCGGCGGTGGCGCGGGCGGGACCAACGCGTCCGGGGCGAGCGGCGGCGGCGAGAGCTCCATCTGGACCGGGCAGACCGGCAGTTGGAACCTGCACATGGTGGCGGGCGGCGGCGGTGGCTCGTCGCCCGGTGCCGACGGCGGCAACCCGAGCGCCGGTGGCGGCGGCGGAGACAGCGGCGCGCAGGACAGCAGGGCGGACCTCTCGGGCCGGGGCGGCACCCAGGCCGCGGGCGGCGCCGCGGCCACCGACACCTCCAACTGCACCGCGACCGCCGGGGCCTACCGCAGGGGCGGCAACGGCGCGGGTACCGGCTCCTTCGAGGGCGGCGGCGGTGGCGGTGGCGGCTACTACGGCGGTGGCGGCGGCCGCTGCCAGGTCTCGGGAGGCAGCTCGCCGAACGGCATGGGCGGCGGCGGCTCCGGCTACATCGGCGGCAGCGGAGTCAGCGGCGCGTCCACCACGCAGGGCGGGACGAGCAGCTCGAACGCGACCGGCGGTACGGCGGCCGGTACCTCCGACCCGCTCTACAGCACCGGCATCGGCGCGGGCGGCGGCACGACCAACGGCGGCAACGGCGAAGCCACCCTGGAGTGGGTCACCAAGACCGGCCTCTCCATCACGAAGACCCCGGCCAGCGGCACGTACACGCCCGGCGGGCAGATCACCTACACCGTCACCGTCTCCAACGCCGGGCCCGCCCCGGCGATCGGCGCGGCCGTCCGCGACACCTTCCCCGCCGGGTACGGGAACGTGAGCTGGACCTGCGCGGCGGGGACAGGACAGCGCGGCGCCAACCGGTGCGGCGCGGCCTCCGGCACCGGCAACATCGACACCACGGTGGACATCGCCGCGGGTGGCAAGGTCACGTACACGATCGAGGGCACGACCAGGAGCGACAGCACGGGCACGGTCGACAACACGGCGACCGTCACGCGCCCCGCCGGCACGGTCGACGACAAATGCGCCCCCAGCTGCTCGGCCAACTCCACCCTGACGGCGGCCCCGCAGGCCGTCCTCGAGATCACCAAGGTCCTCGTGACCTCGCCGGTGGTGCCGGGCCAGGTGGTGGACTGGCGGGTCACGGTGAAGAACAACGGTCCTTCGCGGGCCCGGGACGTGGTCGTGAAGGACAGGATCCCGACCGGGGTCACGGGCGCGACGATGTCGGGAGCGTCGACCTGTACGGCTACGGGCGGCGAATTCACCTGCCCCGCGGTCGAGTTGGCGCCCGGCGCCACGGCGACCTGGACGCTGAGCGGCAGGCTCGGCCAGAGCGCCACGGTCACCCCCGAGAACACGGCCACCGTCACGGGCGGCCCCGACCCGAGCGCGGCCACCCGCACCGCGACCGCACCGGAGACGTCCGCCGCGCCGCAGGCGAATCTCCAGGTGTCCAAGGTGCTCATGACGTCGCCGGTGGTGCCGGGCGAGAAGATCGAGTGGCGGGTGACCGTCTTCAACAGCGGCCCTTCGCGGGCCCGTGACGTGGTGGTCGAGGACCAGGTGCCGACCGGGGTCACCAACCCCTCGATGGGCGGCGGTTCGACCTGCACGCTCACCTCGGGTACGTACACCTGCGAGGCGGTCGAGATCCAGGCGGGCCAGTCGAAGTCCTGGACCCTGTCGGGCACGCTCGACCCCGACGCGACGGTCACGCCCACCAACTCGGTCAAGGTGACGGGCGGCCCCGATCCGTCGGCGTCGGAGCACACGGCGGTGGCCTCACCGTCGTCGTCGCCGGAGTCCCGTGCGGCGCTGGAGGTCACCAAGGTCCTGGTCACCTCGCCGGTGGTGCCGGGCGAGGAGATCGAGTGGCGGGTGACGGTGAAGAACAACGGTCCTTCGCGGGCCCGGAACGTGGTCGTGAAGGACAAGGTCCCGGCCGGGATCACCAGCCCGGCGATGAGCGGTGATTCGGCGTGCACGCTCACGAGCGGCGAGTACTCCTGCGCGACCGTGGAGATCCCCGCGGGCGGCTCGAAGTCGTGGACGCTGTCCGGGACTCTGGACCCGGATGCAACGACCACGCCCACCAACTCGGTGAAGGTGACCGGCGGTCCCGACCCGTCCGCGTCCGAGCGCACGGCGATCGCCTCCCCCAGTGCCAGCCCCGAGGCACGCGCGGGCCTTGAGATCTCCAAGACCCTGCTGACCTCCCCGGTGGTCCCGGGCGAGCAGATCCAGTGGCGGGTGACCGTCAAGAACAACGGCCCGTCCCGCGCCCGGCAGGTCGTCGTGCGGGACCAGGTGCCGGCCTCGGTCACCCGGGCCAGGATGCGGGCCGACACGGACGGCACGGAGTGCCCGATCGCGAGCGCCGTCGCCACGTGCCCGGAGGCCGAACTGGCGCCGGGCGCCTCGAAGTCGTACACCTTGAGCGCGGTGCTCGACCCGGGCGCCACCACGGTCCCGGCGAACACGGCGACCGTGACGGGCGGCCCCGACCCGAGCGCCGCGACGCGCACCGCCACCGCGACGCCGTCCGCGTCGCCCGAGGGCCGGGCCTCCCTGGAGGTCACCAAGGTGCTGCTGACCACGCCCGTCGTGGCGGGCCAGTCCATCAGCTGGCGCATCACGGTGAAGAACAACGGCCCTTCGATCGCCCGTGACGTGGTGGTGCGCGACGCGATCCCTGCGGAGGTGCGCACCCCGGAGAAGTTCGCGGACAGCGACGGGGCTGAGTGCCCGATCGTCGCCCACGAGGCGGTGTGCGCCCCCTTCGACCTGGCGGTCGGTGCGACGAAGACGTACACGTTGACCGGTGTGCTCTCCTCGGACGCCACGACCGTGCCCACGAACTCGGCGCGGGTGACGGGCGGCCCGGATCCGAGTACGAGCGAGCACACGGCGGTCGCGTCACCGAGCGAGCCGATCTCCCACCGCGCCGATCTGACCCTGTCGAAGACGCTGCTGACCTCGCCGGTGGTGCCGGGCGAGAAGATCGAGTGGAGGGTGACGGTCACCAACAACGGCCCCTCGCGGGCCCGTGACGTGGTCGTCGACGACGACGTACCCGACGGCGTCTACGACGCGTCGATGGTGGCGGACAGCGACGGGGCGGAGTGCCCGATCGCGGACGGCGTGGCCATGTGCCCGGCCGTCGAACTGGCCAAGGGCGCCTCGAAGTCGTACACCATGACCGCGACCCTGGACGCGGACGCGACCACGACCCCCGTGAACACGGTGTTCGTGACGGGCGGCCCCGACCCCAGCAAGGGCAACAACACGGCGACCGCGATGCCGAGCGAGAGCCCGGCCGCCCACGCCCGCCTCGAACTGTCCAAGGTGCTGCTGACCGCCCCGGTGGTGCCGGGCGAGAAGGTCGAGTGGCGGGTGACGGTGAAGAACAACGGGCCTTCACGGGCCAGGAACGTGGTCGTCAAGGACAGGATCCCCGCCGGTGTCGTGGGCGCGACGCTGACCGACGACGTCAACGGCGTGCCGTGTCCCATCAGTTCGGGCGTCGCGGAGTGCGCGGCGGTCGAGCTGGCGGTGGGCGCGTCGAGGTCGTACACGCTCAGCGGCAAGCTTGCCCAGGACGCGACACAGGTCCCGTCGAACACGGCGACCGTGACCGGCGGCCCGGACCCGTCCGCGAGCGAGCACACGGCGGTGGCCTCACCGTCGGGCACGCTCGATCCGCGCGCGAACATCACCGTCTCCAAGGCGCTGATCACCTCGCCCGTCGTCCCCGGCGAGACGGTGGTGTGGCAGGTGGTGGTCACCAACAACGGCCCGTCCCGGGCACGGAACCTGGTCGTACGGGAGAAGATCCCGGCCGGGCTGAGCGACGTGGAGTTCCTCACCGAGACGGACGAGCCGTGCGACATCACGGACGGCGAGGCGGTGTGCCCCGCGTTCGACCTCGCGGTCGACGAATCGAAGTCGTTCTTCCTCGACGCGACCCTGGACGCGGACGCGACGGGCGCGCCGGAGAACACCGTGACGGTGACGGGCGGCCCCGACCCGTCGGCGCCGGACGGACGCACGGCGACGGCCGCCCCGTCCTCGGCGTCGTCGAAGGCCACTCTGGTGGTGACGAAGGTGCTCGTCACGTCGCCGGTGGTGCCGGGCGAGAAGGTCGAGTGGCGGGTGACGGTGAAGAACGACGGTCCCTCGCGCGCCCGTGACGTGGTCGTACGCGACAAGGTCCCGGCCGGGGTGACGGGCGCGTCGATGTCCGGAGACTCCAACTGCGCGGTGGCTGCCGGTGAGTTCACCTGTGATCCCGTGGAGATCGCGGTGGGTTCGTCGGCGTCGTGGACTCTGTCCGGGACTTTGGACGCGGACGCGACGAAGGCCCCGGCGAACGCCGTGACGGTGACCGGCGGTCCTGATCCGTCCGGGACCAGGTCGGCGGGAGCGTCGGAGTCCCCGGCGACGCCGCGCGCCGCACTGGTGGTGACGAAGGTCCTCGTGACCTCGCCGGTCGTGCCCGGCGAGGAGATCGAGTGGCGGGTGACGGTCAAGAACAACGGTCCCTCGCGGGCCCGCGACGTCGTCGTACGCGACAAGGTCCCCGCCTACGTCCAGAACCCGACCATGACCGGCGACTCGTCCTGCGCCCTCGCCGACGGCACGTACACCTGTGATCCGGTGGAACTCGCGCCGGGCGCGACGAAGACGTGGACGCTCAAGGGCAAGCTGTACCCGACGGCGACGACGGTCCCGACCAACACCGTGACGGTGACGGGTGGCCCCGATCCCTCCGCCTCCGTGCACACGGCCGTCGCCACCCCGACCGAGTCGGTGGAACCGCGCGCGAACCTGACCGTGACGAAGGTCCTGCTGACCTCTCCGGCGGTACCCGGAAAGAAGATCTCCTGGCGGGTGACCGTGACCAACAACGGTCCTTCCGAGGCGCACGACGTGGTCGTCAAGGACAAGGTCCCGGCGGGCGTGACGGGAGCGGCCATGACCGGCGTCACCGACTGCGCGCTGTCCGCGGGCGAGTTCACCTGCGCACCGGCGTCCATCCCGGTGCGGGGCACCATGGACTGGACCCTGACCGGCACGCTGTCGCCGGACGCGACGGCCGCCCCGGCGAACACCGCCGTGGTGACCGGCGGCCCCGACCCGTCGGCGCCGGACGGGCGTACCGCGGTGGCCTCGGAGTCCCCGGCCGATCCGCGGGCCGCGCTGGTGGTGACGAAGGTGCTCGTCACGTCGCCGGTGGTGCCGGGCGAGAAGGTCGAGTGGCGGGTGACGGTGAAGAACGACGGTCCCTCGCGCGCCCGTGACGTGGTCGTACGCGACAAGGTCCCGGCCGGAGTGGGCGGGGCGTCGATGTCCGGAGCCTCCGACTGCTCGGCTACCGCTGGTGAGTTCGCGTGCGGTGCCGTGGAGCTCGCGGCGGGCGCCTCGGCGTCGTGGACGCTGAGCGGCACGCTGGACGCGGACGCGACGGTCACGCCGAGCAACACGGTGAAGGTGACGGGTGGTCCCGATCCGTCGGCGTCGGAGCGCACGGCGGTGGCCTCGCCGTCGTCGTCGCCGGAGTCCCGTGCGGCGCTGGAGGTCGCCAAGGTCCTGGTCACGTCGCCGGTGGTGCCGGGCGAGAAGATCGAGTGGCGGGTGACGGTCAAGAACAACGGTCCCTCGCGCGCCCGTGAGGTCGTCGTACGCGACAAGATCCCGGCCGAAGTGAACAAGCCGGAGATGTCCGGGGCCTCCGAATGCGCGGTCGGCGGCGGCGAGTTCGTCTGCGCGGCCGTGGAGATCCCGGTCGGCGAGTCGCGGTCCTGGCTCCTCGCGGCGACGCTCGACTCCGACGCGACGGTCACGCCGGACAACACGGTGAAGGTGACGGGCGGCCCCGATCCGTCGGCGTCGGAGCGCACGGCGGTGGCTTCGCCGTCGTCGTCGCCGGAGTCCCGTGCTGCGCTGGAGGTCACCAAGGTCCTGGTCACCTCGCCCGTCGTGCCGGGCGAGCGGGTCCAGTGGAAGGTGACGGTGAAGAACAACGGTCCTTCGCGGGCCCGGAACGTGGTCGTGAAGGACAAGGTCCCGGCCGGGATCAGCGACGTACGTATGACGGGCGCGTCGGCGTGCACGCTGACCGGTGGCGAGTTCACCTGCGCCGGTGTGGAGGTGCGGGCCGGTGACAGCAAGTCCTGGACGCTGAGCGGCCTGCTCGACTCGGGCGCCGCCGACGCCCCCGTCAACACCGTGGTGGTGACCGGCGGCCCCGACCCGAGCGTCTCCGCGCACACCGCGTCCGCGTCGCCGACCGGCAGGCCCGTCCACCGCACGTCGCTGACGGTGTCGAAGGCCCTCGTCACCTCGCCGGTGCTGCCGGGCGGGCGGATCCAGTGGAAGGTGACCGTACGCAACGGCGGGCCTTCCGACGCGGCCTTCGTCAGCCTCCTCGACCCGGTGCCCACAGGGGTGCGGAACCCCACGATGACCGGCCCTTCGGACTGCGAACTCCTCGAGAGCGGCTCGTTCTTCTGCACCGACGGGCCGCTCGAGGCGGGCGGGAGCTTCACCTGGACGCTCACCGGCACCCTCGCCGCGAACGCCAAGGCGGCGCCCGAGAACGTCGTCACCCTGTGGGAAGGGCCCATCCCGCGCAATACGGTCGACGAACCGGGTACGGACGCCACCGCGCCCCCCGTACCCGCCCAGAGGCTGGAGCTCTCCAAGAAGGCCGACCGCACCGCTGTCGGCGCGGGCGACACCGTGAAGTACACGGTGACGATCGCCAACACCGGCGGCAACGACATCACCGGGGCGAAGGTCGAGGACGACCTCACCGACGTCCTGGACGAGGCGGACTACAACGGCGACGCGAAGGCCCCGACGGGCTCCGTGGCGTACACCGCGCCCAAGCTGACCTGGACCGGTGACATCCCGCGCGGCGAGAGCGTCCGGCTCACCTACACCGTCACGCTGCCGGATCGGCTGCGCGTCGGCGCCGACCGGGATTTGGTCAACGAGGTGAGCAGCGAGACCCCGGGGTCGAACTGCCCGGAGGCGGCGGCGGAAGCGGCGTGCACGACCAGGATTCCCGTCGCGAACGCGGCCATCACCAAGAGCGTGTCACCGGCCAATCCCCGGGCGGGCGAGAAGGTCACGTACACCCTCACCGTCCGGAACGGCGGGCAGGCCGACACGAAGGGCTTCGTGCTCCGTGACGACCTCGCCGAGGTCCTGGACGACGCGGCCTGGAACGGGGACGCCGCCGCCGACTCCGGCCCGGCTCCGGTCTTCGACCCGGCGGGCAGACAGCTGACCTGGACCGGGGACGTGGCGGCCGGGGCGACCGTGAAGATCACGTACTCGGTGACGGTCGGCAGCCCCCCGAAGGGCGACGGCCGCCTCGCCAACCGGGTCGTCTCGCCCACGCGGGGCAGCAACTGCCCGCCGAACGCGGCGAAGCCTGACCCGGACTGCTCCACCGGGACCACGGGTTCGGAGGGCGTCATCAAGCGCCTGAGGATCGAGCACGCCGTCGACAAGGCGGAGTCCCGGTCGGGGGAGACGCTGAACTACACGCTCACCGTCTCCAACCCCGGCAGGACGGTGTACGAACGGCCGTCCGCGGAGGTGGGCCTGGACGACGTCCTCGCGGGCGCGACGTACAACGGGGACGTGCGGGCGGACAAGGGCACGGTGTACGTCGGGGGCTTGCCGAGGGGGGCGGACCGGGCGAACCAGGCGGACCGGACGGACCAGGCGGACCAGGCGGACCGGACGGGCAGGGCGGACCGGGCGGACCGGGCGATGACCGCGTCGGTCACGTCCGCGCCCGGCTCCGCCCCGCACCGGACGAACGTCGTATGGCAGGCGGACGAGCTCGCGCCGGGCGAGCGGGCGGTGATCACCTACTCGGTGACGGTGAAGAAGCAGCGGACGTCCGTGGAGCTGACGTCGTACTCCTACACCCCCGGCCAGGCGTCCAACTGCCCGGTGGACGACGGCTCCCGCCCCGAGTGCCTGGCGCGCACCGTCGTCGCAGCCGCCTCGGCGATGAAGTACGTGAAGACGGTCCGGGCACCCAGGCCCTCCAAGCCCGGCGACACCGTCACGTACACAATCAGGGCCACGAACACCGGGGCCGGGCCGGAGAGCGACGCGGGCTTCAGCGACGACCTTTCCGGAGTCCTCGACGACGCCACCTACCTGCGTGACGCCGACGCCACCGGCGGCACGGTGACCTACCGGGAGCCGGTCCTGAGGTGGCGGGGGGAGATGGCGGCAGGGGCGAGCGTGGAGGTCACGTACTCGTTCCGGATCAAGCAGTCCAAGGAACTGGGCGGTAGCGACAAGACCCTGAACAACCGCATCACGTCCACCGGCGACGGCAACTGCGGCCCGTCGTCCACGGACCCGTCCTGCGAGGTCACCGGCATCAAGATCAAGCCGGACCCGGTCCTGCCTCCCACGGGAAACCGCGACCTGATCTACGGCGCGGCAGCGGCCCTGGCGGTGCTCCTCGGCCTCGGGCTCCTTGCGGCGGCGAGGATCCGCCGCCGTACGACGACGTGAGTGGCGTACGCCACACGCACCCGTGTCACATCTCATCGAGCAGCTCCGTCAGAGAGGTGAAGCACCAAGAAAGACACCACCAAGAGACACACCACGAGGAGTCACCATGGAAGCCCGCCTGAACCTCTTCGGCAGCCCGCTCGCGGCGAAGGTCCTGAAGCACGTCAACTCGGCGGGCAAGGTCATCTCGGACTCGCCGCTGCCGGCCGCGACGCAGGAACTGGTGAAGATCCGCGCGAGCCAGATCAACGGCTGCGGCTTCTGCACCGACATGCACACGAAGGACGCGGCCCACGCGGGCGAAACCGCCCAGCGCCTCCACCTGGTCGCGGCCTGGCGCGAGGCCAAGGTCTTCACCGACGCCGAGCGCGCGGCCCTGGAACTGACGGAACAGGGCACCCGCATCGCGGACGCGGCGGGCGGCGTGACGGACGAGGCGTGGGCGAACGCGGCGAAGCACTACGACGAGGAGCAGCTGGTGGCCCTGATCTCGCTGATCGCCCTGATCAACACGTACAACAGGGTCAACGTCATGGTGCAGATGCCGGCGGGGGACTACCAGCCGGGCCAGTTCGGCTGAGCGACGGAGAGCATCAAGGCCCGGGGCCTCAGGGCCCGGGGCCTCAGCCTCCAGCGCGCCCTGCGGCTACATGGTGAGGTCGTGATCGGTCCAGGGGAGAGGTTTGACCGGAACGAGGGGTCACGTCATATCTCTGTTCTCGGTGGGCCTTCGTGCCTCGGCGTCCTGCGCATACCGCGCGTGCCAGCAAACCTGTTCGCGGTGCAGCGCCTGACGGGACAGACGACCCACGGGCGGGAAACAGGAACCGATGACACGTGCGAGTGCCAGTGAGGCTTCAGCGTCGAAAGCTGCATGGCCGGGATGACAGTGCGGGATGCCGTACCACTCGGTGACGGCCTCAAGGGCCCGCCCGCCAGAGCGGAACGGGTCGGCATGGCGGTCAAGGACGAGTGGATCGCAGATCGGGGACAGGCCCTCTGGAACACGATCGCTCAGCGCGATGAGCCCGTGGCGCAGCAGTTCGGCTTCGAGGGTGGTCAGCACGAAGGGGGCGTTCCACACGACCATGGGGTCCTTGGTTATCAAGTGTCGGGCCAGCACGACCGCGATCTCATTCAGGGCATGTGCTGTCGGCACCCCATGGGCACAGGCATGCTCCACGGTGATGCCATGCTTCTTGTACGGCGCCATCATCAAAGGGCCCGGGCCTGGATCGATCAGCCATGACCTGGCTGATCCGTCGGCGGCGTACACCGCAGCGCCGACGATGCGATCGACTCCGTACCGGTTCCCGGTCGTCTCGATGTCCAAGGCTATGAGGCGGCGTTGGTGCCAGCCGGTATGAGGGCCGCGACGTGGTGGCGCCGGCTCGCGCAGGTGCTCGGGGTGGTACACCTGCCACCCGTCGAACCGGCTGCGTACCAGCACTCCGAGCCCCTCAGGTACGACGACATCGCAGACCTGACACGGCTCTTCCCGCTGATTCACTCGCATCGCAGAGGCATCAGACGTCCCCCCTTGCGCGTCCGCTTCCGGGGCATGCGTCGGATGGTAGACGACCGTGTATCCCCACTTGCTCAGCAGAAGCACGCCGGCTTCCGCGGCCACGGTATGGCCGCACCGGGCGCAGCGGCTCTCGTATCTGTTGGTGCGCAAGGAATCGGGCATGGCCCCACTCCCACCCCTACTTCGGCTGCGGCTCTGTCCCCGCATCGTGCGCGCACGGACCACAGCGCGCTACCTCCAGGCTGGAGTTGCTGTTGGTCCGGGCTCACTTGCCGAGGTCGGGTCCGTACCACTGGAGTGCCTGGCCGGTGACAGCGGCGATGCAGTTGAAGTCCCGGTCGCGGTGCAGCAGAGTCAATCCCTGCAGTTCAGCCGTGGCGGCCACCACGAGGTCGATGGCGCCGGCGCTGCGATGCTGTCCGCGTTGGGTGAGGATCTCCTGGACCTGCCAGGCGCGGTCGTAGGCGCGGTCATCGACTGGTACCCAGCCAAAGAGCAGGCGCATGTCCTCGATGCCCTGGGCGCGGTCAGCCGTGGAGCGTGCGCTGTAGAAGAACTCCAGCTCAGTGATGGGGCAGGTGGCGATGAGCCCAGCGGCTGCCGCCTGGTCCCATCCGTACTGCTCGGCATCGCCACGCAGTAGGCGGGCGAGCGCGCTGGTGTCGATCAGGAATTGCGCGGCGTTCACCGGCGGTAGTTCCCCTTGTCCTCGAAGAGGTCCAGGTCGAAGGCGCCGTCTTCCGCTGCGGCGCGCAGACGGGTGAGCGCCAGAGCGCGCCGTCGGTTCTCGAGTACTTCGCGCAGGGCGGTGTTGACCGTTTCCTTCTTGGTGCTGGTGCCGAGGGCCTTGGCTACGTCCGCCACGAGTTGGTCATCTAGGTCGATCACGGTCCGGCTCATGGGGTGCACTCCTCGTATATCAACATTGCTATCAAGTATATATCTACTTGTGCGCCAGCGGTGTGCCTTTCCCCGGTCGCCCAGCTTTGGCGAGGGCAGAACCCGCACTCTCTGCTCCCCCCCAGTCCCCCGGTGGCTGCTGATGCAGCCGCGCAGCAAGGGACGCGGGGGGGCGAGCTCCATCGCCCACGTCAAGCCGCGGCAGCTGGACCAGCTCGGCTTTGCTCGGTAAGAGGGATGTGCTGATGGAAAGAAGAGGAAACAGGAAACTTCTGATCGGCTATACGCGAGGCTGGCCTTGCATGCCACACTCGTTCTGGCCTTTGATCGGTCAAGGCGCACAACTGACGTGCATAGATTGGTTAGAGAGGTGGCGATGGACGTTCCTTTAGGTTTCGGTGCGGAGCTGCGTCGACTGAGGGAAGGCTCCGGCATGACGCTGGAGTACCTTTCCAGGAAGGTGAACTACAGCAAAGGGCACCTGAGCAAGGTCGAACGGGGAGACAAGAGACCTACTGAGGTACTGGCCCGCCGGTGTGACGCCCTCTTCCGTACCGGCGGGCGTCTCAGGCGTCTGCTTGACACTCCGAAGTCCACCGATGCCGGTCGCCTTCAGGGCCGTAGGGAAATGCTCGTGACGGGCGTCGGCTCCCTGGTGGCTGCCACGATGCCGGGTCGTGGCGGGTCACCCTGCGTCGACGATGCGAGACTGCCCCCGATCGCACTCCTCCAGGATCAGTTGCAGCAGATGCGGATGCTGGGCCAAACCAGCCCACCGACCGCACTCCTGGTCCCACTACGGGCACAAGTCGCCACCGTCACGCGCATGGCCGCCCATTCCTCGGGGAGCAACCGGGCCGGCTTGCTTGCACTTGTCGCCCGCTTCGCCGAGTACACCGGGTGGATGGCCCAGGAGGCCGGTGATGTCGCCGGCGCCCTGGGCTGGACAGCACAAGCGGTGGACCTTGCTCAGGCCGGTGGTGATGAGGACTTGGCGGACTACGCCTTGGTCCGGCGAGCCCTCATCGCTCTCTACAGCAATAAGGCACACGAGACGGTCGCGTTGGTCCAGCAGGCGCAGAAAGGCAGCGTGCCGCCCCGGATCCGCGGGTTGGCAACTCAACGGGCCGCGCAGGGGCACGCATTGGCCGGCGCCGAGAGGGCGTGCTTGAACGAGCTGGATCGCGCGCGAGAGCTTCTGGCTCACGACGACGCCCTGAGTCACGGTCCCATCCTCGGCCCCACGAATCTCGTCGATCCCGTTTCCATGGTGACTGGTTGGTGCCTTCATGACTTGGGCCGGCACCGTGAGGCCGCCGAACTCCTGGACCGCGAGTGCCTGCACATCCCGCGTCACGCGGTACGCACCCGAATCCGCTACGGGTTCCGCCGGGCCCTGGCCCACTCCGCCTCGGGAGAGATCGAGCGCTCATGTGAAGTGGCGCGGGAACTGCTGACCTTCGTCGACCTGGCTCCCTCTGCCACGGTCCGAGCAGATGTACGTCAACTCGACCGCGAACTGGGGCGATCCCGCTCCCACTCCGCAGTCCGCGAGCTGCGGCCGGCTCTGGCCCATGCCATGAGCAGCAGCTGAACGCCTTCCCCATTCCGTGACGGGCACGGCTACGACTGGTGCCGTGCTCCTTGACCGGCGGACACCGCGCCGTTACCCGGATGCCTCGCCGGGCGAGGCGGCGCGCCCGCGCCAGCTGCCGGCCCCTGCTGACCTTCACCGGAGGAGACTGCGCTGTGCCTGCAATTTTCGTGAATTACCGGACCGGTGACGAGGAGTTCACCGCCACGCTCGTGGAGAGGGAGCTGTCACGAGTGTTCGGCGACGGAGAGGTCTTCCGAGCCAGCAAGTCAATCAGTCCGGGAAGCAAGTTTCCGCGAGAGGTCGTTAACGCAGTGCGACGCTGCAGCGTTCTGCTCGCAGTGATAGGCCCTAGATGGCTGGTGGCTCAGTCCCCGAACGGGGGCCGAGCTCTTGAGGATCCGGGGGACTGGATCCGCCGGGAAATCCTCGAGGCATTCGAGAGCGGTGCCATCGTCATCCCTGTGCTGGTGGGTAGGAGTGCGAGGCTAGTGCGTGAGGAACTTCCCCCAGAACTTGAGGAGTTGGCTGACTGTCAGTACCGCAGGCTGAATCACCGAAACGCCGAATACGATCTGACGCACTTGATTGACGACCTTGTCCGCATCGTTCCCGAGTTGGGCCCAACTGCATCCTATGAAGGACGCCAGCGCCCTTCCCGAAAGGGGGAACGTCAGAGGGAGGACAAGGAATCTGGCAGGCCGGAGAAGGTGGTCAACCACCGCCAACGGGGCGGCATCGGGAACGTGAGGGGTGATTTCACGGGCACCTTCGTCAGCGAACCGAAGGGCCCAGTCCACACGGGCAGCGGGCACCTCTACCAGGTGGGAGAACAGCATCTGGCCCCGCAGCTGTCCGGTGATGGAATGCAGGTGGGGTACGTCGGGGACAACCACGGCACGGTGAACCAAAATCGGGAGCAGGGCGGCGCACGTCCCTCGGACGGCGAGCGGTGACCGGGGGCAGCACGACAGTCACAGCCCCACAAGCAGGAGTTCACACCGGCAGCGGACCCCAGTTCAATGTGACCTGGCTGTTGAGTGCGAACGAGCACCTCTACAGAGCGGGCACCACTCGACTGACGATCGTCCGCGAGCAGCGGCGCCGACTCGTCGGCTGTTTCGTACGGCCACGGCGATACGGTCAGGCAGCCGAACGGCTGAAGCAGCGCGGAGCAGTGGTACTGCTCGACGGTCCTCCGGGTCTTGGCAGACGCGCCGCTGCGACCATGTTGCTGGAAGAGGTTCCGGTCGCCGGCAAGCGTCTCGAGGAGCTCCCGGCAGTCTGGGAAGAAGGCGCCTTCGAGGTCTCGGCCGATGACCGTTATCTGCTGGATCTGTCGAGCGTCACCGACGCCGACTACCCCGCAGCGGAGCGCAGCCTGATCCACTACCGGTCCGTCGTAGAGCAGGGCGATGCCCGTTTGGTTGTCGTCCTTCCCATCGGCTTGGACTGGATGCTCCACGCGGACTTGTCGCCACTGGTTGTGACGTTGGAACGTCCTCGTGGCCGTGCAGTGTTCAGTCGGCATCTCCGGGTCCGAGGTGTGCCCTTCGAACCCGAGCAATTGGATACCGATGAACTACAGCACTTGTTCACCACTGCGCCCATGCGGGAGCTTGCGCGGCTGGCCGAACTGGTCGCCGAGGCACGAGACACCCGACGGTACGGCACGAACTTTGCCACCTGGCGGGATGAAGCCGTGGACGCAGCGACCAACTGGGCCGGAGAGGTCGCTCGCCAACTGCGCGAGCACCGCCGGGCGCAGGCGCGTGCGCTGCTACTCGCGGCGGCTATGGTCAGCGATGCCCCGGCAGAGGTGGCCCTGAGGAGTGCGCAACTGCTGCTTGAGGTCCTGCGACACGAGGCGGACGACTCAGTGGGACTCGCGCGGGCAGATCTGGGTGAGCAACTGACGGAGCTCGGCATAGAGCGGAGCAGCGACGGACGGGTCGTCTTTCGGCGTCTCGCCTATGACAGTGCTGTCAGACGGCATTTCTGGACCAACTTTCCCGATCTGCGACCTGATTTCCGGGACTGGGTGGAGCGGTGCATTGCCCTGCCGGAACTCAGGGCCGAGAGCCGTATGAACCTGATCGCGAGATTCGCGGAACAGGTCCTGTCCACGGGACGTCCCGATGATCTGTGCTCTCTCGTGGAAGCGTGGACAGATCATCAGAGGGGGCGATTCCGGGCCGAGGCGGCTGCAGCACTCGAACTCGGGCTCAGCCATGAACAGTACGGGTCTTACTTCCGCTCGCGTGTGTACTCCTGGGTGACGAGTCGGATCTCACCGGATCTGGCCCACGTCCTGACGGACGTCTGCCAGCAGGTGATCGCGGCGACCCATCCCGAGCAGGCTGCCGTCAGGCTTCGGTATCTGTCCTTCCGCCAGCAAGGCACGGCGCGTGTAGCAGCCCGTAAGGCCCTGCTGGATGTCGCGCGGGCCAACCGTCGTGTGTTCCGTCAGCTGACCGATCGGATCGCCAGCCTTCCTCTGACGGAAGACTCAGCCGAGTTGCTCCTCGAGTTGCTCGAGCCGGTTCCTCTACGCATTGAACCTCCCCAGCAGGAGTTCACCCTGGCATGGCGGGCGTTGTTGGTGGTGAGGCCGGTGGCGGAGTGGAAACCAGTGCTTCACCGCTGGCTGGACGCATTGGCCCGCCGCCCCCCGGATGACCGCATGGCCAGTGCACTGATCGTCGCCGCCGTGGGCGACTACTCCGTGTTGAACCGTCTCTACGTGGCTGTATGCCAGTGGCAGAACACGCCTTTGCCGTCGGAGTCGCCCGGCGTTGCACTCATCCGACCTGAGGTTCGCCGACGGATCAGTGACCATTTCTGCCGCGAAATCGACGTATTGCTTGGGATGGAATGTGGCGCACACACCGCCGCCAACTCACGTGAGACAGGAGAGTGCGTATGAAGTCCCGTTACACGCCGCGTCCGGTACTCATCAGCCTCATCGCCGGCGTCCTCGCCGTCACCGCGGTACTCGGCTGGCCCGCATGGATGTGGTTCCCTCTGGCGGCGGTAGTGGCCGGTGCACTGCTGCTCGACATGTTCGTACTGAACGTCGGTAGGAGAACGCCCGATACCGGACGGAGCATCGCCGAGGACGGCACGGAGTTCTACATCGAACCGCCCTATCTGGAGATGCCGGTCAATGAAGTCCCGGTCGCCAGTGGCCTTGACGGGTACCCGCTTCTCTTCTCCGCCACTGTCCGGTGGCGTACTGACACGGACCCCCTCAAGACATCGCACGGCAACCCGGGGGCCCTGGCCGTGACTTCGATCCTGCGTCGCGTCGAAGAGTGCACGGCGACCGAGCACCCCAGCCGTGTCGATTTCCTGTGCCACTGGCTGGAGGGGCAGCTCGGGCAACCCGTTCAGGACGAGTCGGGAACAGTGATGGCCTTCGCAACCGATGTACGACTTCACCTGCGCCACGAGGATCGGCGGCACCTGGACGAGCTTGAAGAACTGAGGAAAAGCATCGGTTCCTGGGAGCAGCAACGAGAGCATGAACGCAATCGACGGGAGTATCTCGGCGAAGACGTACTGCAGTCTCCGGGGAGCGCCGTCGTATGGTGGCTTGCCCGCCACGAGGACGAGATCGAGCGCGCGACGGACCTGATAGGTCCTCTGTCCTGTCTGTCAGCTGCCGCCAACGATCTGCAGATTCCGGACGCCTTTCGCCATCTCACCGACAGGCAGGGGGCACGGGCCTGGAGCGAGATGCCGAACGGCCTTGACCACCCAGAGGGCGTCGAGGCACCTGCAGAGCACCAGAACGAGCGGTCTCCGGACGGGCAGCCGGATACGCACAACGAGCCTGTTTCTGCCCTACTGGACAAGATGGGCCTGCCCAACGGGTCCGAGGAACGAGACGCTTTCGTTCACCGTCTCGCCCGCATGATGGAGGCGTCCGGACGTCCTCTGGCTGCAGAAGCCCTGCGGCACGATCTTGTCGACGGGCCCGACAACGCCCGCCACGGTGCCGCCGAGAATCCAGTGGCGGGGGAAGGGCAGTGGGCCGGAGAAGCAGAGCCGTACGAGGCTCAGCCGACCCATGTCGCGGTCGACCAGGTACCTCGGAAGCCGGATACCAAGCACGGCTTGGCTGCGGGTTGGTGGCAGACGGCGGTGCCAGATCCAGGCGTAGACGATCCTACGCAGACCGGACCGCACAAAGAGTCGCAGACGGACTCGGAGGAGAGGGAGCCGTGATGTCCGTCCTGCCCTTCTCCAACGTATTTGCCTGCTTGGCGCACTGGGTTGAGGCATGTTGCTCGGACGAACACCTGTGCCTTCATCACGGACGTTGTGCCGAGGCAACGGCCGGCTCGTGTCTGCCTCTCAGCGCACTGAGAGCCGTGATGCAGCAGGAGGATCTGGACGGTGTCCTGCGAACCGCGTTGTGGCAGGCCCTCGCTCGGAACTTGGAGCGCGAGACAGAACGCGGTCAGGAGCAGCGGTGGACACTCATCGCCCTGTGGCTCCTCACCCCTCGCTTGAAGGGGGCGGCACGGGCGATCGTCGGCCGCACCGGCGCCGAGCTCGGCGATGTCTTTTCGGCGGTACTTGCCGGGGCTGCCGAAGGGGCGGCGACTGCCGGAGCGGTGAATCCTGACCAGATCGAGCAGCATCTGATGGACTCGGCATTCGCCGCCGGCTGGAAGACAGGTCGTCGGGCACCGAACGAAGTGCTGGCGGCAGAAGTCGAGGATGGCCCACCCGTCCCCTTCTTCCCAGAGATTGCTCCGACTTTCATCGACGGTCAGGTAGTGCAGGCCAGCACGATGTCGATGGCGCTAGTGCAACAGGCGCACGGCGAGCGGCTCGGGGCCTTGGCTCAAGGCCTCGGACTGATGAGACATGTTCGTGAGGTTCGTAGGCTCCGGCGAGCCGGACTGGTTTCGAGCGAGAGGCCCGGCACAGGCACGGCCATGCAGCAACAGCAGGCACTGTTCGAGACCGGAGAGGATACAGATGGCACGGCATCGAGATGAATCCGTACCGTTCTCCGTCATCTTCGGTCTACCTGCAGAGGTGGGGATGAGGGTCGCGGCGAAGGCGCTGAATCTGAGTATGGCCACGGCGTACAAACGGGCCAAGCTTGGTGACTTCCCCTGCCGAGTGCGCAAAGAAGGGCGCGTCTATGTGGTGGGTCTCCATGACTTGATGCGTGGCCTAGGCATTCAGGATGTCCGGGTGCGCTACGACGACTTTGAAGCAGGAGCCCGACTTGCCGATGATGGAAGCGGCTTCTAGAGCAGCCGATGAAGGGCGAGGGTAGAGCCCTCCGCCCTGTGGTCGGCCTTCGCCTCACGCTGCCTGCCGGACGAGGCAACAAAGAACCCCCGGGTCCATGACCTGGGGGTTCGAACAAGAGCGGGTGACGAGAATCGAACTCGCACTCTCAGCTTGGGAAGCTGGGGCCCTCTACGGATGATTGCTGCGCTGACCAGCGGCGGAACTGCTATCGAGCCAGACCCGTCGGGAGCGCGCTCCCCTCCATTCCCCGTGGTTCCCCGCACGACCTGGCACGAGTCTGGCGCGGCGTTTCGTCCTCGATCTTGGCTCTACAGGACCAAGCTCAGCACAGTTGCTGCACATAGCAGGCTGACGCCAGTCAGGATGAGGTTGATCCCGAGACGGAGCCGACGGAACTTGATCACGACCATGCGGGAGAGGAATGAAACCCGCTCGGCTCGCAGATCCGCGCGCATGTGGTCCCGCAGCATCTCGGGTTCCAGAGTCGCCCAGCGAGACCAACCTTCGGCGGTCACAGTGTCGATGTGGACCGGTCGGACGGTGATGAGTAGAACCACGATGGCGATCACGAGGCACAGCGCGCCGACCGCGCCGACAGCCAGCACGGTCGCTGCCTGGTGTCCGGAGCTCTGTGTTGCTACGAAGCCAAGGCCCACGCCGGTCATCGCCAGCACGATGCTTGCTTTCGCATCAGCCCGTGCGAGTTCGCTGGTGAGTGTCCTGAGCGCGTCATCCAGGTTGTCGGACGAATGATCCGCACCACTGTTCAATCCCTGTGTCATGAGGCCTCCGTCCCCTGACACGGAGACGTTGACGGGCCGCTGCTGGTTCGTCCGCGAGCAAGGCCGAGGAGCTTGACCCACGGACTGCTTCGTCCCGAAGCAACTTGGTGTGGGCGCTGGCCTTGGGCTGCTGTGCTTGTCACCTGGGCTGATGGTCCGCTGACGTCCACGATTGTTCGCGGTTGTGCGCCGCGGTTGTCACGCAGTTAGACACTCAGTGTGCCTAGTACGTCCCTAGGGGCGGAGCGGGTTGGTGCCGCCCTCACTGTCGGTCGGCCGAGTATGTGTCAGTGGGTCGCTTTCTCACCTCAGCGACTCAGTATCCCGCCGGGTCCACTCCGTCGCGGAGAAAGGGGCCGATCGCCCGACCCAGGTGTTTGAGGTTGCTCCCATCACGGCCTGGGAACGGAGGAGCTAACGATGGGCATTGGGGGACGTGGTGGAGATTGCGGTCTTGGTGGTGTCGGTGATGGCGCTGGGTGTGTCCGGCCTCGTGTCCATGCGGCAGCTGCGGCTGACTGAACACACAAACACGCTGCCAGTCCTGGTGGATCTCTTCCGTGAGCATCGCAGCATGCGTATGGCCCGGGCCAGGGAGGTCGTGTTCGAGCAACTACCCGAATGGGATTTGTCCGCCGGAATGGAGGGACTGCCTGAGGCGGAGCGGAACCTCATACGCGAACTGGCCTGGTTCTACGACAACCTGGGCGCACTGGTCACACATGGGGTGGTCGACATCGAACCCGTCTCCGGCTACCTGGGCGGATCAGTGATCTCGGTGTGGGAACGAATGGAGCCGCTGGTGCGAGTAGAGCGCGCCAAGCGAGCGCACAACGCTCTTCCTGATCCAAGTCGCTGGCAAGAGTACTTCGAGAACCTTTACCACCTGGTGCGCAAGATGCCGCCGCCGCAAGCCCGAGCGCAGTCTCGACTCTGGCGGCTTCCCCGCTCCTGACAGCTACGGCTGGAAAGGGCGGGGACGTTCGGTCCCTCTCGCTGGCCGAGGGCAGTCGCTCCCGAATCCCGACCTTCTGATCCGTAGCTGCATGCGGATCGGTCGACAGCGGTCATCACGGTAATTTGGTAGTGGGGGCGCAGGACGCAACCCATGCTGCGGCTGCGGTACTCCGCTACTGAACGTCCGGCAGGTCACGCATCGAATTATTCACGCTCAACGCGTGACCGTGGGATAACCTGCGTCATCTAAGTGTGCACGCTTCATCAATCGCTTTTGCTACACAATTGGAGAACGCGTCACCAACCGCCATGAAGAACTGAATGTAATCTTCCAAGTCTGTCGAAGTCGGCTTGACCGAATAATCGCCGTGCGCAATCAGGTTTCTCTTGTTCACGATCTCGGCGAGCTTTATGCCAACCCGCACACTGAGCCCTGCGCTCTGAAGGTGTGATGTTGCATCATCGACAATATCGTCAATGCCAATCAACGCAAATGAATCACGCAAAACATCCGGCTTCAAGCTTGTCATTTGGCGCGCCAAGATTGTCGACGAAATCACTTGCGGATCAATGGATCGCTCTTGGTCCCACAGAGCCGAGAATGCCGTAAACAGCCTCCGTGTTCTATTGACTCGGTCAGCCCCTGGCGGCAGTGAGGAAATCTCTTGGATTCTATCCCGAGTAAATAGCTCGAGAAATGCGGGAGGCAGTTTACGCGCAGGGGGGCGTACGGCACAGACTTCGTCGACGTACTCGCTTAGTGCACCCTTTGCGAACCCCTCGAAGTGAGCCACCAAGAGGACGAGGCAAGCGCGGTGCACAGCATTTTCCAGCTGAATTGCCTCATCAGTTCTCTTAATTAGGGGAGAATGTGGGCGGACCGCCAATAGGTGATTGAGTTCGGCGGTGCTGTTGATGAAGTCATCGTATGCGGCGAGCTTGGTTGGCATTTATCGTGCTCTCTCAAGCTCTTCGTGCAGGGAGCAAGGAATTCCCCGCTCGGTCAAGCCGACCGAGAACCTGGAAACTCGATAATGCATGCGGGATCGGTCGGCGGTCGCACGACCGATTGAGAACAGAAAATCCTCGTCCTTCAGCAGCTCTTCCCGTAGTTCCCGGACATGCTGTGGCGCTGCACGAATGGCTGAACGGTCCGCGTGAGCGAAGGAGATCATAACTGCATCAAAGAGCGCCTTATTCATTCCAGGGGCAGGCCTCCCGTTGGGTGCCGGAAGCCTAAAAGCCGAGTCCCCGAAGACTTCAGCGACTGTGCGACAGACGTCCGCAAAAAGATCCATTTCCCCTTGCTTGGGGACGCCTGCTCGATTTTCTCGCATGTAGCCATTGAGTAGCTGACGGAGAGGGGGGCGATAGTCCACAACGGTGTTATGGAGGGCAAAGAATCGTAGGACGAGCTCTTCAAACTCCATTCGCCTATTTCGGATACCGCTGAGAATGCCTGTAAAGTAAGGAAGGTCGGCTGTGCGCCTCAGGAAGTCATTCAGGTCGCCTCTATAAATGCAGTTCCTGAGCTCTTGTGAGCCGAGGCGTGCAGAGCCAGTGTTCAGACGCTCGAATACATCGAACTTGATGTCAGGGTCAGAGTCCTCAGTGATCACGATGCAGCGAATAGTTCTACCGCTGAGACGCCGCTGATCGCGCACCTTTAGATCCGAGAAGAACTTCCCCTCTAGCTCGGACAGGACCGGAATCCCCTTGAGCTCAAATTTGCCCTCAAGGTAGTTGCTGATCGTCGTGATCCGTTGCAGTCCATCAATTACTTCGTATGCGCCGTCTTCATTCTCGGCGAAGTAGCATACGGGGACCGGGATATTGAGGAGTAAGCTTTCGATTAGCCTGCTTGCCTTGGCTCTATCCCATACATATTGGCGCTGGTATTCGATATTTAGAAGCAGACGGTCTTTCTTGATGTCGTCGACCAGGGTCCCGACGGAGAGATCGTATGGTTGCGTGACGAGGCGGCGTTCTCGGTTACCGAGATTCAGTGGTTCCCGTTGATCTCCCGTGACATCCTCTTCGGCGTCATCGTCAAACAAGGTCTGATCCTCGGCCATATCGCTCCTCGTTCCTGATCCGATACTTAGCGTAGCGTGACCTACGTGCCGCATCCATACGTTTGAGCGGGTCAGCTCGAGTGGGGTAGCCCTCTGAGGTCGGCGGAGCGGCTTTGGGCTGGAGCTGCTTTGGGGCGAGTGATCATGGCCCCGTAAGCTCATCGCGAGTCGGGCAGTCTGTGGATCTGCCCGTTAAAGCACGACGTTGGGGCCATGATCTTAGAGGCTCGCCCCAAAGTGGCTGCGTAAAGCCGTGGAGCCGACCGCCCCAGCCACGATGTACGCCTTCTCTGAGTTTCAGCTGGCCGCCAGCTCTTGTCGCGCGGCCTGGTGGAGCGGGGCGGAGGCAGGAGCGGCGGCCCGGGGAGCCGGGCCGCGCGCGGTGAGCGGAGCGAGCCGCCTTGAACCAGTAGAGAAAGTTGTAACTCAGTCGGTTGTGTGGGGCTTGAAGTCCTCTGTACAGGCTGGGGGTTCGGCCTCGTTGCGGTCCGCGAGTGGGAGGAAGAGTACTGGGCGGACCGTCCATGTGATGCGCGTGCCGGTGTAGGTGATGGATGCCGTGCAGGGCTCCGTGCGGAGGAGTGCTCGTCTCGTGGTGATGCGGTTCTCGTAGAGGCCGTCCCAAGTCTCCATAGGTGTCGTCGGGTTGAGTGCTGACCTCATGGTCTGCAGTGCCGTCGAGAGCCAGCTGTCCGCCTGGGCTGCCGAGTGGGCGCCGAAGGATGTCGTGAGCGTTGGCCGGCCTCTGGCGGTGAGGTCTTCCGTCCAGCATTCGCACCAGAAGCCGCGGGTGAGTTCGTCGCTCAGCATGGCGGCTCCCCAGGTGGTGCCTCCACGAAGAGTTCCGCCGTGACCGTGTGGCCACCGAGGGTGTCGTGGACTACCACCCGGTGCGCGATGAAGTCGACGATGCCCAAGCCTCTGCCGTGTGCCACTTCCCCGCTCGGGTGCTCGGTCTTCGGGGCCGTCTCCGTGCCGCCGTCGTCCGTGACCGACAGGGCGACCACCTGCGGTGAGACCGCTACCGCCAGGTGGAAGCTGCCCGACTTCTTGCCGCTCGCCGTGTGCAGGATCGCGTTCGCGCTCAGTTCGCTCACGATCAGTTCCGCGTCCTCGGCCAGCGGCGATCCCGCGAGGATGTCGCGGGTCCAGCGGCGGGCTCTGCTGACCTCTTCCGGGAAACCTGGGCAAGTGAGGCCCCAGACTCGGGCGGTGCTCGTATACTCGTGCATACAAGTTCCTTCGTGCTGGTAGGCCGCCATGTGCAGCGGGTTCGAGCTAGACGAGTTTGACGCCGTCGTGGGCGCGGATGGCCGGCGGGGATGCCGCGTCGAGTGCGTCCAGGACGCGGATCGCGTAGGCCTCGTCGGCGAGTTCGGTGACTTCTTCGCGGGTGGCCCAGCGCAGAGCGCGAGTCTCGGCGCCGGTCGTGGGCGTGCCGTCGGCGGCCTCGCAGCGGAAGACCATGGAGACGATCAAGCCCGTCATGTTCTTGTAGATGCCGGTGAGGGTCGCGGGAAGTGCGATCTTGATGCCGGTTTCTTCGAGAACCTCGCGCTGCAAGGCCTCGGGGATGGTTTCCTCGCGTTCAAGGATGCCGCCCGGAGGTTCCCACTTGCCGTTGTCACGGCGCTTGATCAGGAGGGCCCGGTCCTGGTCGTCGACGATGACTCCGGCAACGCTCACGGAGTGCGGACGGTCAGTGCTCACGGTCCTCGGCCCTCTCGGATGGCTAGGCTCTCCACCGTAGCAACAACACTTGCCCACTCGTCTAGATACCTAAAGGAGTACAGGTGACGTCACTCCCGAGCCTGCTCGGCGATGTCGACCCCACGAGCGATCGTGCGGTCTTTCGACAGATCGCCGATCAGTTGCGCGAGGCCATCGACCGTGGGCGATTCAAGGAGGGCGAGAAGCTGCCTTCCGAGGCTGAACTCGTCGAGCACTACGGGGTTTCCCGGATGACCGTCCGGAACTCCTTCTCCGTACTTCAGGGTGAAGGCCTGGTCCATGCCGAGCATGGCAAGGGCGTCTTCGTCAGGCCGCGGCCTCCTGTGCGGCGGCTCGCCTCCGACCGGTTCGCCCGGCGGCATCGCGAGCAGGGGAAGTCTGTGTTCATCGTCGAGGCCGATGCCGCTGGCAGTCATCCGCAGGTGGA
This sequence comes from Streptomyces sp. NPDC041068, assembly GCF_040647455.1. Lineage (NCBI taxonomy): Bacteria > Bacillati > Actinomycetota > Actinomycetes > Kitasatosporales > Streptomycetaceae > Streptomyces > Streptomyces sp. NPDC041068. Next base: position 165,505 of record NZ_JBEZCG010000005.1, read on the forward strand.
CAGCCTGGAGGTCAAGGAGGAGAAAGCCAGCCAGGACATCTCCACCCGGCTCGGCTCCGTGCGGCGGGTGCTCGCCCGACGGCGCCGGTATCTGCTCGACGGCCGCCCGGTCGAGTTCGCCACCTCCTACCTCCCACTCGACATCGCACGCGGTACGCAGATCGCCGAGCCCAACCCCGGACCCGGCGGCATCTACGCCCGCCTCGAAGAACTGGGCCACCACCTCGACCACTTCGAGGAAGAGATCCGCGCGCGGATGCCCTCGCCTGCTGAAGTGCGGACGCTGCGGCTCGCGTCCGGTGTGCCGGTGATCAGCCTGATCCGTACCGCGTACGACACCGAAGGGCGGGCCGTGGAAGTCTGCGACACCGTCATGGCCGCCGACGCCTACGTCCTGTCCTACCAACTCCCGGCCACCTGACCGCTGGTGCGCGAGACCGACTCTTCTTCGGACTCGTATGCCCCAACAGACCTACTTGTATAGACGAGTAGATGGGGAGTCTGTCTTGCGCACCATCCGTGTTGAGACCTCGGCCGCGACGATCCTGCTCACCGAGGCCCCGAGCCCAAGGTCCGCGACCGTCAGACCGGCGAGATCGCCAAGGACGCCAACACCGGCGAAGCCCTGATGACGATCGGCGTCGTCTACATCGAGGACGGAGAATCCTCCCTGGTGAAGGTCACCATCCCCGAGAGCGGTGTCGCCGAGGAACTGGCGCTCGGCTCGCCGGTCTCGCTTCCGGGGCTCCTGGCCCGGCCTTGGGAGAGCGTCTTCAACGGCCAGCAGCGACACGGCATCGCCTACCGCGCCGCCGCCGTCACTCCCGCCGCCTTCCCGAACTCGGCTCAGGCTGCGGCCTGATGAGTGACCTCGCGGCGCTCCTGGAGGTGGGTGGTCCCGTCGCCGCGCTCGGCGGTGGGGCTGCCTACACCCGGGCCCGTCACCCCCGCGTCCACTGGTCCACATTCGGCTTACCCATAACCACGGTCCGGCTGCTCGGCTCGTACGGCTCGGTCATGGAGGCCTGCGGTCTGACCGTGGCCCCGTCCCGGCTGCGGGTGCTGGCGGTTCGGGCCACCAGTAATCGCGAGATCCGTCCCGTGCCGCCGCGTCGGGGCCTCGTCCGGCCCACTTCGACCGGGCTGCGGTTACGTCTGCGGCTCGCTCCCGGGCAGGAGCCTGCCGATGTCGCCGCATCCGTCGAACGGCTGCGCCACGCATGGGGAGTTCACTCCGTGTACGTCAGAGCGGCCAAGCCCGGTGTAGTCGAGCTGCGGCTCGTCGGCTTCGATGTGCTGCGGCGGGTGCGGATGCCGCGCAAGGCCGTGGTGGAGTTCCTCAAGGTGCCCGTGGCGCTGCGAGAGGATGCCACTCCTTTCGTACGCGATTACCGGGCCGTTCCGCATCAACTCACCCTCGGTGCAACGCTGTCGGGTAAGTCCATGTACCTGCGGCACCTCATCGCCGGGCTGGCCCCGCAACCCGTCGCTCTCGTCGGCATCGACTGCAAGCGCGGGGTGGAGCTCGCGCCCTTCGTGTCCCGGCTCTCGGCGCTCGCCACCGATCCGGAGCAGGCCGCCGAACTGCTGCCCGCGCTCATCAAGGAGATGGAGGACCGATACGACCTGATCAAGGCAAGGCAGGGGATCACGCCCGGTACGCCGGACGAAGAGATCACCGCCGACGTCTGGGGGCTCCCGGAGAGTGAACGCCCTGTACCCGTCGTGCTGTTCGTCGACGAGGTGGCCGAACTCTTCCTCGTCGCCACGAAGAAGGATGAGGAACGGCGGGACGAGATGGTCACCCAACTCATCCGGCTCGCCCAGCTCGGCCGTGCCGCTGGGATCTACCTGGAGGTCTGCGGGCAGCGCTTCGGGGCTGAACTGGGCAAGGGAGCGACCATGCTGCGGGCCCAGTTGACCGGCCGCGTCTGCCACCGCGTCAACGACGAAGCCTCCGCGAAGATGGCCCTCGGTGACATCGCTCCCGAAGCGGTCTCCGCCGCTTGCGCCATCGCTCCCGAGATGCCCGGCCTGGCCGTGGCCGGTGACACCTCTGGGGGCTGGTCCCGTATCCGTACGCCGTACCTGTCCCTCAGCGATGCCGCCATGACCTGTGAGGAGTCGGCGGACCTGGTCCCCGACCTCCCTGAGTTCCTCCGTCGTGAGGCCGAGTGGCACCTCGACTGGTACACGGAGAAGGAGAAAGGGCCCGAGGGACTGCTCTTTGTGGGGGAGAAGGGAGCGCCCTTTCGACGTAACAGTTTCGGGCGCAAGTGGCGGCGCGCTCGCGCTGCGGTCGGTCTGCCCGACGACTTCCGGTTCTACGATCTCCGGCACACCGGGCACACCCTGACGACCCGCTCCGGTGCCACCCTCAAGGACACGATGGTCCGTGCCGGGCAGTCCTCCGAGAAGGCCGCCCTCGGCTACCAGCACTCCGATCATGAGCGGCAGCGCGAGGTGGCCAGCAGGCTCGACGAGATGGTGCGCGCCCAGCGTGCGAAGTCCCACAAGGAGACGCCCGAGCAGTCTTAGTGGTGCGGTTGTGGTGCGCGCACCGCCAATCCGCCCGGAGCGTCTGGGCAACAAAGAACCCCCGGGTCGATGACCTGGGGGTTTTCTATGGAGCGGGTGACGAGAATCGAACTCGCACTCTCAGCTTGGGAAGCTGATGTTCTACCACTAAACTACACCCGCGAAAGACCCCGCTGGAAGCGGTGTCGTAACGTCGCACACTCTACCTCATCCCGGGCCCCAGGCGCTCTCGCCATGGGGCCCGAGTGCTGTCCGGGACGTGGATGCGCCGTGCGGGCGGAGGGAGTTGGGGCGTACCGTTGAATGTGGTCGCGCCGCCTGGAGTGGCGTCCCTTTCGTATCGTAATGTGGCTTTCGTCGTCGGCTCGGGAGCGAGTCGGGGGCTGGTCAGTACGGGCACAGCACGGGCGCAGTACGGGCTCGCGTACAGGCTCATGTACGGCTCAATTACGGCTTTGGGGAAGGGACTCAAGGACTTGATGGACCGCACCGTCGTCCGATGTGCCGAAGGGCACGTGTTCAGCACCGCTTCGTTCCCGATGCAGCAGGCCGACCGGCTCGGTCCCGGCCGGCTCATCCGCTGTCCGCGCTGTGCCCGGCTCCGGCACGCCGTGCCGGTGACGATGCACAAGCGGTAGCGGCGCGGGTACGGGCGACAGACACCGAGGCGCGCGGGTTCCGTCCGATTGGGGACGGCCCGCGCGCTCTGCGTATCCTCGGTGCGTGCTTCTCTCAGACAAGGACATCCGGGCCGAGATCGACTCCGGACGGGTGCGGATCGACCCGTACGACGAATCCATGGTGCAGCCCTCGAGCATCGACGTGCGGCTGGACCGCTACTTCCGGGTGTTCGAGAATCACCGGTACCCCCACATCGACCCCTCCGTCGAGCAGGCCGACCTGACGCGGCTCGTGGAGCCCGAGGGCGACGAGCCGTTCATCCTCCACCCCGGGGAGTTCGTGCTCGCCTCCACGTACGAGGTCATCTCCCTGCCCGACGATCTTGCTAGTCGGCTCGAAGGCAAGTCCAGCCTCGGGCGGCTCGGGCTCGTCACCCACTCCACCGCCGGGTTCATCGACCCCGGTTTCTCGGGGCACGTGACGCTCGAGCTGTCGAACCTCGCGACCCTGCCGATCAAGCTCTGGCCGGGGATGAAGATCGGGCAGCTCTGCATGTTCCGGCTCACCTCGCCCGCCGAGTCGCCCTACGGGTCGGAGCGGTACGGGTCTCGTTATCAGGGCCAGCGCGGGCCGACCGCCTCCCGGTCCTTCCTCAACTTCCATCGGACACAGGTGTGAGCAGCGGTATGAGTGGCGTGCGCGAGAATCTTACGTACGAGAAGTTCGGTGGTGCCGTGCGCGAGCTCGCGCAGACCATCGCCGATGACGGGTATCAGCCGGACGTCGTGCTGTCGATCGCTCGCGGCGGTGTCTTCGTCGCCGGCGGGCTCGCCTACGCCCTCGACTGCAAGAACATCCACCTGGTGAACGTCGAGTTCTACACGGGTGTGGGCACCACGCTTGAAATGCCCGTCATGCTTGCGCCCGTCCCGAACGCCATCGACTTCACCGACAAGAAGGTGCTCATCGCTGACGATGTCGCCGACACCGGGAAGACGCTGAAGCTCGTCCACGACTTCTGCCTCGATCACGTGGCCGAGGTGCGGTCCGCCGTGATCTATGAGAAGTCGCACTCCCTCGTGAAGTGCGAGTACGTCTGGAAGCGGACCGACGAGTGGATCAACTTCCCCTGGAGCGTCGAGCCCCCCGTCGTGAAGCGTGACGGTCAGGTTCTCGACGCCTGAGCGAGCGACAGACCGTAGCAGGAAGGGCCCGGCGGACTTGTCCGCCGGGCCCTTCCCGTGTGTGTCGCGGCCGTGCGCTAGAACGTGCCCAGCTTCACGATCGCCAGGATCGCCAGGAGCTGGATCGACGCCGCTCCCAGTGCCTTCGGCCACGGCAGGTCGTGGGACTTGCTCACCATCGTGGTGAGCAGGGCGCCCGCCGCCAGCCACGTCGCCCAGCCGAGCAGCTGTACGAAGGGCTGGCCGCCGCCCAGGAACATCGCGACGATCACGCGGGGCGCGTCCGTCAGCGACATGATCAGCATGGAGAGGCCGACCGTCGGCTGCCAGGCGCCGTCGCCGCCGAGCTGGCGGGCGAGGGTGTGGGTGACCACGCCCAGGATGAAGGCGCTGATCGTGATCGCGACGCCGGTGGTGAGGACGTACGGGACCGCCGAGGAGAGGGTCGCGTTGATCGCGTCCTCGCGGGCGTCGTCGAAGCCGAAGATCGCCAGCAGGCCGTAGAGGAACGTGACGATGAGGGCCGGGGCCCACATGGCGTAGTCCCGCATCTGGAGGAAGGTCGGGGCCGGGCGGAGCACGACGCCGCGCAGCAGGTCCTTCCAGTGCAGACGCGGGCCGATGGGGGCGCTCGTCTGTCCCGCGCGGTAGGTGTCGCCCTGGTTGTAGGGGTCCTCGCCGATGGAGAAGGCCTGGGTGTGTCCGGGGTTGTTGGCCGCGTACGGGTCGTACCCGCCCTGGGGGCCGCGGCCGTGGTCGTCCGGGCCGCCGAAGTACTCCGGCTCGCCGTGGCCGCCCGCCGCCTGCGGCCACTGCTGACCGCCGCCGCCGTGCTGCGGGGCGCCCTGGGGGCCGCCGTGCCCGCCGCCGTGCGGACCGCTGCCGTGCGGACCGCTGCCGTGCGGACCACCGCCTCCGTACTGGGGGCCGCCTCCGCCGTACTGCTGCGGGTTCGGAGGCGCGGGTGGGTAGCCGTACGGCTGTCGGCCGCCCTGCGGGGCCTGCTGTCCGTACGGCTGCTGCCGCGGTTGTTGTTGCGGTTGCGGTTGCGGGGCGCGGTTGTCCCGGCCGCGTCCGATCCTGAATCCAGCCACGAATCGAACGTACCTGGTCTTCGGGGGTGGGGTCGTCCCTCCTCGGGAGGAGACGGCCTTTGCGGCCGACCTGTGACAACCCCTAGGGGAACCCGGACGGGTTTGCCACAGGTACGGCCATCGAATGGCCACAGATGTGGTCAGCAAACGGACAGTTCTAGCGGGCCAGTACCGAGCCGTACGCCAGCGCGTCCGAAGACGCGGGCAGGCCAAGGGAGTTCGGAGTGACGGCTGTGACGGGTGAGTCGTCCGTCGTCACCGAGGGCAGGTTCCACACGCCGCCCGCCGCCTTGTTCTCGCCGGGTGCGCCGACCGAGAGGTCCGGGCGGCCGTCGCCGTTGTGGTCGGCCGTGTCGAGGGCCGTGCCGAAGGCGTCGCCCGCCTCGGCCGTGCCCGGGATGCCGGGGGAGTTCTGCTGGTACGCGACCGCGCTCGCCGCCCCTTCGGCGTTCAGGATGCCCTGCGCGCCGCCCTTGAGGACGGTGACGCTGCCCGCGCGGGCAGCGCTGCCGATGGCCTCGCCGGGGGCTCCCGCGATCAGGTCGTCCTTGCCGTCGCCGTCGATGTCGGCGACCGCGAGGGCGTTGCCGAAGTCGTCACCCTTTTCGGCGACACCCGGGACACCCGGAGTGTCCTGGTTGAGGGTCTGGCCCTTCCATACGGGTTCGTCGCCGCCCCCGTAGTGGATGTGGATGCCGCCACCCTTGGCGATCTCCTCGGGGCCGCACGGGTCGTCGATGTTCTCGTCGGCGATCTCGCGGCAGTTGCCGAGGGCGAGGTCGTCGAGGCCGTCGCCGTTGAAGTCGCCCACGGCCAGCGCGTTCGCGGCGCTGTTGTCGCTGCTCCAGGTCAGGCCGAAGCGGTACTCGTCCTTCATGTAGCGGAAGAGCTGCACGTGGGACTGGGTGTAGGGCTGGTTCTGGGTGTAGTACGCGACGGCCAGCTCGGGCCGGCCGTCGGAGTTGAAGTCGCCGGTCGTCAGGACGGGGGCGCGGCCGCCCATGTGCGTGCCCATGAGGGGCTGGGTGGTGGCGACGAGCGGGTGGGCGTTGTAGACGACCTTGTCCTTGCCGCCGATCGCCAGGTCGACGTCCGTGTCGCCGGTGAAGTCGGCGGCCACCAGGGCATTTCCGTAGGCGGCGCCCGCCGCGTCGCCGCGTGCCGCCGTGTTGGCCGTGGCGAAGCCGTCTCCGGTGCCGTAGAGGACGGTGACCGAGCCCGCGTCCGCCTTGGCGTCGATGTCCTCGCCGGGGGCGCCGATGACGAGGTCCGCGTACCGGTCGTCGTCGATGTACGCGGTGGTGACCGCGGAGCCGAAGCGGTCACCGGTCTCCGGGGTGCCGGGGACCTCGACGGTGGCCTGCGTGATGCGGCGCACGTTGCTGGAGCCGGGGCCGCCCTCGCCGCCGAAGACGACGCTCACGTAGCCGGCCTTCGCCTTGCCGTCGACGGTTCCGCTGGGCACGCCGACGGCGAGGTCCGCATAGCCGTCGCCGTCGAAGTCGCTCTTCACGGGGGCGGGTTCGGTGGGTTCCGAGGCGTTCGCCGTGGCCGCGAGGGGCAGCGTGAGGCCGGTCGCGGCCAGGGCGGTGGCCGCGGCGAGGGCGAGGGTGCGTGAGCGTGTGCGGGTACGTGTGCGCACGGGGGCTCCAACTGGTCAGGGGGACGGGGGTGTTCTGGAAGCGGGTTCAGCGGCTGGGCCTCGGGGATGGTCCAGCCGCTGAAGTGAAGAGGCCGACCGGGGCGTCAGTCCGCGAAGTTCGCTCCGAAGCGGGGCGTGCCCGCGCCGGAGATGCCGACCGTCGACGTGTAGACGCCGGACGAGCCGGAGAGCGTGCCGTTCGCCCGGGAGTCCAGGAGGTACAGCGCGCCGTTGCCCGCGTTCTCGCCGGACGCGCCGATGGCGATGTCCCCGCGGCCGTCGTCGTTCAGGTCGTCGATGTGGACGTCGGAGCCGAAGAAGTCGTTCTTCTCATTGGAGTTGGGGACACCCGGGGTGTCCTGGCTCAGCATCACTGACCCCGCGGTGGACAGGCCCGAGCCGTCCGCGGCGCCGTAGACGACGGTGACCGAGCCCGCGTCGGCGAAGCCGTCCAGGTCCTCGCCGGGGGTGCCGACGACCAGGTCGAGGTTGCCGTCGCCGTTGATGTCGCCGAGGTCCAGCTCCGCGCCGAACGCGTCGCCGTTCTCGCTGCCGCCGGGCACACCTTCGGTGTCCTGGGTGATGACCTGGGTCCTGCCGTACGGGCCGTTGTCGGTGCCCTTGACGACGTAGACGGTGCCGCCCTTGTTCGCGCCGGCGATGCCCTCGTCCCAGGTCAGGCCGATGACGATGTCGTCGTGGCCGTCGCGGTCGGTGTCGGCGACATCGGTGATGTGGCCGGCGGGCAGCCGCTGCACCCCGGTGGTGGTGACGCCGCCCGCGCTGCCGGGCAGCCAGAGGTTGGCGTTGTAACCGTCGCCCGTGGAGAAGCCGTTGACGATCAGGTCGTCCTTGCCGTCGCCGTTGATGTCGCCGGAGTGCAGGTTGAGGGGGCCCTCGCCGGGGCCGTTCGTGATGGGCGGCAGGACGGTGTAGTGGCCGCCCGTGGAGCCCGCGCGGGTGATTCCGCCCTTGTACAGGTCGATGGTGGCCGCGCCCGATGACGAACCGATGGCCAGGTCGTCCTTGCCGTCGCCGTCGAAGTCGCCCGCCTGGACGGGGGCGCCGAAGAAATCGTGCTTGGTGGGGCGCGGGTCCTTGAGCGTCGTGCCGCCGGTCAGACCGTTCGCCGAGCCCCACAGGACCTGCACGGTGCCGCCGTCGATGTCGCTGCCGACGTCCTCGCCCGCGGCGCCGACCACGAGGTCGTCGTAGCCGTCGCGGTCGAAGTCGCCGTACGCGGTGTCGCCTCCGAAGAAGTCGCCCTTCTCCGCGGTGCCGGGTACGCCGGGGCTGTTCTGGCTGTACGTGACGTGGTGCCGCTCGGCGCCGCCGTACGTGACGGTGACCTGGCCCGCCTTGTCCTTGCCGCCCACGTCGGCCTGCGGCGCGGAGGTGGCGAGGTCGGCCGCGCCGTCGCCGTTGAAGTCGGCGTCGTCCGGCTGGGTGGCGGCCGGCGGCTCGGCGGCGGAGGCGGAGGCGACGGAGATGCTGAGAAGACCGCCGGTGAGCGCGGCGGCGGTCGCCGTCGCCGCCGCGAGGCGGGTGCGTCTGGAACTGGTGGTGGTGCGCTTGTGCTTGGCCATGCGGATCTCCTGAGGCGTGTGGGGCGCCCCGCGGGGGCCGCGGGACGCGTTGTGTGTACGAGTTCGGGGGCGCCGGACGGCGGCGAAGCCTCGGGGTGCCGAACTACCGGCCCAGCACAGCCCCGTACGCCTGGGAACCGGAGAGCCCCAACTTGCCCGGCGTCACCGACGTGACCGGCGGGTTCGGGCCGTCCTTCGGCGCCGGGGCGTACCAGACGCCACCCTTGCCGTCCTCGCCCGGCGCGCCCACCGCCAGGTCCGGGTAGGTGTCGCCGTTGTAGTCGCCGGTGGCGACGGCCGCGCCGAAGCGGTCGTCGGCCTCCGCCGTGCCCGCGACGCCCGCGGAGTTCTGGCTGAAGGCGGGGCCGGTGAAGGGCTTGCCCGCGCCGGGGGATGCCAGGACCCAGTAGCTGCCCGCGTTCTTCGCGGTGCCTACCGCCTCGGTGTCCGCGCCGACGACCAGTTCGTCGATGCCGTCGCGGTCGAGGTTGCCGACGGCGAGGTGCGCACCGAAGTTGTCCTCGGTCTCGGCGGTGCCGCCGACCTGCGCGTCGCTCTGGGTGGTGCAGGAGTCGCCGCCGTCGCCGAGCTTGCCGCCCTTCTTGCCGTAGACCGTGAGGATCGCGCCGCCGAGGCGGTCCTCGCAGTACGTGCCGTCGGCCTCGGGGTTGGGCTGGACGTTGCCGACGGCGAGGTCGGTGGTGCCGTCCCCGTCGAAGTCACCGGCGGCGAGGGCGTGGTTGGTGCTGTCGGCGGTGGCCCACACGGACTGCCACCTGCCCGAGGCGCGGCTCATCACGTCCGTGCCGCTGATCTCCATGCCGTCGTACGAGAACGCGAGGTCGTCGCCGCCGTCCCCGTCGAAGTCGCCGCTCTCCAGGACGGCAGGGCCCGCGAAGTGCCAGCCCGCGACCCGGAAGATCTCGTCCGAGGCGCCGGAGTTGAAGGGACCCTGGCGGGTCACCACCGAACTGCTCTCGTCGAAGTGGGAGTTGAAGGCGATGTCGTTGTTGCCGTCCTTGTCGAAGTCGCCGAGGGCGAGCAACGTGCCGTAACTCGCGTCGTCGACCCCTCCGTTGGCGGCCGTGAAGCCGCCCTTGAAGCCGCTCGCCGAACCCCAGACGACCGCGATGGTTCCCGCGCCCAGGCCGACGGAGGTCGCCTCGTCGGGGGCGCCGACGACCAGGTCGCTGTAGCCGTCGCCGTTCATGTCGTCCGACTCGACGGCGTACCCGAACTTGTCGCCCGCCTCGACGGTGCCGGGGACACCGGCGGTGGCCTGGCTGACGGTGGTCGAGCCGTGCTTGCCGAGGCCGTTCGCGCCGCCCCAGACGACGTTGACGTAACCGGCCTTGGCCTTGCCGTTCACGGTCGCGTTCGGCACGCCCACCGCGAGGTCCACATAGCCGTCGCCGTTGTAGTCGGCCCGGAGCTTCGAGGGCTCGGCGGCGGACGCGCCGCCCGCCGTCAGGCCGGTGACGCCGAGGACGGTGGCGGCGCAGAGCGCGCCCGCCGCGAGGAGCTTCCTCCGTGCGGGACTGTGCACGTACTTGGACACGTAGATGTCTCCAACTCGCTGATGGGAGAGAAGGGTTGCTCTCGGAGGGAAGAGGGCGGGACGGCTCTAGCGGAGCGTGCGGCCGAAGTTGGCGTTCTCGCCGCCGACGCCGAAGTCCCCGCCGTTGAAGGAAGCCGCGTACGACGAGGTCAGCCCCGTCGCCGTGCCGCGCAGGACCCACACGGCGCCGACGTCGCGCGTCGTGCCGATGTCCTCGCCGAGCGCGCCGACGGCCAGGTCCGCCCTGCCGTTCTTGTTGATGTCCTTCAGGCGGACCGAGGCGCCGAAGTCGTCGTGCGCCTCCCCGGCGCCGGGCACGCCGGCGGTCTCCTGGTGCCAGGCCTTGCCCGAAGTGAACGTACCGCCGGTGGACTTGAGGAGGGTGACGCTGCCGGCGCCGGGCGTCGCGTCGACCTCCTCGGTGGGTGCGCCGACCGCGAGGTCCGCGAGGCCGTCGCCCGTCACGTCGCCCGCCGCGACGGACCAGCCGAAGCTGTCGCCCTCCTCGTCGGCGCCCGGCACGCCCGCGCTGTCCTGGTCGTACGTCACCGGCGCTCCGAACCTGCCCTCGCCGCCGAGCCGCACGGTGACCGAACCGCCCTTGCCCGCCTCGGGGTTGCCGGTGATGAGGTCGGCGTAGCCGTCGCCGTTGACGTCGCCCGTGGTGGCCGCGTCGGGCGTGACGGTCGGGTCGTCGCCCTCGCCGATGACTTCGGCCTGGTAGCCGTAGTCGCCGACGCCGCCGTTCATGTGGGCGGTGTAGAGGCCGCCGTCGGCACGCCGGCCGTACAGGACGAAGCCGACGCCGTCCTTGCGCTTGAAGTTTCCGGCGATCATGCCGTCCAGGCGGACGCCCTTGGGCAGGAAGTGCTCCTCCAGGCCGAACGCCCGGTCGTCGCCGACGATGCTGGAGTAGAAGTACCAGTTGTCGCCGCTGATCACGGAGAGTTGGGGTGTGCCGTCGTAGTCGAGGTCGTTGAAGACGGCGGCCTCGCCGTAGCGGCCCGCTGTGTCGGAGGGGGCGTTCAGGACCCAGCCGCCGGTGGTGAAGGGCATCTTGCCGCCCCAGATGACGGTCATGGAGCCGGACGGCTTGCCCGTCACCTTCTCGCCGGGGGCGCCGACGACCAGGTCGGCGTAGCCGTCGAAGTTCACGTCGCCGGTGGTGACGTTCTCGCCGAACTCGTCCTCGGCCTCCAGCGCGCCGGGCACCCGGGGGGAGTCCTGCGTGACGGTCACGGCGCGGCCCGCGGAGACGCCCGATGCCGAACCGAACGTCACCGTGACGGAGTTGGTCTTCGGTGATCCGATCGCGAGGTCGCGGTAGCCGTCCCCGTTGAAGTCGTCCTTCGGAGTGGGAGCGGCGCTCGCCGAACCGGCCAGGGGCAGCGTCAGCCCCGCGGCCGCGAGGGCCGCGACGGTGGCGGTGACGGCCAGGTTTCTTACGCGCACGTGGAACTCCCTCTGAGCGGACCTTCGGTACGGCTTCCGGAACCTTCGGCTTGGAATCCTTGAATCCTTGGCTATGGGTTCCGGGTGTGTGACTCGCGGGGCGTACGAAGGGTTGTGCGACAGAGGCGGTGAGGTGGCCGGATGGTGAACGACCGTAAGCGGCCAAATCCCCCTATCTCAGGGCGTCGTGGGAACAATTCCCTGCAGGGCCTGGACTACTTCTTCCAGTCACGCAGCCCCTCCTCGGAGCCGTGGGCGACCGAAAGGGTCTGTGTGGTGCGGCCGTTGGACCGTACGTCGAGGCGTGTGCCCAGGATGGTCACGTAGTCGTCGTAGCCGTCGCCGTTGACGTCGTTCGGCGAGGCGTTCTTCGCGGCCTTGCCCGCGGGCGGCTTGCCGTGCGGCTTCGCGCCGTTGCCGTCTCTGCCCTCCCCGCCGAACACACCGCAGCCGGTGAGCAGTACGGCCGTGCAGCACAGGGTGACGGCGGTGCGCCGACTGACGTCATTCGAGGGTCGGTCCACCGCTCACATCCTCGGAGGTGAAGTACTGCACCTGTGCCGGATCCAGTCCGTCGGCCGTGCCGCGGAAGGCAAGGAACGCGGACATCCGCTCCTTGCTCCGCCTGCCGCTGCCCCGCTCGTGCTCCCGGGGCTCCCACTTGTCGGCGTACACGACGACGTCCTGCCGTCCGTCACCGTTGAGGTCGAGCATGGCGTTCGCGTCGAATCCCGACCACCTGTCGGGGCGGCCCGTTCTGCTGGGCAGGCCTTCGGCCGTCGGGTCGACGGTCTGCCGGTCGGCGATGCGGGGGCCCTCGTCGCCGCCGGGCAGCAGGGTGAGCTGCCCGCCGATCCGCCCGCGCGGGTCGGCATCGCCGACGAGCAGGTCCGGCCTCTCGTCGCCGGTGACGTCACCGACCTGGGGGCCGGAGCCCCACAAGGAGCTTGCGCGCGAGGGGAGTTGCAGCCTCGTCGCGGGCCGCCCTCTGCCGAGCCCGTTCCTCGAACCGTGGATCACGGTGACCTGCCCGGGGCTCTCGGCGCCGCCCGCGTAGCCGTCGTCGTCCACGCCGGAGGCGACCACGTCGCTGATGCCGTCGCCGTCCACGTCGGCGATCGTGCCGCCGCGGACCCCGTCGGCGGTCGCCATGGACTCGTACAGGTCCGGTCGCACCGCGGGCCCCGGCACCAGGCCCTTCGTGCGGTCTCCCCGCAGGTAGGCGATGGAGGTCAGGTCCTCAGGGGCCGTGTCGTCCTGCTCGACGTCGAAGTCGTAGAAGAGGAGCGCGTCGGTGCGCCGGTCGCCGTCGACGTCCCCGGTGACGGCCGTGCGGGGGCTGATGAAGCCGTGCTGCCCGAGGTCCAGGGGGATGCTGCGGGAAGGGCTGCCATCGCGGGTGAAGGGGCCGAGCAGGACGGCTGCCGGGTCCTGCTTCGGCTCCATCGCGGTGATGTCGCCGCTGCCGCCGCGCCCGCCGTCGATCAGGTCGGCGGCGCCGTCGCCGTCGAAGTCGCCGACCGCGAGAACCCGTGTCGCCGGGGACAGTTGGAGCGGCCGAGGCCCGGAGAGGCCGCGCGGGCCGCCGTGCATCACGAAGGTCTGCCAGTCGTCGGACTCCATGCGCGAGCCGATCAGGTCGGTGAATCCGTCGCCGTCCAGGTCGGCGCGGTGCAGCGCGGCGAAGAGCTCGTCGTCGCTGCGGCCCCGCAGGCGGTCGGCGGAGCCCGTGAGGAGCCCCTTCTTCGAGCCGTAGACGACGGTGAGCGTGGCCCTGCCGCGGTCGTCGTGCAGGCCGTCGGCGTCGAGCACGGCGGCGTAGTCGTCGTACCCGTCCCCGTTGAAGTCCCCCGGATCGGGCCGCTCGGCCGCCTTGCCGACGGCGGGGGACCCCTTCAGCGGCGGGTGAGGGCGGCTGCCCTGCTCGGCGCCCCCGTCGTCGGACCCGCATCCGGCCAGCAGCGCCGCCCCGCAGCACAGGGCCACGGCCGCGCGGGCCCGCCTGCTCGTCAGCCCTCGCTCAGAGATAGGAACTCCTCGGTGGAAAAAGTCAGTTGGGGCTTGTGTGAGACCAGCTCCCCGCTCTTGAGGCCCGGGTGGACGCCCACGACGTCCTGGCCGTCGCCGCGGTACGTCCGCAGGACCAGGTCGGCGCGCCTGTCGCCGTCGAAGTCCGCGACCTGGAGGACCTCCGTGGTGCCCTTGGCGGAGGGCACCACGGTCGCCGTGGCGTTGGCGGCGATCCCGGACGTACGTCCCCTGAAGACCCGCACCTCTCCCGCGCCGCCGCCGCTTCCGCTGCCCCCGCCGCTCATGACCAGCTCGCTCAGGCCGTCCCCGTCGAGGTCGCCCGCGTCCACGGCCACGTCCTTGGCCTCCAGGGTGCCGCGCAAGGTGCCCGGCACCTCGTAGCGCAGGGCGACGCCGCGCGGTGAGGCGATCGCCGCGTCCATGCCCTTGCCCTTGCCGAAGCGGCCGAACGCGATGTCCTTGCCCGCGGGGAAGAGCACCCCGGTCTCGTCGGGGCCCTTGGGGCCGCCGAGGACGAGGGCACCGGCGGCGGCGCCCGTGGCGCCCGCGGCCTTGCGCACGAGCACGTCGTCGTAGCCGTCGCCGTCCACGTCGGTGGCCCTGCCCGTGACGAGGGCGTCGCCGGGCGCGACGAGGGGCTTGCCCGCGGCCCGCGGGGCGCCGCCGCGCTTGAACGGGCCGCGCAGGAACGTCATGCGGGCCCCGCTGGCATGCAGCACGAGGTCGTTCGCGCCGTCCCCGTCGAAGTCGCCGCACACCGGCTGGTCCGGCCAGTCGTTGCCGAAACGTGCCTGCGCGGGGACCTTCAGCTGCACGGCCTTGCCGACGAGGCCCTTGGGCGAGCCGAAGAGGATCTGCAGCGGCACGGGCGGCTGGCCCTGGCCGTTGTAGGGCGGGTCGGTGGAGACCAGCAGGTCGGTGAAGCCGTCCTTGTCGAGGTCGCAGGCGGCCTCGGAGTCGAAGGCGGCGGGCAACTGGCCCTTCGTACGCGCTCCGTTGGCGTGGGCGCTCAGCAACTGCCGGGCGCCGGGGCGCAGTCCGGTGCGGGAGCCGTAGACGATGCCGATGCCCGCGTCGTCGCCGTGGTCGCGGTGCACGAGATCGTCGAGTACGAGATCACGGGCGCCGTCACCGTTGAAGTCGTCGTCGACCTTGCTGCCCTCGCCGCGCGGCACGGGCTGCTGTGCCGCGCCCTTGCCCGCCATGCCCACGGGGCGCTCGTCGCCGTTCTTCGCGCCGCCGCTGTCGCCGTCGTGGCTGCCGCAGCCCACGAGGAACAGCGCACAGCCGAGCGTGCCCGCGGCGAGGCGCATCGGCATGCCGCGCCGTCTTTCTCTCCGTATGCCCGTCATAACCCCGACCCGACCCGCCCCATAGACAACAGCCGACAACAGCCGACGACAACCAGCACATGATGCTCCTGCTGTGCGGAGCCGTTAAGTCCGGCGGGATGCCGCTTTGGTCACTTGTCGGTCACGCAGGCCGGACCCGGTCTCTCCGAGTCCGGCCCGACCGGGGCTCGGGCCGCTCAGACCCGTACCGCTGCCGCGTGCTGGAGGGTGGTGGCGCTGTTGCGGCCCAGGGCCTCGCGGATGTAGGTGCGGGCGTCGGCGAGGGTGGCGTCCGGGCCCAGTACGTCGGTGACGGCTTCGGGGGCCAGGGCCACGGTGTGGCGGGCGGTGGCGAGCGGCCCTTCGGGGCCCTCCGCGAAGGTCCACTCGCCGCTGTGCCCGGCGAGCAGGGCCGGGGTCAGGTGCTGCTTGTACGCGATCCAGCCCGGGGCCTCGGTGATGCGGGTGGAGCGGGTGGTGTGCGTGGAGCCGTCGGCGGTGGTGGTGTCCATCTCCAGGTGCTGGATGCCGGGCCGGGGCTCGGTGAGGTCGGCGCGCGCGACGTGCGGCAGGCGCTGGGCCCACAGGTCGGCGCGGTCGACGAAGGCGTAGGCGTCGACGGCGGGGCCGGTGAGCGGGACGGTGTCGGTGAAGGCGAAGACCACGTCGTCCACGGGGTGGCCGCTTTCGGCGACCCGGGCGAGTGCGGCCAGTTCGCGGGTGCTGTTGGCGTCCATGGCGCGGGTCATCGCGTCGAGCGCGGCCGGGTCGTCGTCGACGACCGAGAAGCGGTGCCGCAGCACGATCTCGGTGGTGCCGTCGGGCAGTTCGCGGAACAGCCAGCAGCCGGACATCGCGGTGACCGGGGGCCTGCTGTGCTCCTGGCGGAAGGAGATGTACCGGCGGGCCGGGTCGAGGGTGCGGCGGGAGGTCCAGTGGGCGACCTCTTCGCCCACCGTGGCCCAGATCTCGAAGCGCTCGGTGCGTTCGCCGCGCGCCAGGTGGCGTACGGCGACGGTGGGTTCGAAGACGGCGGGCCACCGGGTGACGTCGGCGACCAGGCCGTACAGGGCGGCGGCGGGGGCGGCGACGGTACGGGTGTGCTCGACCCGGTGCAGGGTGGCGGGACGGGGCATGGTGCTCTCCTGGATGGGCACGGCAGCGGGGCCCGCACGGCGCGGACCCCGCGGTGCGGGATGGTCGGAGGAACGGCGGCGAAGCCCTGCGGGCCGACGGGCGCCGGGGCGGACCGGGGCCGCCGCCCGGCTCCGGTGAGGGCTGGGTCGGGACGGCGGCCTGGTCGCGGCTCCGGTGAGGGCTGGGCCCGGTTGGCTGCCGGGTCCGGCGGTGGCCGGTCGGGGCCGGATGCCGGAACCGGTCCACGGCTGGGCCCGGATGCCGGAGCCGGTCCACGGCTGGGCCCGGACGGCGGCCCGGTTCCGGACGGGGACGGGCGGACGGTGGTCGGGCTCCGGCCGGGTGGAGACGGGCGGCAGTTGGGACCGGGCCGGCCCGTGGTGGTGCGGCTCAGGCGGCCGCGGCCGTGGCGGTGCTGTTGATCAGGGCGAGGAGGGCCCGGGGGGTGTCGGCCTCGGCTACGGCCTCGTCGGAGAGGGAGACGCCGGTCTCGCGCTCGATGGCGGCGGCGCTCTCCATCAGGGCGAGGGAGTCGTAGCCCAGGTCCTCGAAGGACACGTCCAGGATGTCGCCGCCGAGGTCGACGCCGTCGTCCTCGCCCGCGCTGGTGACCAGGACGCGGCGCAGATCGTCGAGGGTGAGGGGAAGCTGTGCCATGGGGTTTCTCCTAGGAGAGGGAAGAAGGGTGGGGCGGGTCAGGCGGCCGGTGCCGTCACCACGACGGCCGAGTTGAAGCCGTGGCGGCCGCGGGCCAGGATCAGGGCGGCGCGCAGGGCGGCCCGGCGGGGCTGGTCGAGGACCAGGTCCAGGCCGTACTCCTCGGGTACGGAGGCGGTGTGCGCGGTGTGCGGGACGACCTGGTCCCGCAGGGCGAGCAGCGCCGCGGCGAGGTCGGCGGGGCCACCACCCGCGGTGAGCCGCCCGGTGAGCGACTTGGGTGCGGTGACGGGGACGCCGTGCGCGCCGAACACCTCGCGCAGGGCCTGGGCCTCCGCCCGGTCCAGGTCGGGCAGCCCGGCGCCGTCGGCGAAGACGACGTCGATGTCAGAGGGGATCAACTCCGCGTCTGCCAGGGCCAGTTCGATGGCGCGGCGCAGCCCGGGAGGCCGTCCGCTGCCGGGAGCCGGGTCGAAGGTGGCGGTGTAGCCCGCGATCTCGCCGTAGATCCGCTCGGCGCCGCGCGCCCGTGCCGATGCGGCGTCCTCGGTGATCAGGACGGCGCCGCCCTCACCCGGTACGTATCCCGCGGCCCGGGAGTCGAAGGGCAGGTAAGCGAGAGCGGGGTCGGTGACGGTGCTGACCCGGCCGCCGGCGAGCTGCGCGGTGTAGCCCCAGGGGTCGAAGGCGGAGTCCACGCCGCCGGTGAGGACCAGGCGGGTGCCGCCGCGTACGGTGCGCCGGGCGTGCCCGATCGCGTCCAGGCCGCCGGCCTGTTCGGCGACCAGGGCGGCACTGGGGCCGCGCAGGCCGTGCCGGATGGAGATCTGGCCGGTGTTGACGGCGTAGAACCACGCGAAGGACTCGTACACGCTCACGAACTCCGGGCCCTTGCTCCAGAGTTTGTGGAACTCGCGGTGGGTGAAGTCGAAGCCGCCCTGGGCGGTGGAGGTGACCACGCCCATGTCGTAGTCGGCCAGCGTCTCGGCGGTGTCGGGGCCGATCCCGGCGTCCGCGAGGGCCCAGTCGGCGGCGGCCAGCGCGTAGCGCGTCGAGGTGTCGGTCTGCGGCAGGAGGCGGGAGGGCAGATGCTCCTTGGGCTCAAAGTCCCGTATCTCTCCCGCCAGTTGGGATGGATAGCCGGAGGCGTCGAAGCGGCTGATGCGGTCGATGCCGTTCTCGCCCGCGAGCAGCGCCTTCCAGTACTCCTCGCGCCCAAGGCCGTTGGGAGCGGCCACACCGATGCCGGTGACGACCGTGCGTGCGGTGCTGCTCATGCGGTGGTCACCTCCGGGCGGTGCAGGACCATGGCGCTCTGGAAGCCGCCGAAGCCACTGCCGACGGTCAGTACGGTGTCGGTGCGCTGTTCCCGGGCGGTGAGCGGGACGTAGTCCAGGTCGCACTCGGGGTCGGGCGTGTGCAGATTGGCCGTCGGGGGCACGGTGTTGTGCTCGATGGCCAGCAGCGAGGCGGCGATCTCCACGGAGCCGATGGCGCCCAGCGAGTGGCCGACCATGGACTTGATGGAGCTGATCGGCACGTCGTAGGCGTGCTCGCCGAGGCTGCGCTTGAAGGCGGCGGTCTCGTGCCGGTCGTTCTGCTTGGTGCCGGAGCCGTGCGCGTTGATGTAGTCGATCGCGGTGGCGTCCAGGCGGGCCTGGCCGAGCGCCGCGCGGATGGCCTCGGCCATCTCCCGGCCGTCCTTCTTCAGGCCGGTCATGTGGTACGCGTTGCAGCGCGTGGCGTACCCGCCGACCTCGGCGTAGATGTGCGCGCCGCGGGCCTTGGCCGCCTCGTACTCCTCGAGGACGAACATCGCCGCGCCCTCGGCGAGGACGAAGCCGTTGCGGCTGCCGTCGAAGGGCCGCGAGGCGTGCGCCGGGTCGTCGTTGCGCGTGGTGGTGGCCTTGATCGCGTCGAAACAGGCGACGACGATCGGCGAGATGGGGGTGTCGGTGGCGCCCGCGAAGACGACGTCCGCGCTGCCCTCGCGGATCAGGGACACCGCGTGGCCCACGGCGTCCAGGCCGGAGGTGCAGCCGTCGGAGACCATGGTGACCGGGCCCTGGGCGCCGACCTCCCAGGCCACCTCGGCGGGCATCACGCCGGGCGAGAGGTAGTCGAACATGTACGGCGAGAGGTGCGCGGGGTCCACCAGCCAGTCGCGGCCGGAGTCCGACATCACCAGATACTCGTTCTCCAGGCTGGTCGCCGAGGCCACCGCGCTGCCGAGGGTGACGGCGGTGCGGTAGGGGTCGAGACGCTCGCGGTCCAGGCCGCTGTCGGCCAGCGCCTCGCGGGTGCAGACCACGGCGAACTGGGTGGCCCGGTCCATCCGGCGGATCTGCTGCGGGCCCAGGCCCTCGGCCGCCGCGTCGAAGTCGACCTCGCCGGCCACCTGTGAGCGGAACGGCGCGGCGTCGAAGAAGCTGATCGAGCGGGTGGCGGTGCGGCCCTCGCTGAGCAGGCTCCAGAACTCCTTGGTCCCGGACCCGCCCGGCGCGCGCACGCCGATTCCGGTGATCACCACGCGTCGGGTCACGATGTGGCTCCTGCGGTGCGGTGCGGGGTGTGTGGGACTTGCACGTGCATGGTGGGGATGCGCTCCTCGTTTCGGGACATCAGTCGTAGGTCACATGCCGGGACTTCAGGTGGATGCCGTCCGGTCCTTCCACCACCACGTCGTTGACGACGCAGCTGGGCCACACCTCGGGGCGTTCGCCGGACCGGGTGCGCACGATCAGCGCGTAGACGGTGGAGCGGTAGGTGCCGTCGTCCTGCGGTTCGAGCAGGACCTGGCTGAAGTAGTGGCGGCGCTGTACGGGGTCGGCCTCGTACTTCTTGTTGAACTCGAGCAGTTCGGCGAGGATCCCGGCCCGGGTGCGGGCGGGCTCGGTGCCGGGGGTGTGCTGGAAGACGCCGTCCTCGGTGAAACTGTCGGCGTACTCCGGAAAGCGGCCGGCGTCCAGTGCCTGCATCTGGCGGGCGTAGAACTGGACGACTCGGGAGTGGAGGCGCTCGTCGACGGGCTGGTGGGCCCGGGTGTCCTGCGCCTGTGCCTGCTGCACGTCCTTGGCCTCCTGGGTGGAATGGCGGATGGCGGCCGTGGCCGTGTCCGGCTGCCCGAACACGGCCACGGGCCCGGTCACTTGGCGATGCGCTTGCCGGTGATGGTCACGTCGAAGGTCTCCAGGACATTGCCGTCCAGGTCGGTGCGGTGGGAGATGCCCGAGGTGGAGAAGGTGTCGCCCTTGAGCGTGCCGGTCTGGTCGGCGACGATCCGGAAGGTCTCCTTGCCGTCCACGTAGATGGGGTGCTCCAGGTGGAAGGTGAAGGTGCCGTCGTCCTTCAGCTGCCAGGTGCCGGTGCCGACGTAGGCGTTGTCCTCGGGGATCATCTTGAAGGTGCCGTCGGCGTAGAAGTAGTACACGGGCTCGACGACGTTGCCGTTGGCGACGCCCTTGACCTGCCAGGTGCCGACCGCCGTCTGGGCGGCGGACTTGGCGGCGGCCGTCGGGGCGGCGCTGTCGGCCGCCGAGGCGGCGGAGACACCGAGGCCGGCCAGGGCGGTCACGGCCACCGCCGCGATCGCGCCGGAGCGCAGGGCCACTCGACGGGTACGGGTCGCGCGGCGCACAGAATTCGTCACGGTAACTGCCTTTCCGAAAAAGGGAAGTCGTGGGAATCGGATGCGGCCGACCCCCGTCGTGACGGAGTCTTCTAAGACGCCCTGGAGTCCGGTTCAAGCCCTCCTGGAGCGGTACCGCGAGAAGCGGAAAAACGACCGGCGGACCCGGTGTGCCGGGCCCGCCGGTCGTGGCGAGTTCTCTTTACGAACGCAAAGGCGTCACCGCGGGAACAATCAGGCGCTGGGCGCCGTCGCGCGGACGAACTCCTCGGTGGAGGTCGGCTTGACCTCCGGGTAGCGGGCGTTGTCGAGGGTGTCGAACTTGGCCTTTCCGTTCACCATGCCCCACTGGTACTGCAGGGCCACGTACTCGAAGGGGTTCTCGGTCTTGGCGGCGCGGCGCTCGATCTCCGCGCGCAGCTCGTCCGCCGTACCCAGGGTCTTGAACTCCAGCTTGCGGCCCGTGGCGCGCTCGACGGCGGCGTGGAACTGACGCATCGAGACGACGTCACCGGCGAACCGCAGCGGGCCCGCGGGCAGCGACGCGTCGAGGGCGGCGGCCACGGTGTAGGCAGCGGTGTCCTTGACGGTGGTCAGGTCCTGCGGCTGGTCGGGGTCGCCCCAGTGGGAGAAGGTGTTCTTCTCCCAGTCCACGATCTGCATGAAGGTGGTCATCACCTCCAGGAAGGCGCCGTTGAGTACGGAGATCACCTTCAGCGAGGTGCCCTCGAAGCGCTGGGCGGCCCGCTTGCGCATGTCGATCATGAAGTTGTCGCCGATGTCGAGCTTGAAGATGTCGATGGCGAAGTCCGAGGGGATGAACCGGGTGGCCCCGGCCTTCTCGGCGGCGCGCAGCAGGTTGACCTGCCCGTCCTCGATGGTCTCCGGGCCGCCCTGGACGGCGGAGATGACGGTCTCGATGCCGTCGAGGCGCTCGGCGAGACGGTCGACGGGGTCGGTGATGTCACCCTCGACGACCTCGAGGCCGCGGGCCTGCAGCGCGCTGATGGCGTCCTTCTTCTCGCCGGTCAGACCGGGGCGCACCAGGGCGCGGACGGCCTCGCCGCGGTCCAGCAGGCCGCTGACGATCTGGCTGCCGAGCAGTCCGGTCGCGCCGACCACGATGATCTTTGCCTGAGGTGCCATGTGCTGTTCTCTCCTCTTGCTTGAGTGGCTGATTGCCACGGGGTTTTGCGCTGTGTTGTGTAGCTTTGCGCGTTGCGGATGGCGCCAAATCCCCGTACGCATACGAGAGTTGACGGTGCCCTGCGGGGTGTGCTCAGGGAATGAGTAGCGTCTTGCCGACCGTCGTACGTTCCTCGACGGCGGCGTGCGCGGCGGCCGCCTCGGCCAGCGGGAAGCGCTGGCCGATCACCGGCCGGATCTTCTTGGCCACCGCGAGGTCCAGGACCTCGCGGACCAGTTCGTGGGCGAGGGCGGGCCGGTTCCAGATCTGGCCCGCGGTGAACCCGGTGAGGGTCAGCCCGCGGCCGAGCAGCTCGCCGGGGGCGAAGTCCACCGGGGTGCCGCTGGAGAAGCCGTAGAAGACGAAGCGTCCCGAGCCGCCGGTGAGCAGTCCGAACGCGGACCGCGAGAGGGGGCCGCCGATGTGGTCGTAGACCACATCGACGGTGCCGCCCGCGGCCGCCCGCACCTGCTCCTCCCAGCCGGGCCTGGAGTAGTCGACGGCGTGGTCCGCGCCCAACTCCTTGACCAGAGCCAGCTTGTGCTCGCCGCGGGCGGTGCCGATCACGGTCCGTACGCCCGCGGCCTTGAGCAGCTGGACGAGCACGGTGCCGACGGCGCCGGCCGCCGCCTGCACGAGCACGGTGTCCAGCGGGTCCACCCGCCCGGAGCGGACCAGGCCCGCCGCGGTGGCGCCGTACCGGTAGAGCGCCAGGGCGTCCTCGGTGTCCAGCGCTTCGGGGATCTCGATGACCGAGTCCGCGGGCACGACGGCCTTCTCGGCGTAGCCGCCGACGCCCGCGGTGGTGGCCAGGACCCGCTTGCCGACCAGCGCCTCGTGCTCGGCCGAACCCGCCGCGCCGACCTGCCCCGCGATCTCCTTGCCGAGCACCACGGGGAAGGGCGCGCCGCCCAGGATCTGGCCCATCTTGCCGGAGCGGACCTGGGTCTCCAGGAACTGGATGCCGATGGCCGCGGTGTCCACCGTGACCTCGCCGGCGCGGGGGACGGGGTCGGCCACCTCGCCGGGCCTGAGGGCCTCGGGCCCGCCGAATTCGTGCAGAAGTACCGCGCGCATGGGTAGTGCACTCCTCTACTCAGGGACGAAACAAAGGAATTGGGAAATCAAGAGGTCGAAGGGCTGGGCTGACCGAGGGGGAGGAGGGGGCCGCTCGCTCGGCGAGGGGCCTCGCTCCCTCACTCGTCGGCGACCACCGGCACCAGCAGGTGCGAGTCGTAGGTGCCCCCGGTGTGGATGATGTGCTCCCCGGCGTTGCGGGTCCGCTCGTGCCCGGGGAGCACGTCGGTCATGAAGTCGCTGCCCTGGACGACGAGTTCGAGGGTCTCCCCCGCCTCGAAGAGGGTCGAGGAGGGCCAGATCTCGATCTCCACCGGGACCGGCACGCCCGGCTCCAGCAGCTCCTCCCGGTCGTGCGTGTGCCACGGCTGCCAGGGCGTGGAGCGGGCCTCGTCCAGGGCGCGGTGGCTGGCCCGCTGCCAGCCCAGGGCGATGGGGCCGTTGTCGTAGAGCGCGAAGAAGGGGAAGACGACCTCGTGGCCCGCGGAGTCGAACTTGCGCAGGACGACGAAGAGGTCCGCGTCCCGGGCGCCGTCCGCCTCGATCCACAGGCGCAGCTTGCTGTGCCCGGTCAGGCGGGTGCGCTCGGTGAACGTGTGGCGGAAGGTGGCCCTGTTGTCCTCGCCCGTGGCGGGGTAGCGGACGCTGGCCTCGGTGACCCGCGGCTTGTCGGCGAGCCTGGCGGACGCCGCGTCCAGATGCAGCGCCGTGTACTCGGTACGGGCGATGGGCCACTCCCGCTCCTGGGCGAAGTAGCCCTCGGAGTGCCGCTCGCGGACCTCGGTGAGGACCTTGGGGCGCTCGGTCCAGCCGCTGTCGAGGCCCTTGAGCGCCCAGTCGAAGAACGTGCGCTGGTTCTCCAGGCTGTCCGGCTCGTAGTAGTACTGCCAGGTCTTGCGGCCGTGCACCTCAAGCCACTTCTCGCGCGAGGAGATCCTCTTGAAGCCCTCCATCGTGCCGCGGCCGTGCAGGCCCTGGTTGGACCAGCTGGCGACGACGTACGCGGGGACCTCGACGGACTCCAGGTCGGCGGCCTTGGTCTGCCAGTACGCGTCGTAGAAGGGGTGCTCGGCGTGCAGCGTCTCCAGGTCCTCCACGCGGGTGGTGGAGTAGCCGAGGCTGCGCCGGGCGAACATCTTCATGAAGCCGGACTCCGGGATGCCGCCGTGGTAGGCGACGTCGCGGTAGAAGTCGGTGAGCCCTTCCCAGGGGTTGATGGCCGCCAGGTGCGGCGGCTTGCTGGCCGCCACCCGCCACTGCGAGATGCTCAGGTACGAGACGCCGGACAGGCCGACCTTGCCGTTGGACCACGGGCGGGTGCCCGCCCACTCGATGGCGTCGTGGTGGTCGCGTATCTCCTGGTCGGAGAAGAGGGTGTAATCGCCCTGGGACCACCAGGTGCCGCGCGGGTCGACGTAGACGACGGCGTAGCCGTGCGGGCACCAGAACGCCGGGTCCGGGGCCTCGATCGCGCAGTACTCCGACAGCCATTCGTGGCGTACGCCGCTGGTGGGGGTGCGGCTGGGGGCGGTGGGGCGGCCGCCGTGCTTGCCGTACGGGCCCCACGACAGGATGACGGGCAGGTCGGCGTCGACGCCCTCGGGCCGGTAGACGTTGGCGTACAGCTCGATGCCGTCGCGCACGCGGATGGCCACGTCGTACTCGATGTGCAGGCCGTTCTCGGTGACCGTGCGGGGCGCAAAGCCCGGGTAGTTGCCGTCGGCGAGGTCGTTGGGCTCGCGGAAGACGAGGGGCAGGTCCGCGGTGAGGTCGGGGGACGGGTTCTCGGTGCTCATGACGCAGTCCTCAAGTTTCGTGTCAGTCAGGGGAGTTCAGTGCCGGTGCCTGGGCGTGACCGGGAGTTCGGTGCCGGTGTCCGTGCCGGGCGTGACCGGGAGTTGCTCAGCGCGGGTGCCGGTGCCGGGGCAGGATCAGCGCCGCGAGAGCGCCGGCCGCGACGAATCCCGCGGCGACCCAGAAGGCCAGGCCGTATCCGGAGACCAGGGCATCGGGCGGGGCGGCCCCGTCGGCGGATTCCGCGTGGATGCGTGCGGTGGACAGCGTGGTCAGGACCGCGAGGCCCAGGGCGCCGCCGATCTGGCGCGAGGTGTTCAGCAGGCCGGAGACCACGCCCGCGTCGGCCGGGGCGACGCCGGAGGTGGCGGCGGTGGCGACCGGGGTGAAGACCAGGCCGACGCCCGCGGCCATCAGGGCGCCGGGCACCACCACCATCAGCACGAAGTCGCTGTGCGGGGTGAGTTGGGCCTGCCAGATGAATCCTGCGAAGGCGCTGAGCGCACCGGCCGCGATCAGTGGCCGGTGGCCGACGCGGTGCACCAGGCGGGAGCTGATCCTGGCGCCGACCACGACCATGACGGTGTGCGGGATGAACGCCAGGCCCGCTTGTACGGGGCTCAGGCCCAGCACGTCCTGGACATACAGCGAGACGAAGTACCACATCGACAGGAAGGCGGCGTTCATCAGCAGGCCGACGAGATTGCCGCCGGTCACCGGGCGGGAGCGGAAGACCCCGAGGCGGATCAGCGGCCGCTTGGCGACGCGGGCCTCGATCCACAGGAACAGGGCGAGCAGGACGACTCCGGCCGCGAGCGGGAGCAGGAACTGCGCCGAGCCCCAGCCGTGCTCAGCGGTCTGCACGATGCCGTAGACCAGCGCCATCAGGGAGAGCGTGACGGTGATCGCGCCGGGCACGTCGAGGCGCCGGGGTCCGCTGTCGCGGCGGTCTTCGAGGGCCCGTGCGGAGCCGATGATCAGGGCGATGCCGATGGGGATGTTGACCAGCAGGACCCAGCGCCAGGACAGATATCCGGTCAGGAGGCCGCCGCTGATGGAGCCCACCGCCCCGGCACCGCCGGCCACCGCGCTCCACAGGCCGAGCGCGGCCGAGCGGCGCGGGCCTTCGGGGAAGGTGGTGGTGAGCAGGGCGAGGGTGGCCGGGGAGAGGGCGGCGGCACCGATGCCCTGCACGGCGCGGGCCGCGATGAGCAGCTCGGGGGTGGTGGCGAGCCCGCCGGCCAGGCTCGCGAGGGTGAACAGGGCGATACCGGCGATGTAGACGCGCCGCCGTCCGAAGAGGTCTCCGGCGCGGCCGCCGAGCAGCAGGAACCCGGCGAAGGTGAGGGTGTACGCGTTGACGACCCATTGCAGGTCGGCGGGGGTGAAGCCGAGGCCGCCCTGGATGGAGGGCAGCGCGACGTTCACGATGGAGACGTCCAGCAGAACCATGAACTGGCCCAGGCACGCGAGGGTGACGATGACCCAGGGGGGTGCGGGCCGGCGGCCTCCGGGGGTGGTGCCGGTGCGCTCAAGTGCGGTGGGGGGCCCACCTGTCGGGGGCAACTGCGAGCCGTCCGCCGGGGCTAACCCCGAGCCGTCCGCGGGGGCTAACCCCGAGCCGTCCGCGGGGGGTGCCTTCGTGCCACCTGTCGGGGCTGACTCCGAGCCGCCTGTCGGGGCTGACTCCGAGCTGCCCGCCGGGAGTACCTTCGCGCCACCCGCCGGGGCTAACTCCGAACCGTCCGCCGGAGGTATCTCCGAGCCCCCCGTCGGGGGTAACTCCGCGCCTTTCAGCGGTCCTTCCGCCACGATCAGTGCTCCCGCTTCTTGATCTCGTCCGCGAGCGACTCCAGGCTGTCCGCCAGGTGTCCGACGTCCTGGCCGTCCCAGCCGGTCATCAGCTCGGCGACCGCCTTGGCGCGGGCCTTCCACAGCTTCCTTATGGCCAGCCGGCCGGTGCGGGTGACCTTCACCAACTGCGCCCGCCCGTCGGTCGGATCGGGCGAGCGCTCGATCAGGTCCTGGGCTTCCAGGCGCTTGGCGGGCGGCGTGAGGGTGGACTTGTCGACCTCCATGACCTCGGCGAGTACGGACAGCCGTACGGGGCCGTTCATGGAGATCTGGGCGAGCAGGGTGTAGTCCCCGAGCGAGAGCCCGAGGCCGGAGTCGGCCATGATGCGGCGCCGGCTCGCGGTGGAGAACATCCAGTTGCCGACGGCGGCGAGCGCCCCGGCGACCCGGTCGGTGTCCCGATCGGTGTCCCGGTCGGCGCCTTGGTCCGGCGTCGGCGGACGGTTGTCTTCCCGCACTGCGTTCCCCCAAGAGGTTGGTTGGGCCAAACCAACTATTAGGCATGACCCGCCTGATGCGCAACAGCATTCGGGGACCGACCTCACCTGGGCAAGCGTGATCCACCATCGCTCGATGCGGCGTCCAGCCCGGCGCGAGCCGCCCCTGTGACCGTCACCGTGACCCCGGCAGATCAGCTCAGCGTGAGGTGCGATGTGGAATTCGGTGTGACGTTCTTCCCGAGCGTGGGCCCCAAGGACAAGGCCGCCCATACCTACTACGACGAGGCTCTGGGTCTGATCGAGCGCGCCGACGAACTCGGCTACGCGCACGTGAAGACCATCGAGCACTACTTCTTCCGCTACGGCGGATACAGCCCGGACCCGGTGACGTTCCTGACCGCCGCGGCGGCACGGACGAGCCGTATCCGCATCACCACGGGCGCGGTCATCCCGGCCTTCACCCACCCCGTCAAGCTCGCGGGCAAGCTCGCGATGCTGGACAACCTCTCCCACGGACGCCTCGACGTCGGCTTCGGACGGGCCTTCCTGCCGGACGAGTTCGAGGCGTTCGGCGTGCCGATCGACGAGAGCCGCGCGCGGTTCGCCGAGGGCCTGGAGGCCTGCCGTCGGCTGTGGACCGAGGAGGACGTGATCTTCGAGGGCGACTTCCACCGGTTCGGCCCGGTCACCCTCCAGCCCCGCCCGTTCCAGCGCCCGCACCCGCCGATCTACGTCGCGACCGCGATGAGCCAGGACTCGGTGGAGGAGGCGGGGCGCAAGGGCTACAACCTGCAGCTGGTGCCCGCCACTTCCAACCGCGAGCGGACCCGCGAACTGATCGACGCCTACCACGCGGCCCGTGCCTCCGGCGGCCACCAGGGCGCGGGCAAGGTGCAGTTGAGCTACCCGTGCTACGTCGCCGAGGACGGCGCGGAGGCGCGCCGGCTCGCCCGGTCCGACGAGGAGCGCTACAACGAGCGGCTCGGTGAGGCGGTCCAGGCGTGGGGACGGGTGGCCAGCAGCGCCTACCCCGGCTACGACAAGATCCTTGCCGCGACGAAGAACTACGACTTCGACACCAAGCTCGGCGACCACAAGCTGCTCGCGGGCTCGCCCGAGGAAGTGCGGGCCCAACTCGCCACGATCCAGGGTTGGTTCGGCGACGACATCACCGTCAGTCTGACCGTGCACTCCGGCCTCCTTCCGGTGGAGAAGTCCCGGCGTACGGTGGATCTGTTCGCCGCCGAGGTGGCGCCCGCGTTCACCGCGAGCACCCGATGAGCTCGGTGGTCCCCGTACGCCGGGCCACCGTCGTCGGCGCCGGGACGATCGGCCTTGCCTGGACCACCCTCTTCCTCGCCCACGGCCTGCACGTCACGGTCAACACCCGGCGGGCGGACGCCGAGCAGGCCGTGCGCGAGGGGGTGGAGCTGTTCGCGGCGACGCTGCCCGAGGGCCCGGCGGATCCGGAACAGCTGCTGCGGTGGCTGACGATCGAGCCGGACGTGGCCAAGGCGGTGGCCGAGGCCGATGTGGTGCAGGAGAACGTCCGGGAGGAACTGGCCTACAAGCAGGAGCTGTTCGCCCTGATCGAGCGGTCCGCGCCCGCGCACACGCTGCTGCTGTCCTCCAGCTCGTCGCTGGGTGCGGACGACATCGGCGCGACGCTCGGGGACCCCTCGACGCTGCTGGTCGGGCACCCCTTCAACCCCGCTCACCTCGTGCCGCTGGTGGAGGTGATCCCAGGCGCCCGCACCGCCCCCGAGACCGTGGCACGCGCGGAGGACTTCTACCGATCGCTGGGCAAGACGCCCGTCGTGCTGCGCGCGCCGGTCACCGGCACGGTGGCCAACCGGCTGCAGTCGGCGCTGCTGCGGGAGGCCGTCCACCTCGTACTGGAGGAGATCGTCACGGTCGACGAGCTGGACGCGGCGGTGACCGGCTCGCTCGGTCTTCGCTGGGCGACCGTCGGGCCGTTCGAGGCGTTCCACCTCGGCGGCGGCCCCGGCGGGCTGCGCCGGATGCTGGCCGCGGTCGGCCCGAAGATCGCCAAGGAGTGGGAGCACCTGGGGAAGCCGCAACTGGACGACGCGGCAGTCGAGTTGCTCGTCCGGCAGGCCGAGAAGGCATTCGGCACCGATTCCTACCCACGGCGCGCCGCCGAACGGGACGCCCGCCAGATCGCCGTGCTCGGCGCGCTGCGTGACCTCGCCGCGCGCCACCGTGAGGAGGGGGCCCCGTGACCCATCTGGCCGAGGCCGCCCCGCAGGCGGCCGCAGCGCTCGACCCCGCGCACTTCCGCGCGACGATGGCACGCTTCGCCAGCGGCGTCGTGGTGGTGACCACCCGGGACGCGCACGGCGTACCGCACGGCTTCACCGCGAGCTCGTTCTGCTCGGTGTCGCTGGACCCGCCGCTGGTGCTGGTGTGCCTGGCCGAGACGTCCCGCTCCTTCGAGGTGTTCCGTACGGCACAGGAGTGCGCGATCAGCGTGCTCGCCGAGGACCAGGGCGAGGTGGCCCGCCGCTTCGCGTCCAAGAGCGCGGACAAGTTCTCCGGCCATCCGTTCGCCGCGGCGGCCAACGGCGCGCTCGCCGTGCCGGGCGCGCTCGCGGTCGTCGAGGGCCGGATACGGCAGCGGCACCCGGCGGGCGACCATGTGATCCTGGTCGCCGAGGCCCGCCGCACGCAGTGGCGCGAGGGCCGGCCGATGGCGTACTTCGGCGGCGACTTCCACCGCCTCGACGACCAACAGGTCGTCGCAGACAAGTAGTTGGCCGTCTCCGGGGGAGGGGCTGTCCCTGGGGTGCCCGGCTCCAGGTCGCCCGCCTCCAGGTCGCCCACCCCCGGCTGACCACCTAGCAGTTGACCAATGCCGAAGCAGCGGCGCGGCACCCCTCTCCGGGATGCCACGCCGCTGCTTTGTGCGTGCGCTGCCCGATCAGTAGTTCCCCAGGCCGCCACAGACGTTGAGGGCCTGCGCGGTCACCGCGGCGGCGTCGTCGCTGACCAGGTACTCGACCATCGCGGCCACCTCGCGGGTCTCCACGTAGCGGCCGAGCGGCACCCGGGCCGTGATGCGGTCGAAGGTCTCCTTCTCGCTGACGCCCCAGATGCCGGAGTAGTGCTCGCGCACCCGCTCGGCCATCGGCGTCTCCACGAAGCCGGGGCACACCGCGTTGACGGTGATGCCGGTGCGCGCAAGCTCCAGGCCCAGTGCCTTGGTGAAGCCCACCACGCCGTGCTTGGAGGCGGAGTAGGGCGCGGCGTGCACCACGCCCTGCTTGCCGCCGGTGGAGGCGATGCTGATGATCCGGCCGCGGCCCTTCTCGCGCATGCCGCCGGCGTTCAGCACCTCCTTGGTCACCAGGAAGACGCTGTTGAGGTTGGTGTTGATGACATCCAGCCACAGCTCGTCGGGGATGTCGGCGGTGGCGCCACCGCCGCTGCGGCCCGCGTTGTTGATCAGGATGTCGACGGGGCCGTAGCGCTCGACGGCCGCCCGCACGAAGCCGCGGATCTGGGCCGTGTCGGCCACGTCGGCCACCGTGCCGTCGACCTCTAGGCCCTCCTCGCGCAGCTCCTTGAGCAGTACGTTCAGCCGCTCCTCGTCGCGGGCGCAGATGAAGGTACGGGCACCGAGCCCGGCCAGCCGCCGGGTGATCTCCAGGCCGATGCCGCTGGTCGCGCCGGTGACCAGGGCTACGGGAGCGGACGGGGTGGATGCGGTGGACATGGGACCTCCAAGGGTCGGGGGCGGCACGAATACGCGGCGAGCGTGCGGCAGCGGGCTCGAGCGGGACTGGAGGAGATATGGACTGGAGGAGATGAGGAGGCATGGGCTGGAGGAGATATGGACAGCCCTGTCGGCGCCGCCGTCAGCCGGGCGCACAGGCCGCTCTCCAGCGGGGATCCAGCGGGGTGCGCCAGGGTGGTCCGGCCGGGCCCGGCACGGTGGCCGCATCCGGCCGCACGGGCGCCGAGCACCCACCGAGGGAGGAGGCCCGCACAGAAGTGCCGGCTGTCGAGGCCCTACCTGCTGAGCACCGCGCCCGGCAGCCCCGCAAGGCCCGCCGAGCGCTGGATGCCGGACACGTCGCCGCCGAGGACCGCCTGGTGCAGCCGCTGCAGCCGCGGCGTCGGCTCCACGCCCAGCTCGCCGGCGAGGGTCTCGCGCAGCCTGCGGAACTCGTCCAGGGCGCGCCACGGGCTGCCCAGGTGGTAGAGCGCGGTCATCAGGTGGGCGCTCAGGTTCTCGTTCAGGGGGTGGCGCACCGTCAGCATGCGCAGTTCGGAGATGAGCGAGGCATAGCGGCCCAGCATCAGATCGGCCCGGATGCGCTGTTCGAGGACCTGCATGCGGTCCTCCTCCATGCCGATGGCCTCCAGTTGCAGCAGCGGACCGTGCGGGATGTCGGCGAGCGCCGGGCCGCGCCACAGGGCGAGCGCGTCGCGCAGCAGCACGGCGGCCTGCCGGGCGTCGCCCGCCTCCATGGCGGCGGTGCCGCCGACGACCAGGTCGCGGAAGCTGTAGAGGTCGTGTGCCGCGGGCTCGACGGCGAGCCGGTAGCCGCCGAACGAGGTGGTCAGCACGTCCTTGGCGCGCAGCGTCGCATCACGGGGCAGCGCCGCCGTGATGCGACGGCGTAACTGGAGAATGTAGGTCTGCAGGGTGGTGGCGGCGCTGCGCGGCGGGGCCGCTCCCCATATCTCCTCCATCAGCGTCTCCTTGGGGACGGTGCGCCCCGCCTGGAGGGTGAGCAGCGCAAGGACCTGACGCGGCTTGCCCGCGGTCGGAACGATCGATTCCTGGTGGTACTGGACGGACAGCGGGCCCAGAACTGCTACCTGCACGGCTGTGACTCCGATCTGTTGGCGACCTCGTGGTCCGACTCTTGGTCCGAACCTTCTGGGGTGACGTGCTGGAGCATCGCACCGGCGGCGAGCGTGCGCCCAGTGAGGCCGCCATGAGCCGCGCCGTGAATTCCCCCGCGCGGTACCTGTGAATTTCGCATATGGCCAAGCGGTTCACTCGGTGCAAACCGGGCAACGGCAATGCGGCCGTGCACGTGTCATCAGGTCGTCAAAAACTTGATAGTTAATGAATTAACTCAGCCGCCATAGTGCGGACACAGTGCTACGTATGCTGTTAAACGAGGAGGGTTTCATGTGCAGCGGAGGGGGATTACATGGAGCGCAATGCCCGATTACGAGACCTGGCCTGGCCGTCCGGGGCCGTAATTCCGGGTCTGCAGTGCGGACTTGGGCTCATCGGTCTCTGCTACGGGGAGTCCCCGGCGCTTTCCGGCTGGCCGGATTCCTGTCGGTGGCTGCTGTGTCTGGCCGGGCTGCTGGCTCTGCAGTGGGTGCACGGCTCGCCCGCGCTGGACGGATTCGTGCGCAAGTGGGGGGCGGCCACGCTCGCACTGCAGGCGGTGCTCACCTTCGTACCGGCACTGGTGTGGCACGTGAGTTGGCCCGGTACGGCCGGGTTCCTGGCGGGCAGTGTGGTGACCCTGCTGGGCCGCCGCTGGCTGGGCTGGGCGGCGTTCGGCACGGTGGCCGCCGGTTCGTGGGCCTCCGAGCAGTCGGCGGTGCCGCGCGGCCCACACCCCTGGATCACCGCGTCGGTCACCGTCGTGATCGGTCTTGTGGTGCACGTCGTGATGGACGGGTTGCGGCGCAGTGCGCAGCGCCGGGCCGAACTCCTCGCGCTGGAGCGCCGGGCCCGGCAGGAGGAGCGCGAGGAGATCGCGCGTGAGCTGCACGACCGGTTCGCCAGCCCGCTGACCGCCGTGACCCTCAAGTGCGAGACGGTGGCCAGGACCTTGTCCCGGGAACCGGAGTGCGCCCGGCGGCAGTTGAGGGACGTGGTGCGCCTGGGCCGCGAGACGCTGGCCGAACTGCGGGCCACCGCGCGCGGCTACCGCGATCTTTCGGTGCGCGACGAACTGGAGTACGCCAGGCTGCTGTTGACGGACGCGGGCGTTGCGGTGGTGCTGAACAACGAAGCCCCGCCGCCCGACAGGGACGCGGCGGAGGTGCTGGCCATCGCCGTCCGCGAGGGAGTGGCCAATCTGCTGCGGCACAGCGACGCCACCTGCTGCCGCATCCAGCTGCGCCAACTGCACGACGGCAGCACGGTGTTGACGATGGGCAACGACGGAGTGCGGCGTGACGGCGCGGGCGATCCGCGCGAAGGGGCCGGGCTGCGCAACCTCTCGCTGCGCACCGCGAGCATAGGCGGCCGGTGCAGGGTGGCGGTCTCGCACACGGGGTGGTTCACCCTCACGGTGATGTGTCCGACGCTGCCGGGCGACCGGCAACGGGCGCTGTGCAACCTGCAGAAGGAGAGCGGCGGCTGCCCCGAGGTCGCCGCGGACGTACGGGTGTGAGACCCACCGGGGCGGCGGCGGGTTCCGGCCGCTGCCCCGTCCCGCCCCGCCCCGTCAGTCGGCCGGCTGCCGGTCCGCGCCCGAGGAGACCGGCAGCAGCCAGCCCGCCTCCTGCGCCAGGCGCACCGCGTCCTGCCGGGTACGGGCCCCGAGCTTGGACACGGCGTTGCTCAGATAGTTGCGTACGGTGCCCAGCGAGAGCCCCACGGCCGCGGCGATGCCCGGCACGGAGTGCCCGGCGGCGGCCAGTTGGAGCACTTCGGTCTCGCGCGGGGTGAGCGGATTGCGCGGGCTGCGCCAGGCGTCCATCAGCAGCGTGGAGTCCACCACCCGGCGCCCCGCCGCCACCGCGTGAATGGCCTGGGCGAACTCGTCGGGCGGGGTGTCCTTGAGCAGATAGCCGTCCACGCTCAGGTCCATGGCCCGCCGGATCACCCCCGGCCGGTCGAGGCTGGTGACCAGCAGGATGCGGCACTGGGGCAGCTGTTCGCGCAGTTGGGCCGCCGCGTCCAGGCCGCTCATGTCCGGCATGTTGACGTCCAGTACGGCCACGTCCGGCCGATGCTTGAGGGCAAGTGGCAACACGGCACGACCCTCGCCCGTCTCCGCGACGATCTCCACCCCGTTCTCGGAGCGCAGCAGCATCATCAAAGCCCCGCGAATGAGACTTTCGTCCTCGGCCAACAGAACTCGTATCACAGCCCCGCATACCCCCCAGATCTGCTGTCGCGAGCATAGTCCAAGGCCATTACACGCAATCGTCGGAGCGGGCGCCGCCGTCGCCCGCTCCAGCCGGGCTCCATCCGCTGAGCCGACCATGAGCGAGATCGACGACATGCTTGAGGAGACCGGTATGGCTGATGTGATGCAGGGGATCGAAGCCCGCCTGGAGGAGGTCGCGGACGGGGTGTTCGGATACGTCCAGCCTGATGGGGGCTGGTGTCTGAACAACGCGGGGATCATCGTCTCCGGTGGCGAGGCGGCGCTGGTGGACACCGCCGCCACCGAGGCCCGCGCCCGCGCGCTGCGCGCGACCGTCCTGAAGGTGGCCCCGGCCGCCCCCCGCACGCTGGTGAGCACCCACTTCCACGGAGACCACACCTTTGGCAACTTCGTCTTCCCCGAGGCGCTGGTCGTCGGTCACGAGCGGACCCGTACGGAGATGACCCAGGCCGGGCTGCACCTGACCGGGCTGTGGCCCGACGTGTGCTGGGGCGACATCGACCTGGTGCCGCCCGCGCTGACCTTCACCGACCGGCTGACCCTGCACGTGGGCGGCGTCCGGGCCGAGCTGATCCACCTCGGTCCCGCGCACACCAGCAACGACACCGTGGTCTGGCTGCCCGAGCAGCGGGTGCTGTTCGCGGGCGACCTGGTGATGAACGGAGTGACGCCCTTCGTGCCCATGGGGTCGGTGCGGGGGTCGCTGGACGCGCTGGCCGCCCTGCGGGAGCTGGGGCCGCGCACCGTCGTCCCCGGGCACGGCCCCGTCGCGGGCCCCGAACTCCTGGACGACGCCGAGCGGTATCTGCGGTACGTGCGCGAACTGGCCCGGCAGGCCATGGCCGCGGACCTGTCCCCCGTCGCCATCGCCCGGGAGACGGACCTCGGGCCGTACGCCGGGTGGCTGGACTCCGAGCGTCTGGTACCAAATCTGCACCGCGCCATCGCCGAGGAGCGCGGCGCCGAGCCCGGGAGCCCGGTCGACATGACGGCGCTCTTCGGCGAGATGATGGACTTCCACGGCGGGCTTCCGGCCTGTCACGCCTGAGCCACCTCCTGCTCTGTCCGCTGGGGGCGGCCGGGCAGGCGCGTCCCGGACGGGGCACGCCAGGTCCCCCCCGGCCGCTTCCCGCCAACCTCGCTCAGCCCACTGGAGCACCTCTGGACCGGGGCTCGGACGCCGGGCCGTCGGTCCGTCCCGGTCGACGACTCAGCTTCCGAAGCCCAGTTCGTCCAGGGAGACATGGCGCGTGGCGCGCGTATCGAGCCCCGAAGGGCTGCCGGGGAACACCCACAGGCCGGTCCTCTTCACGCCGTCCCGGGGTCCCGCGACGACGTCCGCCCGCCCGTCGCCGTCCACGTCGAGCAGGGGTCCAAGGACGCTGAGCCGGTGCCGTACGTAGGTGGTGTCCTCGGGGTTGGGTTCGCGGTTGGCGCCGGGCACCCCGGGGGACTCCAGGTCGACGGTCCGCAGACGGGTGCCGGGGCCCGCGTGGGCGATGTCGGGCAGGAGGACGACCAGGCCGTGGCTGTTGTTGCCCTCGGGCATGCCGAACACCAGGTCCTGCTTGCCGTCGCCGTCGACGTCCCCGACGGTGCGGTTGGTGAGGCCGCTGCCGGTTCGGGGTTCCAGGCCGGGTACGCGGTCGAAGGAGACGCCGCGCGGATCGCTGCCGCCCGGCGCCCGGTTCACCGAGACGCCGAGCTTGCCGGTGTAGGAGTCGTAGCCGGCCGACAGGAGCTCGTCGTCGCCGTCCCCGTCGACGTCGGCCGGGGTGCCCGCGTACAGCTCCCCTGTGCGGTCGCCCGAGCCCCGCACGAACCGCGGCCCGTCCTCGGAGCCCCGGTAATGGTGGGCGCCCCGACCGTAGTTGACGCCGTCGCCCTCCATGTCGGGGTCGGTCCACCGCAGCCACACCGTCAGCTCGCTGCGCCCGTCGCCGTCGTAGTCGGCCGAGGTCGACCGGTACGGCAGGCTGTCCTTCGGGAGCTGCTCGTCGAGTTCCTTCTCGCGCGCGGGCTTCCCGTCCCGCCCGAAAGGACCGAAGTGCACGCGCCCCGCCGTCGCGTCCGGCTCCCCGAGGCGGAAGACGTCCGCGCTGCCGTCGCCGTCGAAGTCGCCGACGCTGCCGAAGTCGACGGAGGACGTGTCCAGATCGCGCACCCGCTGCTTCCCCGTGGCCAGTTCGCGCGGCCCGGTGACACCGCGCGCGCCGCCCCACAGCGCCCACTGCCGCCCGTCGGCCGGCGTCGCCACCAGATCGGTGAACCCGTCGCCGTCGAGGTCGTCGCGGTGCAGCAGCGTCCGCGGATACGTGCCGCCCCTGCCACTCGGCCCCGGCAGCCGCACCACCGTGCGGGTCTCGGGGTCGGCGCCGCGCTTCGATCCGTACACGACGACGAGGCGTCCGGACGTGACGGCGGCGATGTCGTCGTACCCGTCGCCGTTCAGGTCGCCCTCGCGCGGCTTCTCGGCGGCCTTGCCCGCGGCCGGCCGCCGCGCGTCCTCCCGGCCGTCCCCGCCCTTGCCGTCCCCCGGACCTGTGCAGGAGGAGAGCAGCAGTACGGCACACGTGGCGAGGACGCCCCGACGTATCCCCGGACTTGGACTTGGGCTTGGAGTTGGACTTGGACCCGGACCTGGACGCATGAGGTCAACGTACGCACGCGTGGATCACGGACCGGCCGCCTCCACGCAACAGGCCGGTCCCGCCCGAGGGCGGAACCGGCCTGAACTGCTTTCGGCTCGTGTCTACTTGACCGGCTCGGGCTCCGGCGCGTCCGCCGACTCCTCGTCACCGGCCGGGTCGACCGGCGTCTTCACGGAGTCGAGCAGCAGCTGGGCGACGTCGACGACCTGGATGGACTCCTTGGCCTTGCCGTCGTTCTTCTTGCCGTTGACGGAGTCGGTCAGCATCACGAGGCAGAAGGGGCACGCCGTCGACACGATGTCGGGGTTGAGGCTGAGTGCCTCGTCGACCCGCTCCGTGTTGATGCGCTTGCCGATGCGCTCCTCCATCCACATGCGCGCGCCACCGGCGCCGCAGCAGAAGCCGCGCTCCTTGTGCCGGTGCATCTCTTCGTTCCTGAGCCCCGGGACCTTGCCGATGATCTCGCGCGGCGGCGTGTAGATCTTGTTGTGACGGCCCAGGTAGCAGGGGTCGTGGTACGTGATGATGCCCTCGACCGGCGTCACCGGGACCAGCTTGCCCTCGTCCACCAGGTGCTGGAGCAGCTGTGTGTGGTGGATGACCTCGTAGTCGCCGCCGATCTGCGGGTACTCGTTGCCGATCGTGTTGAGGCAGTGCGGGCAGGTGGCGACGATCTTCTTGGCCGTACGAGGCTTCTTGGACTCCTCGGTGACTTTTCCGTCGTCGTCGTACTCCTCGCCGAAGGCCATGTTCAGCGCCATGACGTTCTCCTGGCCGAGCTGCTGGAACAGCGGCTCGTTGCCGAGGCGCCGGGCGGAGTCACCGGTGCACTTCTCGTCGCCGCCCATGATCGCGAACTTGACGCCCGCGATGTTGAGCAGTTCGGCGAAGGCCTTGGTGGTCTTCTTCGCGCGGTCCTCCAGCGCGCCGGCGCAGCCGACCCAGTAGAGGTACTCGACCTCGGTGAGGTCCTCGATGTCCTTGCCGACGACCGGCACCTCGAAGTCGAGCTCCTTGAGCCACTCCAGGCGCTGCTTCTTCGCCAGGCCCCAGGGGTTGCCCTTCTTCTCCAGGTTCTTGAGCATCGTGCCCGCCTCGGACGGGAACGCGGACTCGATCATCACCTGGTAGCGGCGCATGTCGACGATGTGGTCGATGTGCTCGATGTCGACCGGGCACTGCTCGACACAGGCGCCGCAGGTGGTGCAGGACCACAGGACGTCCGGGTCGATGACGCCGTTCTCCTCGTGCGTACCGATCAGCGGCCGCTCGGCCTCGGCGAGGGCGGCCGCGGGAACGTCCTTGAGCTGCTCCTCACTCGCCTTCTCCTCGCCCTCCATGGACTTGCCGCCACCGGCGAGCAGGTACGGGGCCTTGGCGTGCGCGTGGTCGCGCAGCGACATGATCAGGAGCTTCGGCGAGAGCGGCTTGCCGGTGTTCCACGCGGGGCACTGCGACTGGCAGCGGCCGCACTCGGTGCAGGTGGAGAAGTCCAGCAGGCCCTTCCACGAGAACTGCTCGACCTGGGAGACACCGAAGACGGCGTCCTCGGCCGGGTCGTCCCAGTCGATCGGCTGGCCGCCGGAGGTCATCGGCTGCAGCTCGCCGAGAGCGGTCTCGCCCTTCGCGTTCCGCTTGAACCAGATGTTCGGGAAGGCGAGGAAGCGGTGCCAGGCGACACCCATGTTGATGTTGACCGAGACCGTGATCATCCAGATGAAGGAGGTCGCGATCTTCAGCCCGGCGAAGAAGTACGTGAGGTTCTGCAGGGTGGAGGCGTCCATGCCCTCGAACCAGGAGACCACCGGGTACGAGATGAAGAACGAGGCCTCGTAGCCGTCCACGTGGTGCTGGGCGCCTTCGAGGGCGTGCAGCAGGAAGATGCAGACGCCGACGATGAGGATGACGGTCTCGACGAAGTACGCCTGGCCGGTCTTGGACCCCGCGAAACGGGACTTGCGCCCCGGCTTGCCGGGCTTGCTCAGCTGGCGTACGACGATCAGGACCAGGATGCCGAGCACGGTCATGGTGCCCATGAACTCGACGTACATGTTGTACGGCGCCCAGTCACCGATGATCGGCAGGATCCAGTCGGCCTTGAAGAGCTGGCCGATGGCGTTGACGATGGTCAGCAGCAGCGTGAGGAAGCCCACCGCCACGAACCAGTGCGCGAAGCCGACGATGCCCCACCGGTTCATCCTGGTGTGGCCGAGGAACTCCCGGACCACGGTGAGGGTGCGCTGGAGGGGGAGGTCGGTCCTGGTGCCGGCGGGCACCGACTGACCGAGCCGCATGAGCTGGACGATCTGCAGGATGGCACGGCCGAACAGCGCGACGCCGACCGCGATTAGGACCAGCGACACGATGATCGCGGCGAGTTGCATTGGGGGCTCCTCGGGCCTGCGAGGCGGGACTTCGTAGCGGACTACGACTGATTACTAAGCGGTAACTTATGCAGTCCGTCTGAGACTACCCACTTAACTCGCCGCACTGTAGCCAGCAAGGCGGTGATCTGCGTCGCTCAGGCAACCCTTGCCGGTCCGTGCCCCGAAGGGGCGCGGGGAACTGCGCGACAAGCCACGACGCGCCCGCAGGCAAGCATCGATCCTCTCCCGCCCCGACTTGCGCGTAAGCAGCGGATAAGAGTTGAGCCCCCCTGACTCAGCTCTGTTGACTCCAGCGAAGCGCTGAGGCATGGTTGAGCCAGATCCACTCAAGAAGTCATCTGGAGGAATCGAAATGGCACGTGCGGTCGGCATCGACCTGGGCACGACTAACTCCGTCGTCAGCGTTCTCGAAGGCGGCGAGCCCACCGTCATCACCAACGCCGAAGGCGCCAGGACCACGCCGTCCGTCGTCGCCTTCGCGAAGAACGGCGAGGTGCTGGTCGGCGAGGTGGCCAAGCGCCAGGCGGTCACCAACGTCGACAGGACCATCCGGTCGGTCAAGCGCCACATGGGCACCGACTGGAAGGTGGACATCGACGACAAGGGGTTCAACCCCCAGCAGATCTCCGCGTTCATCCTCCAGAAGCTGAAGCGCGACGCCGAGGCCTACCTGGGCGAGAAGGTCGCCGACGCGGTCATCACCGTCCCGGCGTACTTCAACGACTCGGAGCGCCAGGCCACCAAGGAGGCCGGTGAGATCGCGGGTCTGAACGTCCTGCGCATCGTCAACGAGCCCACCGCCGCCGCCCTGGCCTACGGCCTCGACAAGGACGACCAGACCATCCTGGTCTTCGACCTCGGTGGCGGCACCTTCGACGTCTCGCTCCTCGAGATCGGCGACGGCGTCGTCGAGGTGAAGGCCACGAACGGCGACAACCACCTCGGTGGTGACGACTGGGACCAGCGCGTCGTCGACTACCTGGTCAAGCAGTTCAACAACGGCCACGGCGTGGACCTCTCCAAGGACAAGATGGCGCTCCAGCGCCTGCGCGAGGCGGCCGAGAAGGCCAAGATCGAGCTGTCCTCCTCCACGGAGACCACGATCAACCTGCCCTACATCACGGCCTCCGCCGAGGGCCCGCTGCACCTGGACGAGAAGCTCACGCGCGCCCAGTTCCAGCAGCTCACGTCCGACCTCCTGGAGCGCTGCAAGACGCCGTTCCACAACGTCATCAAGGACGCGGGCATCCAGCTCTCCGAGATCGACCACGTCGTTCTCGTCGGTGGCTCCACCCGTATGCCGGCCGTCGCCGACCTGGTCAAGGAACTGACCGGTGGCAACGAGGCCAACAAGGGCGTGAACCCGGACGAGGTCGTCGCCATCGGCGCCGCCCTGCAGGCCGGTGTCCTCAAGGGGGAGGTCAAGGACGTCCTGCTCCTCGACGTGACCCCGCTGTCGCTTGGCATCGAGACCAAGGGCGGCATCATGACCAAGCTCATCGAGCGCAACACGACCATCCCGACCAAGCGGTCGGAGATCTTCACGACGGCCGAGGACAACCAGCCGTC
This sequence comes from Streptomyces sp. NPDC041068, assembly GCF_040647455.1. Lineage (NCBI taxonomy): Bacteria > Bacillati > Actinomycetota > Actinomycetes > Kitasatosporales > Streptomycetaceae > Streptomyces > Streptomyces sp. NPDC041068. Next base: position 206,040 of record NZ_JBEZCG010000005.1, read on the forward strand.
GGTGCAGATCCAGGTCTACCAGGGCGAGCGCGAGATCGCGGCGTACAACAAGAAGCTCGGGATGTTCGAGCTGACCGGTCTGCCGCCGGCCCCGCGCGGTGTCCCGCAGATCGAGGTCGCCTTCGACATCGACGCCAACGGCATCATGCACGTGACCGCGAAGGACCTCGGCACGGGCAAGGAGCAGAAGATGACCGTCACCGGTGGCTCCTCGCTGCCGAAGGACGAGGTCAACCGGATGCGCGAAGAGGCCGAGAAGTACGCGGAGGAGGACCACGCCCGCCGCGAGGCCGCCGAGTCCCGCAACCAGGGCGAGCAGCTCGTCTACCAGACGGAGAAGTTCCTCAGCGACAACGCGGACAAGGTCCCGGGCGATGTGAAGACCGAGGTCGAGGAAGCCGTCACCGAGCTGAAGGAGAAGCTCAAGGGCGAGGACACGGCCGAGATCCGCACCGCCACCGAGAAGGTCGCCGCCGTCTCGCAGAAGCTGGGCCAGGCCATGTACGCCGACGCCCAGGGCGCGCAGGCCGCCGCCGGTCCCGAGGGCGCTGCCCCGGGCGGCGAGGCCCCGAACATGTCCAAGGACGACGACGTCGTCGACGCCGAGATCGTCGACGACGAGAAGCCCGGTGACGCGAAGGGCGGCGCCGCCTGATGACCGAGGAGACCCCGGGCCCCGGCGACAACGCCGAGAACCCCGACGTCCCCTCCGGCGCCACCCCTGATGACGCGGCGCCGAAGGCCGCCGAGCCCTCCACCGAGGAGGGCCCGGCGGCCCCGGCCGGGGACGCAGCGAAGACAGCGGGCCTGACCGCCCAGCTGGACCAGGCACAGAAGGCGCTCAGCGAGCGCACCGCCGACCTCCAGCGGCTGCAGGCCGAGTACCAGAACTACCGCCGCCGGGTGGAGCGGGACAAGGTGACGGTGAAGGAGATCGCCTCGGCGAACCTCCTCTCCGAGCTCCTCCCGACCCTCGACGACATCGGCCGCGCGCGTGAGCACGGCGAGCTGGTGGGCGGCTTCAAGTCGGTGGCCGAGTCCCTTGAGACGGTCGTCGCGAAGCTGGGGCTGCAGCAGTTCGGCAAGGAGGGCGAGCCCTTCGACCCGACGATCCACGAAGCCCTGATGCACAGCTACGCACCGGACGTCACCGAGACGACGTGCGTCGCGATCCTGCAGCCGGGGTATCGCATCGGCGAGCGCACCATCCGCCCCGCGCGGGTGGCCGTGGCCGAGCCGCAGCCGGGCGCGCAGACCGTCAAGGGTGAGACTGCCGAGGGGGCCGACGAGTCGGCCGACGCGGCGGACAAGGACAACGGTGGCCCGGACGAGGGCTGACGTTGCACCTGACGTTGCACTGACGAGAGAGGAGGGACGTCGGGGATGAGCACCAAGGACTTCATCGAGAAGGACTACTACAAGGTCCTCGGCGTCCCCAAGGACGCCACCGAAGCCGAGATCAAGAAGGCGTACCGGAAGCTCGCCCGCGAGAACCACCCGGACGCCAACAAGGGCAATGCCAAGGCGGAAGAGCGCTTCAAGGAGATCTCCGAGGCGAACGACGTCCTCGGCGACCCCAAGAAGCGCAAGGAGTACGACGAGGCGCGTGCTCTCTTCGGCAACGGCGGATTCCGTCAGGGCCCCGGAGGCGCCGGCGGCTCGTTCAACTTCGACCTGGGCGACCTCTTCGGAGGCGGCGGCCCGGGTGGCGGTGGAGCGGGCGCCGGCGGCTTCGGGGGCGGTCTCGGTGACGTCTTCGGGGGCCTGTTCAACCGCGGCGGCGCGGGTGCCGGATCCGGCACGCGTACGCAGCCGAGGCGCGGCCAGGACATCGAGTCCGAGGTCACGCTGAACTTCACGGAGGCGGTGGACGGCGCGACGGTGCCGCTCCGCATGTCCTCCCAGGCGCCCTGCAAGGCGTGTTCCGGCACCGGCGACAAGAACGGCACGCCGCGCGTGTGCCCGACCTGCGTCGGCACGGGCCAGGTCTCGCGGGGCGGCGGCGGAGGGTTCTCCCTCACCGACCCGTGCGTGGACTGCAAGGGCCGTGGGCTCATCGCCCAGGACCCGTGCGAGGTCTGCAAGGGCTCGGGCCGCGCGAAGTCGTCCCGCACGATGCAGGTGCGGATCCCGGCGGGCGTCTCGGACGGCCAGCGGATCCGGCTGCGCGGCAAGGGCGGTCCCGGTGAGCGGGGCGGCCCGGCCGGTGACCTGTACGTGGTCGTGCACGTGGAGTCCCACCCGGTCTTCGGCCGCAAGGGCGACAACCTCACGGTCACGGTGCCGGTCACGTATCCCGAGGCGGCGCTGGGCGGCGAGGTCAAGGTCCCGACGCTCGGTGGACCGGCCGTCACCCTGAAGCTGCCGCCCGGCACGCCGAACGGCCGCACCATGCGGGCGCGCGGCAAGGGCGCGGTCCGCAAGGACGGCACGAGGGGCGACCTGCTGGTGACGGTGGAGGTGTCGGTCCCGACATCGCTCTCCGACTCCGCGAAGGAAGCCCTGGAGTCCTACCGCAAGGCGACTGCGGGCGACGACCCGCGGGCAGAACTGTTCCAGGCCGCGAAGGGAGCATGAGATGGACGGCCGTCGTCGAAATCCGTATCAACTCACCGACGAGACGCCGGTGTACGTCATCTCGGTGGCCGCCCAGCTGAGCGGCCTCCACCCGCAGACCCTGCGGCAGTACGACCGCCTGGGCCTGGTCTCCCCGGACCGCACCGCGGGCCGCGGCCGACGCTATTCCGCCCGCGACATCGAACTGCTCCGCACGGTGCAGCAGTTGTCGCAGGAGGAGGGCATCAACCTCGCCGGCATCAAGCGCATCATCGAGCTGGAGAACCAGGTCGCGGCGCTTCAGTCGCGTGTCGCGGAGCTCTCCGCGGCCGTGGAGGGAGCCGCCGCCGCCATGCAGCAACGTGAAGCGGCGGTGCACGCCTCGTACCGCCGCGATCTCGTCCCCTACCAGGACGTGCAGCAGGCGAGCGCGCTGGTGGTGTGGCGGCCCAAGAGGTCGCAGGACCAGTAGGTTTCCGGGATCGGCAGATCTTGGAGCCTGGGTAATCTGATACAGGGCCGGGAGGTGACAACCTCCCGGCCCTGTATCGGTATGTGGGCGCAGATACGTGCGCGGGTACGGGGAGTTGAGCTGACCATGGCCATGGTGGGGCTGTTCTGGATCGCCGAGGGAGACATCTACCTGGGCGCGAAGCCGTCCGGACTGGCCGCCGGGGTGCGACTGACACCGGAGGGCGTGGTGGCCCTGGGCGACCGGCAGTCCGGCGTCTGGCCGTGGGAGGACGTCCATGGCCTCGCGGTCGACGACGTCCCGGTGAAGTCCCTGAAGCGGCACGTGGGCGCGGCGGTCGACATGGTCCTCACGGTGGGCCTCGGCGGCGGCGACGAGGCCCCGACGATGACGGTCCGTATCACGGGCCCCGAGGGCGAGGACACGGAGCTGACGGCGTACACGGCGGCCGCGGTCGGCTACTCCCAGACGGAGTGCGACCTCTCCCAGGACCTCCTCGCCCGCCTCACGGAAGGCGCGGGCACGCTCCTGACCACCCTCTCCGCGATGTCGACCTGGGGCCGCCGCCACGAGGGCGGTACTCCGCGTACGGCGGAGAGGGAGGCGCTGCTGCGGGAGTGGATCGAGGGGGACGGGGCCTGAGCGCCCTCACTGGCCCGGCTTCTCACTGCCCCCGCTCGACGATGCCGGACTGGCTGATGAGGTAGCCGAGTTGGGCGCGGCTCTCGCTGCCGAGGGTGGCGGCGAGTTTGGCGATGTGGACGCGGGCCGTGCGGATGTTCATGCCGAGCCGTTCGGCTATCTCGGCGTCGGTGAGGCCTTCGACAAGGAGCCCGGCGATGGCGCGCTGGCGTTGCGTGATGCCGCCCTCGGAGAGCTGGGGTGCGGCCAGGGGCCACATGGGCGTCGCCAGGCGCCACAGCCGCCAGAAGGTGGTCGCGAAGTACTCGACGAGGGCCGGGTGGCGCAGCTCCAGGGCGACGCTGCGGTCCTTGCTCGCGGGGATGAAGGCCACCGTCCGGTCGAAGACGAAGAGCCGCTCGGTGACCTCGTCGAGGGTACGGGCCTCGGCGTCGCCGTCCAACTGCTCGAAGTAGGCGAGCACGGGCAGAGAATGGCGCGTTGTGTGCTGGTAGAGGGTCCTCATCCGGCAACCCCGGCTGAGGATCGCCTGGTCCCGGGGAAAAGCTTCGGCCAACGTTTCGGGCGGCCGGGTGCCGCCGGGCTGGATGGCGAGGAACTCCTCCGTGACGTCCTGCATGGCGCGGTCGATGGCCGAGTTGATGCGCTCCAGGCCGTCGAGGACGGTGATCGTCGGGGTGTCCGCGGGGGACGACAGCTGGGCGTCCAGGGCGATGAGCGGCTCGAACGCCGCGGTGAGCCGCTCTTCGCGGCGCCGCTGGTCGGTGATGCGGTCCTCGATGTCGCGGAGCAGGACGGGAAGGGCGGCCGCGGGGGCGGTGGGAAGCAGCCACCGTATGTCGTCGATGTCGGGGTGGAGAAGGCCGAAGTCGATCAGGCAAGGGGCGTGTTCGGCGTCTTCGCTGCGTACGCGGCCTTCGCGGAGGGCGCGTGCGTACAGGTCCGAACCCGCCTCGCAGAGTTCTTCCACTCCATGTGGCGCATGCTCCTTGACCATATGCGCTCCCTCCTGCTCAGTTGAAGCGCGGCGATTCTATGCAGGGGGCATGTACACGGGGGTGTGTGCTCTGATTGAAGTGTCCACTTCTGATGGGCGGGATTTGGCCGCATCTGGCCGAGAATGCCGGACTGGCCGAAGAGGTGTCCGGGCCTGGTGAGCCCTTGCCTGCCGGGGCGAGCGGCAAGTTCCGTGTCCGGCGGTTCCGCCGGCCGTACTTCCCGGCCTTTGGCCGAAGCGCCGCGATCATGTGCCGGGACAAGGCGGGGCCCTACGGCCTCGACGGGTCGAGGATCCCGGACTGACCGATGAGGTAGCCGAGTTGGGCGCGGCTCTCGCTGCCGAGGGTGGCGGCGAGTTTGGCGATGTGGACGCGGGCCGTACGGACGTTCATGCCGAGGCGGTCGGCGACCTCCGTGTCGGTGAGGCCTTCGACGAGGAGTCCCGCGATGGCGTGCTGGCGGGCGGTGATGCCGTTCGCGGACGGGAGTTGCGTGGTGCGCGGGAACATCGGCACCGCGAGGCGCCACAGTCGCTCGAAGGTCGTCACGAAGTAGTCGATGAGGGCGGGGTGACGTATCTCCAGCGCGACGGTGCGGTCCTTGTCGCCCGGGATGACGGCCACGGTGCGGTCGAAGACGAAGAGGCGCCCGGGGACTTCGTCGAGCGTGCGGAGCTCGGCGTTGCCGTCGAGCTGTTCGTAGTGGTCGAGCATGGGCAGCGAGTGGCGTGACGTGTGCTGGCACAGCGTCCGCAGCGTGCCGCCGCGGGCCAGGAAGTCCCGTGCGCCGTCGAGGGACTGGGCGAGCAGCGGGGAGGGCCGGACTCCGCCGGGCTGAATGGAGAGCATCTCCTCACGGGTGTCGGCAAGGGCCCGTCGCAGGGCCTCCTGGATCCGGGGGACGCCGTCCAGCAGGGTGATCGCGGAGAACTCCTCGGCCGACGAGGACGCCGATGCCGAGGCCGATGCCGACGCGGATGCCGGAGCGGGTGCCGGCGCGAGTGCCATCAGCGGCTCGAAGGCCGCGGTGAGCAGGGTCTCGCGGCGCAGTTCGTGCGTGATGTGCTCCTGGATGGCCTCGCGCAGGCGGGGCAGGGCGATCGACGGGGCGACGGGGCGGAGCCAGCGCGGGTCGTCGGCGTCAGGGCGCAACAGCTCGAAGTCGACCAGGCAGGGGGCCTGTTCGGCCTCTTCGCGCGGCACGCGGCTTTCCCGGAGGGCATGGGCGTACAACTCCGCGCCGGCCGCGCACAGTTCGTCGGGCCCGTGGCCTTGGTGGGGGCGGTGGAGTTCCGTGGTCACTTGGGGTGGTCCTGGTCGAGGATCCCGGACTGGGCGATGAGGTAGCCGAGCTGGGCCCGGCTTCCGCTGCCCAGGGCCGCGGCGATCTTGGCGATGTGGGCACGGCAGGTCCGGACGTTCATCCCGAGCCGCCGGGCGATGGCCTCGTCGACGTGGCCCTCGATGAGGAGTTTGGCTATGGAGCGCTGCACGCCGGTTATGCCGTCGGCGGAGGGCGGGTAGGGCACTTCCTCGATCAGTGGGACCGCGCGGCTCCACTGCTCTTCGAAGACCTTGGCGAGGTACTCGACCAGGCCCGGGTGTCTGAGCTCCAGGGCGACCTGCTGGTCGGCTCGCGCGGGGATGAGGGCGGTCGTGCGATCGAAGATCATCAGGCGGTCGATCACCTCCTCCAACGTCCGTATCTCCACGTTCCCCTGAGTCATGTGCGCCGCGTAGGCGAGAGTCCCCTGACTGTGCCGCACGGTGTGTTGGTAGAGGGTGCGCATCGTGATGCCGCGGTCCAGAATCGTCTGCCCGCGCTGCAACGCCACGGTGAGCGTGTTCTCGCTGCGTCCACCTCCGGGCTGGACGGTGAGAACCTCTGACTGGCACTCCGCGGTGGCACGCTCGATGGCCGCGTGGATACGGGCATCGCCCTCCAGCACGGTGACCGCGTGAGTGGTGGGTTCCGTTCGCGCGGTGATCGCCATGAATGGCTCGAAGACGTCGGTCAGTTCAACGGCGATACGCCGTCGCTCCTGGATTTCGCGTTCCAGTGGCTGAAGACGTTGCGCGAGGACGGCGGTGGGGGAGACGGGCCGGAGCCAGTCCGTGTCATCCGGATCCGGATGCAGCAGGCCGAACTCGATCAGGCAGGGAGTGTTCTCGGCCTCGGTGCGCAGCAAACGGCCGTTGCTCAACGCAAGTGCGTAGAGCTTCGCCCCCTCACCGCAAAGTGGGGTTGAGGGGTGAGGATGTGTCGGTTTAGTGCCTGTTGTAAGCAAATCTCCACCCCCCAGGGTCCTGAACGTGCAGGAACATGATGCATCGACCCTGTGGCTTTGACGTGCTCGATTGAGACATCGTCTTGGAGAGCCGGGGGAGACGAACCTACCAAGTGAGGACGAAGCCGATCATGTTTAAGCGCATGCTTCGCTCGGTGCTTGTCACCACCTTCTCCGTCGGACTGGCTTTGGGCACGGTGACCACTCTCGATCTCGGCTGGCAGTCCGAGCCTGCGAGTACGAGCACCCTTTCTGCGCCGCTTCCGGATCTTGGGTGGACCATCGGGCCGAAGGGTGGCCAGGCATGAGCACCCCTCCCGACGACCGCACCTTCCGCCGAGAAATGGCCACCGCCTACCGCTCCGGTTGGCACTTCATCGATCTCGTGACCGCGATCCCCCACCGCGGCGACTCGTTGATGGTGACCCTGCTCGGCGAGCCGATCGTCGTCACGCGTGACGACGAGGAGGAGATCCGGGCCTACCGCTGCCTGCGCAGGCCCCGCGGCGCGCCGCAGCCCGTGCGGTGTGCCATCCGGTACGGGATGGTCTTCGTCAATCTCGACCGGCGCGACCACCAGGTGGTCGGACAGCAGGGACAGCAGGACCCGGGCGCCATGAGCGCCACGGACAACATCACAGCCACCCCCCGCAGTGCCTGACGCGATTCCCCCGTCGTTGTAAATCGCGCAGGTGCTTCCCCCAGCAGCGGCGCCACCGTGGACCTGAACACGGTGGCGCCGCTGTGGTGTGTGGAAGCGAGGGCTACGCCTTGCCCAGCGTCCGCGTCACCGTGATCTCGATCAGGACCCGGTCCGGGTTCGGCGAAGGGCGGCGTTCGTAGCGCTCCTCGTAGCGCCGCTCCGCCTCGTCTATCTCCGCCGGGTCCGTCTTGATCGTCGCCCGGCCCTCGAGCGTCGCCCAGCGCCGGCCCGCGAACTGGCACACCGCCACCCGCGCTCCCGGCCCGTCCACGCCGGTCGCCGCCAGGATGTGCACGACCTTCCTGCTCGTCTTGCGCGCGAGCACGCGGGCGATCCCGGCCTCCGGGTCGTACGTCACGCCGACCGGCACCACGTGCGGGGTGCCGTCCGGGCGCAGGGTCGTCAGGGTGCACAGGTGTCGTTCGCGCCAGAAGCTGAGGTAAGAGGCGTTCGGGGTCATGGACCGGAACATAGCCGCCCGGCCTTCCGAGGTCTCCCTTGAGTGGAATAGACTCAACTTTGTGTACGTTGGTTAAGTCAGGACGTCGTAGTCGAGACGTAGCCGGGACGTAGCCATGGCCAGGTCGTAGCCAGGGCATGGGCAGGACACCGTAGGGAGGACAAGCGCACGTGGATGCCGAGCTGACCAACAGGAGCCGGGACGCGATCAACGCGGCCACCAGCAGGGCCGTGCAGGACGGGCATGCCGATCTGACGCCCGCGCACCTGCTGCTCGCACTGCTCGAGGGGCAGGACAACGAGAACATCACCGACCTGCTCGCCGCGGCCGACGCCGACCAGGCGGCCGTGCGCGCGGACACCGAGCGGGTACTCGCCGCGCTGCCCAGCGTGACCGGGTCCACGGTCGCGCCGCCGCAGCCGGGTCGCGAGCTGCTGGCCGTCATCTCGGACGCCGCCCAGCGCGCGAAGGAGCTGGGGGACGACTACCTCTCCACCGAGCACCTGCTCATCGGCATCGCGGCCAAGGGCGGCCAGGCCGGGGACGTACTCACCAAGCACGGGGCCGGCAGCAGGAAGCTGCTGGACGCATTCGAGAAGGCAAGGGGAGGGCGCCGGGTGACCACACCCGACCCTGAGGGTCAGTACAAGGCCCTGGAGAAGTTCGGCACCGATTTCACCGCCGCCGCCCGCGAGGGCAGGCTCGATCCCGTCATCGGGCGGGACCAGGAGATCCGGCGGGTCGTCCAGGTGCTGTCCCGTCGTACGAAGAACAATCCCGTGCTCATCGGCGAGCCCGGCGTCGGCAAGACCGCCGTCGTGGAGGGCCTCGCCCAGCGCATCGTGAAGGGGGACGTCCCCGAGTCGCTGAAGAACAAGCGGCTCGTCTCCCTCGACCTGGGCGCCATGGTCGCCGGCGCCAAGTACCGCGGTGAGTTCGAGGAGCGGCTCAAGACCGTCCTCTCCGAGATCAAGGAGAGCGACGGCCAGATCATCACCTTCATCGACGAGCTGCACACCGTGGTCGGGGCCGGTGCCGGTGGGGATTCCGCCATGGACGCGGGCAACATGCTCAAGCCCATGCTGGCCCGCGGCGAGCTGCGCATGGTCGGCGCCACCACCCTCGACGAGTACCGCGAGCGGATCGAGAAGGACCCCGCCCTGGAGCGCCGCTTCCAGCAGGTCCTCGTCGCCGAGCCGTCCGTCGAGGACTCGATCGCGATCCTGCGCGGGCTCAAGGGGCGGTACGAGGCGCACCACAAGGTGCAGATCGCGGACAGCGCCCTGGTCGCCGCCGCCACCCTCTCCGACCGGTACATCACCTCGCGCTTCCTGCCCGACAAGGCCATCGACCTCGTCGACGAGGCCGCGTCCCGGCTCCGTATGGAGATCGACTCCTCGCCCGTCGAGATCGACGAACTCCAGCGCGCCGTCGACCGGTTGAGGATGGAGGAGCTGGCGCTCAGCAAGGAGACCGACCCCGCGAGCAAGCAGCGCCTCGACAAGCTGCGGCGCGACCTCGCCGACAAGGAGGAGGAGCTGCGCGGCCTCAACGCCCGCTGGGAGAAGGAGAAGCAGTCCCTCAACCGCGTGGGTGAGCTGAAGGAGAAGCTCGACGAACTGCGCGGCCAGGCCGAACGGGCCCAGCGCGACGGCGACTTCGACACCGCCAGCAAGCTGCTCTACGGCGAGATCCCCACCCTGGAGCGCGACCTCGAAGCCGCCTCGGAGGCCGAGGAGGAGGCCGCCGCCCAGGCCAAGGACACCATGGTGAAGGAGGAGGTCGGCCCCGACGACATCGCCGACGTGGTCGGGTCGTGGACCGGCATCCCCGCCGGGCGGCTCCTGGAGGGCGAGACGCAGAAGCTGCTCCGCATGGAGGACGAGCTGGGCAAGCGGCTCATCGGCCAGACCGAGGCCGTGCGGGCCGTCTCCGACGCGGTGCGGCGCACGCGCGCCGGGATCGCCGACCCCGACCGCCCGACGGGTTCCTTCCTCTTCCTCGGCCCGACCGGTGTCGGCAAGACGGAACTCGCCAAGGCCCTCGCGGACTTCCTCTTCGACGACGAGCGGGCCATGGTCCGCATCGACATGAGCGAGTACGGCGAGAAGCACAGCGTCGCCAGGCTGGTCGGCGCCCCTCCCGGGTACGTGGGGTACGAGGAGGGCGGTCAGCTGACCGAGGCGGTCCGCCGCAGGCCCTACTCCGTGGTCCTGCTCGACGAGGTCGAGAAGGCGCACCCCGAGGTCTTCGACGTACTGCTCCAGGTGCTCGACGACGGACGCCTCACCGACGGACAGGGGCGGACGGTCGACTTCCGCAACACCATCCTGATCCTCACGTCCAACCTGGGCAGCCAGTACCTCGTCGAGCCGCTCACCTCCGAGGAGGAGAAGAAGCAGCAGGTCCTCGAAGTCGTACGGGCCTCGTTCAAGCCGGAGTTCCTGAACCGGCTCGACGACCTGGTCGTCTTCTCCGCGCTCGGCAAGGACGAGCTCGCGCACATCGCCGAGCTGCAGATCAACCGCCTGGCCAAGCGCCTGGCCGAACGCCGCCTGACCCTGGACGTCACGCCCGGGGCGCTGGCCTGGCTGGCGGACGAGGGCAACGACCCCGCGTACGGCGCGCGCCCCCTGCGCCGCCTCATCCAGACCTCCATCGGCGACCGCCTCGCCAAGGAGATCCTGGCGGGCGAGGTCAAGGACGGGGACGTGGTGCGGGTGGACGTGTTCGGGGAGGGCCTCATCGTGGGCCCGGCGTCGGGCAAGTCCCTGTAGCGGCTTCTCCGCGCCCCGCAAGGGGCGCGGAGAACTGCGCGAGGACGGACCACGGTCTGCAGTCGGCCAACGGCGGAAACCGGGCAGACGCGGGGCCGGGGTTGCGATCGGGGCCCCCTCCTGGGAGAGGATGGCGGAATCCGTACGAAGGGAAATACACGGTGAGCATCGACCCGTCCTCGATTCCGAATTTCGGGGGCCAGCCCGAACCGCAGCAGGGCGCAGGACCGGCGGGCCCCGTCGTCCCCGACCAGGACCTGGTCAAGCAGCTTCTGGACCAGATGGAGCTCAAGCACGTCGTCGACGACGAGGGGGACCTCGCGGCGCCGTGGGAGGAGTTCCGTACGTACTTCATGTTCCGCGGTGAAGGAGACCAGCAGGTCTTCTCCGTGCGGACCTTCTACGACCGGCCGCACGAGATCGAGCAGAAGCAGCAGCTCCTGGAGTCGATCGACGACTGGAACCGCCGCACGCTGTGGCCGAAGGTCTACAGCCACACGCACGACGACGGCACGGTCCGCCTCATCGGCGAGGCCCAGATGCTGATCGGCACCGGCGTCTCGCTGGAGCACTTCGTGTCGTCGACGGTCAGCTGGGTGCGCGCCGCGATCGAGTTCGACCGCTGGCTCGTCGAGCAGCTCGGCCTCGAGGCCGAGGTCGACTCCGCGGAGGGCGACGAGAAGCCCGGCGACGACGAGGCCTGAGCCTCCGTCCCGCACAGGGGCATACGCCCTACAAGGGCATGTGGGCGATCGTGAGCAGATACGTCCCATACGTGAGCGAGAGCCCGGCCAGGGCGCCCACCACCAGGTAGGCGCTCCTCGGCCGGGCTCTCGTCATGGCCAGGGCCAGCGGGATGAGCAGCGGGAACGCGGGCAGCAGGAAGCGCGGCTTGGACTCGAAGAAGCCGGAGCCGCCGACCGTGATGAGCATGAGTACGCCGGTGTAGACGAGCACGGGAAACGGCGCGGCCCGGTCCGCCACGAGCAGGGCGAACAGGAGCAGGGCTGCCGCGACGATGACGAGGGTCATCGCGAAGACCAGCTTGTCCCCGTCGCGCAGCAGGTGCTTGACGAAGGCGAGCGAGCCCGCGCCGAAGTCGAAGCGGGACCCCCAGCCGCGCTGCACCGCGAAGTAGCCGTGCAGCGGATCGCCCTTGCGGATGCCGACATAGAGGACGAACGCCGCCCAGCCGAGCGGGGCGAGCGCCGCGCCCGCACAGATTTTCCACAGGCTGTGGGGAACTCGTCGCTCTGGTCCCCGGCTTCTCAGGCGTACGGAGATCTCGTACGCCGCGGCCGCGCAGACCGCCGCGGCCACCGCGAACCCGTTGGGCCGCGCGAGCCCCGCGAGGGCGGCCAGCGCGCCGGCCCACAGCCAGCGCCCGTCGAGCACCGTGTACAGCGACCAGGCGGCGAGCGCGGTGAGCACCGGCTCGGTGTAGGCGAGGGACAGCACCACGGAGTGCGGCATCAGTGCCCAGAGCAGCACGAGGAGCGTGGCGACGCGGCGCCCGTGGAGGCGCTCGCCGATGGCGTAGATCCCCCAGGCGGCGGCCCCGGCCGCGAGCCAGGACAGCAGGAGCCCCGCCGCGCCGTAGCCGACGGGCAGGACGGTGGCGACGGCGCGCACCAGGCCCGGGTAGAGCGGGAAGAAGGCGAGGTCGCTCTGGACCACGCCGGGTTCGAAGTAGAGGGTGCGTCCGTAGCCGTGCGCGGCGATCCCCGTGTACCAGCGGGAGTCCCAGGACATGCCGAGCAGCCGGAAGGTGTCCTGGTGGGTGAGGTGCGCGACGAGGGTGACGCACACCATGCCGGTGAGACGGGCGGCGGCGAAGAGGCCGAGGGCGACGGCGGGGCCGGTCGTGAGGGCGCCGTGCAGGCGGCTCGCACGGCGCAGGACGAGGGTGCTGGACTGGCTCACACCCGAACCCTGCTGGCCGCCCGCCGCGCCCGCGACCGGAGGGGGCCGAGCGGGGTAAACCCGTCAGCCCGTCAGCTACTTCGGCCCGCCGGCGACTTCAGCCGCGTCACGGCCTCTTCCAGGACGGCCGTCCGCTTGCAGAAGGCGAACCGTACGAAGGGGGCGCCCGCGTCGCGGTGGTCGTAGAAGACCGCGTTCGGGATGGCGACCACACCGGCCCGCTCCGGCAGCGAGCGGCAGAAGGCGAAGCCGTCGGACTCGCCGAGGGGGGTGATGTCGGTGGTGATGAAGTACGTGCCCGCCGGTCGGTAGACGTCGAAGCCCGCCGCGGTCAGCCCCTCGCTCAGCAGATCCCGCTTGGCCAGCATGTCCGCGCGGAAGTCGGCGAAGTAGGAGTCCGGCAGGGCCAGCGCCTCCGCGACCGCGTACTGGAACGGGCCCGAGGAGACGTACGTGAGGAACTGCTTCGCCGACCGGACCGCCGTGACCAGCTCCGGCGTGGCCGTCACCCAGCCGACCTTCCAGCCCGTGAACGAGAACGTCTTGCCCGCGGAGCCGATGGTGACCGTGCGCTCACGCATGCCGGGCAGGGAGGCGAGCGGGATGTGCTCGGCGTCGTCGAAGACGAGGTGTTCGTAGACCTCGTCGGTGACGACGAGCAGGTCGCGCTCGACCGCCAGCTTCGCGATCTCGGTGAGCTCGGCGCGGGTGAGGACCGTGCCGGTCGGGTTGTGCGGGGTGTTCAGCAGGATCAGCCGGGTGCGGTCGGTGACCGCGTCGCGCAGCTCGTCCAGATCGAGGACGAAGCGTCCTTCGCGCGGGCGCAGGGTGACCGGGACGCGTGCGCCCCCGGCCAGCGCGATCGAAGCCGCGTACGAGTCGTAATAGGGCTCCAGTGCGATGACCTCGTCGCCCGGCTCTACCAGGGCGAGCAGGGACGCGGCGATCGCCTCGGTCGCGCCCGCCGTCACGAGGACCTCGCGGTCGGGGTCGTACGAGAGGGAGTAGCGCGCCAGTTGGTGCGCGGCGATCGCCGTGCGCAGCTCCGGGATGCCGGGGCCCGGCGGGTACTGGTTGCCGCGGCCGTCGCGCAGCGCGCGCACCGCGGCCTCGCGCACGGACTCGGGGCCGTCCGTGTCGGGGAAACCCTGACCCAGGTTGATCGCGCCCGTTTTCACCGCGAGTGCGGACATCTCGGCGAAAATGGTCGTACCGAACTCGGCGAGGCGGCGGTTGAGCAGCGGGCGTCCGCTCCCGGAGGTGGAGGTCATGGCCGTCATCCTGCGCCGAACCTCTGGACTTCCTCAACTCTGCTTTGCGTCGGCTTGCGCACGGGCATCCCCCTGTCACGCAAGAAGCGAGGCCCACGGGGGGACCCGCTTCGGGGGAACGGAAGGAGCGTGATGGTCATGACCGTGGCCTTCATCTTCGTCGCCTTGTTCGTGTTCGCCCTGGTCGCGGCGATCGCGTTCGGGGGAAGCGGCCGCCGCAACCGGAAGCGCTCGCGGTGGAGCTCCAGCACCGCGTCCGGTACGGCGGGCGGCAGTTGGTGGGCCGGCGCCTACGACAGCGGCTCCGGGCACCACCACGGCGGCGGAGGGCACTCCTGCGGTGGCGGGTCCTCCTGCGGAGGCGGGTCGTCCTCCTGCGGGGGCGGTGGGTCCTCGTGCGGTGGCGGGGGCGGATGCGGCGGAGGCAGCTGACACGGGGCAGCTGGTCCACCGATCCCATTGGAGCGCTCGGCGGGGAACAAATCCCGCCGGGCGCTTTGACGTTGTGCGAGGTAGTGCGGCAGGGGTGTGCTCCGGCGCCGTCCCGTGGAAGCCGGACTGAACAGTTGAACTGTGCAGCCCTCGGGGGGATGGAAACCCTACGAAGTTGGGTAAAAACGCTGTGGCAGTGTCGCCGACCATGATTCCCTCTTAAACGTCAGCACCGCCCTCGGACGCACGGCACAGGTTTCACGGACCGAAGTCTGGATACTCGTCATGTGACGTTCTCGTGGGCACGAGCCGGCATTCCGACCTCCCGGTGCCCTGAATCCGGGTGCGCCGGCCCCACCTCCATTGCGTGTTAGCGGAGCCGACCCATGCTCACGACCCTGAAGACTGTCTATACCGACACGCGCGCCGCGGATCTCGCCTGGGCCCTGGGGCGCGAGCCGCTGCCCGCGCTCGCCACCCTCGAAGTGGAGCTGGCCGACGCGAAGATGCAGCTGAGACTGCTCGGGGCCTCGCACCAGGTGCTCCTGGAGGAGGAGCAGGGCGGTTGTTCCGAGACCGTGGCCTGCATCCCCGGCAGCAGCACGCCCCTTCCGCTCGGCGTCTCCAAGCGCGTGGGCGACTGGGAGTACGAATTCGCCGCGCGCGTCGAGACCCTGTCGCACGGTCAGTTCGCGGGCCGCGCACAGGAGTTGCTCGCCCTGGTCGCCGAGCACCCGCACGGCCTGGCCGGAGTGTTCCCCGGCAGCCCGCACGCCTTCACCGCGATGCTCGCGCAGCGCCACGAGGGTTCGCTCATGTGGCGTACGTGGCACGCGTATCCGCAGGACGGGCAACTGGTGGCGACACGGACGAGGGTGGGCGTGCGGATGCCGCTGCCCGCGGCGCTGTGACGGCCGCGGGGCGGCTGCGCCGCGGCGGAAGCCCCGGGCGCAGACCCGGAAGACCTGGGGCGCAAACCTAGTTGCACCCATGTGGGGGACCCGGTGTGAGGGTGTGGTGACGTAGCGTTCACGGCGTGATCGAGTCGTCGGTGCGGTTGCCGGTCTCGCCCGGGGCAGGACGGTTCTTCGTTCTCGTGGGCGTGTTCGTCTGCGCTGCCTGCGGGCTCGTCTACGAACTCGAACTCGTCGCCCTCGCCGCGTACTTGATCGGGGACTCCGTCACCCAGGCCTCCGTCGTGCTCTCCGTGATGGTCTTCGCCATGGGCATCGGCTCGCTGCTCGCCAAGCGGCTGCGGTGCCGCGCGTCGGCCTGGTTCGGCCTCGTCGAGGCGGCGCTCGCGCTCGTCGGCGGGTGCAGCGCCATGGCGTTGTACGCGGCGTTCGCGTGGACCGGCGACAAGGGCGAGGTGTGGGCGAGCGGATCGCGCTATCTGCTGGTCGCCTTCTCCCTCGCCATCGGCATCCTCATCGGCGCCGAGGTGCCGCTCCTGATGGTGCTCATCCAGCGCATCCGGCGCCAGGACGCGGGCGGTGCCGTCGCCGACCTCTTCGCCGCGGACTACGTGGGCGCGCTGGTCGGCGGCCTCGCCTTCCCCTTCCTGCTGCTTCCGCTGTTCGGACAGCTGACGGGCGCCCTGTTCACCGGCGCGGTCAACGCGCTCGCGGGTGGCGCCCTCGTCTTCGGCCTGTTCCGAAGAGACCTGAGCGTGCGCGGCCGCTGGGTGCTCCTCACCGCGAACGTCGTCGTGCTCTCGCTGCTCGCCACGGCGGCCGTCCTCGTCGACGACTTCGAGCGGGCCGCGCGCCGCGCGGTGTACGGCGGGGACGTACGGGTCGCCGTCCGGACCGACGTGCAGGAGGTCGTCCTCACCGGCGGGAAGCGGCGCTCCCTGCACCTCTTCCTCGACGGCCGCCTGCGCATCAGCGGACGCGACGAACAGCGCTACCACCAAGGCCTTGTGACCCCCGCGATGCGCGGGCCACGTGCGCGCGTGCTGGTCCTCGGCGGCGGCGACGGGCTCGCCGCGCGCGAGGTCCTGCGCCACCGCGGGGTGCGCCGCGTCGACATCGTCGAGCTGGACGCGGGCGTCGTCGAGCTCGCCCGGCACGACCCGGCCCTGAGCGAGCTCAACGGCCATGTGTACCGCGACCCCCGGGTGCGCGTGGTGCACGCCGACGCGTTCCGCTGGCTGCGCTCCACGCGTACGGAGTACGACGTGGTGATCTCCGATCTGCCGGACCCCGGCATCACGGCCAGCACGAAGCTGTACTCCCTGGAGTTCTACGGCCTCGTCACCCGCGTCCTCGCCGACAGCGGCCGCTTCTCCGTGCACGCCGGGCCGATGTCGTCCAGGGCACACGTCTTCTGGACGGTGGAGGCGACGCTGCGCGCGGCGGGCCTGCGGACCGTTCCCTACCGCGTGGACGGCCGGCAGTCCGGGTTCGCCGCGGGGCCCGACCGCACCGCCGAGGGCGGCAAGGCCTCGCGCGACTGGGGCTTCGTGCTCGCCTCGCGGACGCGGCCCGTCCTGGTGCGCGCCGCCGGGTCCGAGGTGGTGCGCGCCGGGGCACGGGCCGCCGAGCTGACCCGCCTCCCGGGGCTCTCGCCGTCGACACTCGTGCATCCGCGTTACGCGAACTGACGTACACGGTCTGGCGAACCGACGTACACAGTGACGAGTGCGTGGGTAGGCTCGGCTGCCATGGAGCATGAGGTGTTCGTTCCGGTCTCCGCAGAGCGGCTCCGGCAGGTCCTGGCAGACCCCGAGAGGGTCGCCGGGGCGGTACCCGGGCTTCAGCGCGACGCGGAGGAGACGGCGGGGCCGCTCTCCGGCCGCCTGCGGGTGCGGGTCGGGGGGCACACCATCACGTACCGCGGCTCGGCCCGGACCGAGGAGCGCCCCGACGGGACGTACGCCGTCGAGGGCGAGGGCACCGAGGCGCGCGGCTCCGGCTCCGTGAAGCTCTCGCTGACCGTGCGGCTCGTGCCGGCCGTCGCGGGGACGACCCTCGTCTTCGCAGGGAGCGCCACCGCCGAGGGGCGGGTCACGGAAAGTTCTCCACAGGCTGTGGAATCCGCTGTGCGAAGGCTCGTCGAACGGTTCGCGGAGGGCCTCGGCGCCGCCGCGCCGCCCGACACCGCGCCCGAGGAGCCCGAGGCCGCGGCGATCCCGACGGTCACCGTCTTCGAGACGGAGGTCCCGCCGCCGTCCCTCGACCCGCTCAGCGACGACCTCGACGACCTCGACGACCTCGACGGAGCGGCCGACGAGGACGACGTGGACGACGCGGACGACGACGTGATGGACGACGCGGACGACCTCGACGTGCCGCCCGCCGAGGCCGCGCACGCCCGCCGCACCATGATCGGCCGCAGCGCCGAGGAGGTCGACCACGCCCCGCCCCGCGGCCGGTACGCCCCCGCGCCCGCCCCCGAGACGCTCTCCACCAGCGCCACGCTCCGCTGGGCCGCGCCCGCCGCCGCCCTCGCGCTCGCCTCGGCCATCGTCGTCGGCAGGGCCCTGCGCCGCCGCCGCTGACGGCCCACGCCGTAGGGTCGCCCCGTGAGTACCGAAGACGTGATCCTGACCGCGGGCGACGCGGAAGCGACCGTGCAGCCGGGCAACGGCTGCCGCATCGGAAGTCTGCGCATCGGCGGCGTCGAGCTGCTCCGGCAGGGGCAGAAGTACGGCTGCTTCCCGATGGTGCCCTGGTGCGGCCGCATCAAGGAGGGGCAGTTCCGCGACGGCGCGACCGTCCACCGGATGCCGCTGAACTCCCCGCCGCACGCCATCCACGGCTTCGCCCGCGACGCCGAATGGCGCACGGCGCGCACCTCCAGGACCGAGGCCGTGTTCACGTACGACCTGACCGACCCCTGGCCCTACCCGGGGCGCGTCACACAGATCGTGGAGCTCACCGAGGAGTCGCTGACGCTGCGCCTCGGCATCGAGACGCACGGCGGCTCCTTCCCCGCGCAGGCCGGCTGGCACCCGTGGTTCAACCGCGTCCTCGACGGCGGTGAACCCGTCCGGGTCGACTTCGCCCCCGCCTGGCAGGAGGAGCGCGGCGACGACCACCTCCCCACCGGCCGCCGCGTCGACGTGAAGCCCGGCCCCTGGGACGACTGCTTCGGCATGCCGGACGGCGTCGACGTGACGCTGACCTGGCCCGAGCGCCTCGAAGTGAACGTCAAGAGCCGCGAGCAGTGGGTCGTCGTCTACGACGAGCAGGAGGCCGCGGTCTGCGTCGAACCGCAGACCGGACCGCCCGACGGGCTCAACACCGACCCGCGCCTGGTCACCCCCATCGAGCCCCTGGAGACGGCGACGACCTGGACCTGGCGGCGGCTCTGAGCGGGGCGGGCGAGGGCCCCGTGCGGCGGCTTTAAGCTCTTAGGCATGACTGACGTACGCGGCGAGCTGCTGCAGCAGATCAAGGACAAGGCCGTCGTGCACGGCAAGGTGACGCTCTCCTCCGGCCTGGAGGCCGACTACTACATCGACCTCCGCCGGATCACCCTCGACGGCGAGGCCGCCCCGCTGGTCGGCCAGGTCCTGCTCGACCTGACCAAGGACCTCGACTTCGACGCCGTGGGCGGTCTGACCATGGGCGCCGACCCCGTCGCGGGCGCGATGCTGCACGCCTCCGCCGCGCGCGGCAAGCGCCTCGACGCCTTCGTCGTCCGCAAGGCCGCCAAGGCGCACGGCATGCAGCGCCGCGTCGAGGGCCCGGACATCAAGGGCCGCCGCGTCCTGGTCGTCGAGGACACCTCCACCACCGGCGGCTCGCCGCTGACCGCCGTCGAGGCCGTCCGCGAGGCGGGCGCCGAGGTCGTCGCCGTCGCCACGATCGTGGACCGTGCGACCGGCGCGGGCGAGAAGATCACCGAGGGCGCGGGCGTGCCGTACCTCTTCGCGTACTCCAAGGACGACCTCGGGCTCGCCGACTGAGGCCTCAGGTCCTCTGAGGACCTGAGTTCCTGAGGACCTGAGGACCTGAGCTCCTGAGGGCCCGGTCCTCAGAGGACCTGAGCTCCTGAGCTCCTGAGGGCCCGGTCCTCAGAGGACCTGAGCTCCTGAGGACCCGGTCCTCTGAGGACCTAGGTCCCCGCAGATCCGGCCGCACTCCGGCTGGAGCTGTCCGGCAAGTCTGGAAAGATGGGGGCGACGATGACGTCGCCCCCATAGGTCAGGGCCCAGCACACACCCGCACATCACAAGGAGCGGACACATGCCCATCGCAACCCCCGAGGTCTACGCCGAGATGCTCGACCGGGCGAAGGCAGGCAAGTTCGCCTACCCGGCGATCAACGTCACCTCCTCGCAGACCCTGCACGCCGCCCTGCGCGGCTTCGCTGAGGCCGAGAGCGACGGCATCATCCAGATCTCCACCGGTGGCGCGGAGTTCCTGGGCGGCCAGCACAACAAGGACATGGTGACCGGCGCCGTCGCCCTCGCCGAGTTCGCGCACATCGTCGCCGCGAAGTACGACATCACGGTCGCGCTGCACACGGACCACTGCCCCAAGGACAAGCTCGACGGCTACGTCCGCCCGCTGCTCGACGTCTCCGCCGAGCGCGTCAAGGCCGGTCGGAACCCGCTGTTCCAGTCCCACATGTGGGACGGCTCCGCCGAGACCCTCGCGGACAACCTGGCCATCGGCCAGGAGCTCCTGGAGAAGGCCCGCGCCGCCAAGATCATCCTTGAGGTCGAGATCACCCCGACCGGCGGCGAGGAGGACGGCGTCAGCCACGAGATCAACGACGAGCTGTACACCACCGTCGACGACGCGCTGCGCACCGCCGAGGCCCTGGGCCTCGGCGAGAAGGGCCGCTACCTCCTGGCCGCGTCCTTCGGCAACGTCCACGGCGTCTACAAGCCGGGCAACGTCGTCCTGCGCCCCGAGCTCCTCAAGGACCTCCAGGAGGGTGTCGGCGCCAAGTACGGCAAGACGTCCCCCTTCGACTTCGTGTTCCACGGCGGCTCCGGCTCCACCGCCGAGGAGATCGCCACCGCGCTGGAGAACGGCGTCGTGAAGATGAACCTCGACACCGACACCCAGTACGCCTTCACGCGTCCGGTCGCCGACCACATGTTCAAGAACTACGACGGCGTCCTGAAGGTCGACGGCGAGGTCGGTTCGAAGAAGACGTACGACCCGCGCACCTGGGGCAAGCTGGCCGAGGCCGGCATGGCCGGGCGCGTCTCCGAGGCCTGCGCCGCGCTGCGCTCCACGGGCACGAAGCTGAAGTAACCGCCACGGTTCGCCGCCGCTCGGCGGCACGGCTCCCGTACGGGCCCGGCACCCCTTCCCTGGGTGCCGGGCCCGTACGCGTATGGAGCAGACTGGAACCCATGGCCATTCACAAGGATCTGCTCGGGGGACCGCCCCCGACCCACCTGCCCGACGACCCGGAGCCGCGCGAGCTGCTCGCGAACGGCACGGCTGCCGCCGATGTCGCCGCCAAGTACCCGACCTCCTCGCTAGCCTGGGCCCGCCTCGCCGACGAGGCGTACGAGGGCGGCCGCGTCGTCGAGTCGTACGCGTACGCCCGTACCGGCTACCACCGCGGCCTGGACGCCCTGCGCCGCAGCGGCTGGAAGGGCCACGGCCCGGTGCCGTGGGAGCACGAGCCCAACCGCGGCTTCCTGCGGGCGCTGCATGCGCTTGCGCGGGCGGCGCAGGCGATCGGCGAGCAGGAGGAGTACGAGCGCTGCGCGGGCTTCCTGCGGGACTCGTCGCAGACGGCGGCGGAGACGCTGGGCTGACGTTGCGCGGGGGCATCGGGGTGCTGTCACCCCGAGGCCCCCGCCACGGGGCTGCGCCCCGGACCCCCATCGCCCTTCGGGCTTGTCCTCAATCGCCGGACGGGCTTGAAATATCCACCCCGCAGGCCCGCGTCAGCTCAGCTCGCGCAGCAGCCCGGCGTGGTACGGCGCCGCCTCCGCGAGGCGGTCCGTCATCGCCTTGTTCGCCCACTCCGGGTCCGCGATCAGGGAACGGCCCACCGCGATCACGTCGAACTCGTCCCGCTCCATGCGGTCGAGGAGCAGGTCGATGCCCGTCGACACCGTCTCCTTGGCGAAGCCCTGCGGGCCCACGAACTCCTTGTCGAGGCCGACCGAGCCGACGGACAGCGTGGCCTTGCCGGTGAGCTTCTTGACCCAGCCCGCGAGGTTCAGGTCGTCGCCGTCGAACTCCGGCAGCCAGTAGCGCCGCGTGGACGCGTGGAAGGCGTCGACGCCCGCGGTCGCCAACGGCGCGAGCAGGGCGTCGAGTTCGGCGGGGGACTCGGCCAGCTTCGCGTCGAATGCGTTCGCCTTCCACTGCGAGAGGCGGAAGATCACGGGGAAGTCCGGCGAGACCGCCCCGCGCACCGCCTCGACGATCTCCCTGGCGAAGCGGGTGCGGGACGCGAGGTCGCCGCCGTAGCCGTCGGTGCGGCGGTTGGTGCGGCCCCAGAAGAACTGGTCGATCAAGTAGCCGTGCGCGCCGTGCAGTTCGACGCCGTCGAAGCCGATCCGCTCGGCGTCGGCCGCGGCGCGGGCGAAGGCCGCGATGACCTCGTCGACGTCGGCGGACGTGAGCGCGTGGCCCTTCGCCGAGCCGTCCAGGTCGAGGCCGGAGGGCCCTGCCGGGGGCGCGTCGGTGAAGGGGCCGTCGCCCTCGTTGCGGGTCGCGCCCACGTGCCACAGCTGCGGGACGATGCGGCCGCCCGCCGCGTGCACGGCCTCGGCGACCTTCTGCCAGCCCGCGAGCGCCGCGTCGCCGTGGAAGTGCGGGACGCGGTGGCTGCTGCCGGCCGACGCGTGGTCGACGTACGTGCCCTCGGTGACGACGAGGCCGACGCCGCCCGCGGCACGGCGTGCGTAGTACTCCGCGACGTCAGCGCCCGGCACGCCGTTCGGGGAGAACTCACGGGTCATGGGGGCCATGGCGATGCGGTTGCGCAGGGTGAGGCCGTTGATGTCGAAGGGGCGGCCGAGGATCCCCGCGGCTCGTGACGTCGTCGTTTCCGTGGCTTCCATGCGCTCTCCTGAGCTCTCGGTGCTTCTCGCGGGGGCATCCGGCGGTGCCTTCAGCGCGCACATCGCCGTGCATTGCCGTGCATCGCCGTGCATTGCCGTACGTTGCTGACAGCACTGTACGACTTTTGGTGATGTCGCTTAAAGGGCGGGTCCCGAGCGGGTACCTTGAACGGCATGAACTGGCCAGCGACCGAGCGCCACCGTCTGACCCCCGCGCCCGGCGGCCTCGCCCTCGTCCAGGACCTCCTGAACACCGCGCCCGCCGACCACTCCGCCTCCGCCGACCTGCCCGACCTGCTGGCCGACGGGGCGCTCGACCGTGCCCAGGAGTGGGCCGACGCGGCCGTGCGCGGCTGGGCGGGCGAGACGGGGCGCGGCGACGTACGCCTTGTCCTGACGGCGGATGACCTGCCCAAGCTGCGCTGCCTCCGTGACCAGCTGCGGCGGGCGCTCGCCGCGGACGACGGGGGTGGTGACGCGGTGCGTTTCACCTCGGCTCCCGTCGTGGTCTCGCTCGGCGGCGACGGCTGCCTGGCCGTGGAGCCGGAGGGCGCGGGCGCGCGCTGGCTGGCCTCCGCGGTCCTCGCCGAGGGCCTGCTCGCCCAGGCCTCCGGGGTCTGGCGCCGCTTGAAGATCTGCCGCAACGGCACCTGCGCCGTCGCCTTCTACGACCGCTCCCGCAACAACAGCGGCGTCTGGCACTCCGTGCGCGGCTGCGGGAACGCCGCCCACCTGCGCGCCTGCAGGGAGCGCCGCCGGGCCAAAGCCTGACAGCACTGTCCGGCTTTAGTCACTGTTCTGGGGCGGTCATGCCTTGCCGTTTCGGGCAAAGTTGCAGAAGATTCCGGTGGGGACCGGGGCCCCCGTGCCGGTACCGGTAGGGGCGGACCGCTACCCGGAGTACGTATCGAGGAGACAGCGATGTCCCCACAAGCGCATGAGGCGTCCACCGACGCGCGCGAGGTGTCCACCGAGTCGCAGCAGGCCGAGAGCCCCAACCTGGACTTCGCCGGCACCACCCCCTACGAGGACTACGTCCAGGCGGACGTCCTCACCCACCTCCAGCACCCCCGCTCGGACGACCCCGGCGAGATGGTCTTCCTGGTCACCACCCAGGTCATGGAGCTGTGGTTCACGGTGATCGTCCACGAGTGGGAGACCGCCGCGCACGCCCTGCGCCGTGACGACATCCCCGTGGCGGTGGCCGCGCTCAAGCGCAGCCTGCGCGAGCTGGAGGCCCTGAACGCCTCCTGGCGCCCGCTCGCCCAGCTCACGCCCGCCCAGTTCAACTCCTACCGGGGCGCGCTCGGCGAGGGCTCCGGCTTCCAGTCGGCGATGTACCGCCGCATGGAGTTCCTGCTCGGTGAGAAGTCCGCGTCCATGCTGGTCCCGCACCGCGGCGCCCCGCGCGTCCATGCGGAGCTGGAGAAGGCCCTGCAGGAGCCGAGCCTGTACGACGAGGTGCTGCGCCTCCTCGCCCGGCGCGGATACGCGGTCCCGGCCGCCGTCCTTGAGCGCGACCTCGCCAAGAAGTACGAGCCTTCGCCCGAGGTCGAGGCCGTCTGGACGGAGCTCTACTCCGGCGACGAGAGCAGCGAACTTGCCCGCCTCGGCGAGACGTTGACGGACGTCGGCGAGCTGGTCTGGCGCTGGCGCAACGACCACCTGGTCGCCACCCGGCGCGCCATGGGCTCCAAGACGGGCACGGGCGGCTCCGCCGGCGTGGCCTGGCTGGAGAAGCGCGCGACGAAGAACGTGTTCCCCGAGCTGTGGACTGCGAGGAGCCATGTCTGACGGACTGCGAGGAGCCGCGTCCGATCTGCGGGCCGAGGCCGATTCCCTGGACGCCAAGGACGAACTGGCCGCCAAGCGCAAGGAGTTCGCCCTCGACGACACCGTCTATCTGGACGGCAACTCCCTGGGCGCCCTGCCCGCGCACGTACCTGCGCGGCTCGCCGAGGTGATGACCCACGAGTGGGGCAAGCTCCGCATCCGCTCCTGGGACGAGAGCGGCTGGTGGACCGCGCCCGAGCGCATCGGCGACCGCATCGCCCCGCTGGTCGGCGCGGCCCCCGGGCAGATCGTGGTCGGCGACTCGACCAGCGTGAACGTCTTCAAGGCGCTGGTCGCTGCGGTACGGATGGCGCGCGGCGGGAACCCCGCGGACCCCGGACACTCGGACGAGGGGCGCGACGAGATCGTCGTTGACGCCACGACCTTCCCCACGGACGGGTACATCGCGCAGTCGGCGGCCCGCCTGACCGGCTGCCGTCTGATCCCGGTGGCCCCCGCCGACGTACCCGGTGTCGTCGGCGCGCGCACCGCCGCCGTGCTCCTCAACCACGCCGACTACCGCACCGGACGCCTGCACGACCTGCCGGGCCTGACGGCGACGATCAAGGCGGCGGGCGCCCTCGCCGTCTGGGACCTGTGCCACACGGCGGGCGCCCTGCCGGTCGGCCTGGACGCGCACGGCGTGGACCTCGCGGTGGGCTGCACCTACAAGTACCTCAACGGCGGCCCGGGTTCGCCCGCCTACATCTACGTACGCGAAGGACTGCAGGACCGCTTCGACTCCCCGCTGCCCGGCTGGAACTCGCACGCCGAACCCTTCGGCATGCGGCCGGAGTTCGAGGCGGCGGACGGCGCGCTGCGCGGTCGCGTCGGCACCCCGGACATCCTGTCGATGCTCGCCCTGGAAGCGGCGCTCGACGTCTGGGACGGCGTCCGTGTCGACACGGTGCGCGCCAAGTCCCTTGCCCTGACGGACTTCTTCCTGCGGTGCGTCGAGACGTACGTACCCGAGGGGCGGGTGGAGTCGCTGACCCCGGCCGCGCACGCCGAGCGCGGCAGCCAGGTCGCGCTGCGCTGCGACGGTGCGGGCGAGGTGATGAAGCGGCTCGTCGAGCAGGGCGTGGTCGGCGACTTCCGCGCGCCGGACGTGCTGCGCTTCGGATTCACACCGCTGTACGTTTCCTTCGCCGACGCCGAGCGTGCGGCCCGTGTCCTCGCACGCACGCTGGCCTGATACCGTCCGGCGGATCTTGCTCCCGCTTTTCCGCACCACGGAAGAGCGGGGGCATCCCCGCCTGACGTACTGCTGTTGAGAGGTTGCCGCATGCCGGACGACGCCGCCGTGGCCCGCGATGCCGCCGAGGCCGACGCCGCCTTCTCGCATCCCGCCGTGAAGCCGGACGCCACCGCCGCGTACGGCGAACACCCCGACCAGGTCGTCGACTTCTACGCCCCCAGGGGTGACGAGTTCTACGCCTCCCGGGGTGACGAGCCGGGACCCGCGCCCCTCGTCGTCGTGCTGCACGGCGGCGCCTGGCGCGCGCCGTACGACCGGCAGCACATCACACCGTTCGCGGACTTCCTCGCGCGCCGGGGCTTCGCGGTGGCCAACGTCGAGTACCGCAGGGGCAGTTCGATTCCCGCGCAGGGCGGCGCGGGGCCCGTGGCCGGGCGCTGGCCGGAGACCTTCGACGACGTGGCCGCCGCGTTCGACGCGCTGCCCGCGCTGGTACGGGAGGCGCTGCCGTCGGCCGACCCGCGCCGCACCGTCGTCACCGGGCACTCCGCGGGCGGCCATCTCGCGCTGTGGGCGGCCGCGCGGCACGTGCTGCCCGCCGACGCGCCCTGGCGCACCGACCGCCCGGCCCCGCTGCGCGGCGTGGTGGCGCTCGCGCCGATCGCGGACTTCCGTGTCGCCGAGGAGATGGAGGTCTGCGGCGGGGCGTCGGCGCAACTCCTGGGCGGCGCGGACCGGTTCGACGAGCGCCTGCCGTACGCCGATCCGGCCGCGCTGCTGCCGACGGGCATCGCCACGACCGTGGTGCAGGGCCGTACCGACATCGTCGTACCGCACGAGGTGGCCGAGGCGTACGCGGACGCCGCGGCGAAGGCGGGAGAAGTGGTCGGCCTCACGCTGCTCGAGGACGTGGGGCACTTCCCGCTGATCGACCCGGCGGCGGACGCGTGCGCGGTGGTCGCCGAGGAGATCGCGCAGCTGGCGTTCTGAGTACGGCCGTCGCGCAGCCGGAGTTCTGAGTACGACCGTGGGTGGTGATGAGCCCCTGGGGGAGGCACCCCAGGGCTACCCGTAATACCTGAGAGCTACCGGTCAGCTGTATACCCCAGTGTGATGTGAGCGACAGAGCCTGATCCATAACTTTCCTTCCGTGGACGCGAGTCGGAGCGCCGGCCCGCGAAGAGACGGAAGGGAAGGCCGCGATGAGGATCCGGGCCGGGCGGCTGCGCCGCACTCTGTTGGCGACGGGCGTCGCCGCCGCTGTGGTGCTGCCGCTGTCGGCCGCCGCGCGCCCCGAGATCCCGGCCCCCGCCCCCGCTTCCCTCGGCCATGTCACGGCATCGACCCTGACCGACGCCTACGCGGCGAACCGTGCGAACGCCCGCGAGGCGGCCACCATGGCCGAGCGGTACGGCGCGGGGGACCGCGCCGCCGCACTGCGCGCCATGGCCTCGCCCGACCGGCGGTTCCTCGCCTTCGACGGGCGGGGCGCGGGCCGCACCGCCGAGGTGTTCGGCGACCTGGCGGCCGCGGAGAGCGTCGCCGTCCTGGTGCCGGGTTCGGACACCTCCCTCGACTCGTACGGCAGACTCCGCTCGGGCGCCCTCGCGCTGCGGGACGAACTGGGCCCGCGCGCGGCCGTCGTGGCCTGGCTCGGCTATGAGACGCCGGGCACGGTCAGCCCCGCCGTGCTGACCACGGGCCGGGCGGACCAGGCGGCGCCCGCGCTGCGCTCCTTCGTGGCCGACCTGCGCGGCGTCAACGCCCACGCGCGCGTGTCCCTGCTCTGCCATTCGTACGGCTCGGTGGTGTGCGCCAGTGCCGCCTCGGGGCCGCGTGGCCTGGCCGTCGCCGACATCGCGTTCTACGGCAGCCCCGGAACGGGCGTCGACAAGGCCGCCGACCTGAACACCCCGGCCCGGATCTGGGCGGGCCGCGGCGCCGACGACTGGATCGCCGACGTGCCGCACACCAGCGCCGACCTCTTCGGCACGACCGTCGGCTTCGGCACCGACCCGGTCTCCCGCGGCTTCGGCGCCCGCCTCTTCGCGGCGGGCGAGGGCGGCCACAGCGACTACCTGAAGCCGGGTTCCGCATCGCTCGACAACCTCGCACGGATCGTGCGCGGCGACGAACCGGAGGTCACTCATGCGTGAGCGCCAGCGTCACCTGTCCGCGCTCGTCAGGCGCGTCGACGCCGCCACTCCGCCCGACAGGGACCGCGCCGTCGACGCCCTGCGGGCCTTCGCGATCCTCGGCGTGGTGGGCGGGCACTGGCTCGTCACCGCCCTGGTGTCGCAGGGCGGCGCGCTGCGCGGGGCGAGCCCGCTGCAGCACATGCCGTGGCTCGCGCCCATCTCCTGGGTCTTCCAGACGCTGGCCGTCTTCTTCCTGGTGGGCGGGCACGTGGCGGCGAAGAGCCACGCATCGGCGCGCGAGCGCGGCATCGGCTACGGCGCGTGGCTGGCGGCCAGGCTCGGCCGTCTCTTCCGGCCGGTCGCCGCCGTGCTCGGCCTGTGGGCCGCCGTCGCCGCGGGCCTGGTCGTCTCGGGCGCGGACCCGGCAACCGTCCACGCGCTGGTCAAACTGGCGCTGTCCCCGCTGTGGTTCCTGCTGGTCTTCGCCGCCCTCACCGCGGCCACCCCGCTGGTGCGGCGGCTCAACCCGCTGTGGCCGCTGGCGGTCGTTCTCCACGTGGACCTCATACGGTTCGGCTTCGGCGGCCCCGCCTGGCTCGGCTGGGTCAACCTCGCGGCGGGCTGGCTCGTGCCGTACACGCTGGGCGCTGCCTGGGCGCGGGGCGAGCTGACGCGGCGCTCCGGAGCGGTGCTGCTGGTCGGCGGTGCGGCGGCCACCGCCGGGCTGATCCTGTGGGCCGGCTATCCCGCCTCGATGGTCGGCGTCCCCGGCGAGGCGGTGTCGAACCTCAACCCGCCCACCCTGGCGGCCGTCGCGTTCGGCCTCGCCCAGTGCGGCCTGGCGCTGCTGCTGCGGGACCCCCTTTCCCGGTGGATGCGCAGGCCTGCGGCGTGGACGGCCGTCGCCCTCGCGAACCTCTCCGCGATGACGGTCTTCCTCTGGCACCAGACGGCACTGATGGCGGTCACCGCGCTCGGCCTGCTCGCCGGATCTCGGCTGCCCGGACTGCACACGGTGCCGGACGGCCTCGGCTGGGTGCTCGCCCGCATCGCCTGGCTGCCGGTGTTCGCGCTGGGGCTCGCGGTGTGCTGGGCGGCCTTTGGGACGTACGAGCAAGGGGGGCGGGGAAAGAGCCGGGGAGGGTCCCTGGTGGTGGGGGCGGCGGGGCGCGGGGGCGCGAAGGCGAAGGCGGTGCGGCGTGCCTAGGAATGATCTTGTGGACGGTGCGGGCCGCGGGCGTGGCGGTGGCGGGGGTTTCGGGTGTGGTGGCGGAAGGGGCTTCGGGCGCGGTGGTGAGAAGGGCTTGGGGCGTGGCGGTGACGAGGGTTCCGGGCGGGGTGGCGGCAAGGGCTTGGGGCGTGGCGGTGACGAGGGTTCCGGGCGGGGTGGCGGCAAGGGCTTCGGGCGCGGTGGCGGGAAGGGCTTCGGGCGCGTCGGTGAGAAGGGCTTCGGGCGCGTCGGTGAGAAGGGCTTCGGTTCCTTCGTGCTGTCCGGACTGAGGGCGGTCCGCGACGACCTGGTGACCTGGCGGGCCATGCCGCTGCCGCCGCTCGCGAAGCCGCGGCTGCTGCGCTGGCTGCCGCACCTCGTGGTCGTGCTGCTCGGCATCGCGACGTTCTTCGGCAACCTCGACCAGTTCCCGCAGCGCTACGGCCTCGGCTTCGGACTCGGCGTGCCGCTCGCCATCGGGCAGAGCGTGGCCTTGGTCCTCGCGCTGTGGCGGCCGGCCCCCGCCTGGTGGCTGTCCCTGGTGTCGACGGTCGTGGCGGCGCTCTGCTCGGCGGGGCGGATCATCGCGGAGGGTCCGCCCGAGGCCTGGCCCCAGGGCTCGCCCGAGTCCTGGCCCTGGGCCGGGCCAGGACTCGTCGCGCACGCCGTGATCACGCTGCTGCTCGCGCTGCGCCTGCCGGCCACGGGCGCGGTGGCCGCCTTCGTGCTCAGCGCCGGACTGCTCCCGCTGCTCCACGGCTGGCGCGCCCCGGACTCGTACGACAACACGATGCCCGTGGCGGTCTTCCTCTTCGGCACCCTCACCCTGATCGGCATCGCCCTGCGCGGGCGCCGCGAGGCCCGCACCCGGCTCGTCGAGCAGGAGACGCTGACCGCCGAGGAGCGGGCCCGTCGCACGCTGCTCGAAGAGCGCAGCCGCATCGCCCGCGAGCTGCACGACGTGGTCGCCCATCACATGTCCGTGATCTCCATCCAGGCGCAGGTCGCCCCGCACCTGGTGAAGGACCCGCCCGAGGAGCTCAAGGAGAATCTCGCGGGTATCCGGGAGAACGCCCTGGAGGCGCTCGCCGAACTGCGCCGCGTCCTCGGCGTCCTGCGCTCGGAGAATCCCGAGGACCCCGAGGCCGCGCCGCGCTCCCCGCTGCCCACCCTGGAGCGCCTCGGCGGCCTCGTCGACAACGCGCGCGCGGCCGGCCTGACCGTCCGCTGCGAGACGGCGGGGGAGGTGCGCCCGCTGCCGCCGGGCGTGGACCTGTCGGCGTACCGCATCGTGCAGGAGGCGCTCAGCAACGCCATCCGGCACGCGCCGGGCTCGACGGTGCGGATCGACCTCGCGCACACGCGCTCCGGGCTGCGCGTCCGCGTCACCAACACGGGCACACACATCAAGGCCCCGCCCTCACCGGGCGCGGGCCACGGCCTGCTCGGCATGCGCGAGCGCACAGCCATGCTCGGCGGCGACCTCGCCACCGGGCCCACACCGGACGGCGGCTATGAGGTGTCCGCCTTCCTGCCGACGAACCAGCCTCCGACGAACCAGCCACCGACGAACCAGCCTCCGACGAACCAGCCACCGACCAACGGGGAGAGCACGCCATGACGATCCGGGTTCTGATCGCCGACGACCAAGTCATGGTCCGCCAGGGCTTCTCGGTCCTGCTGAACGCGGAGCCTGACATCGAGGTCGTCGGCCAGGCGGTCGACGGCGAGGACGCGGTCGCCCAGGTCGCCGAGCTCACGCCCGACGTGGTCCTGATGGACATCCGCATGCCCGAGCTGAGCGGCATCGAGGCCACCCGTCGCGTCACCGCCGAGCGGCCCGAGGTGCGGGTCCTGGTCCTGACCACCTTCGACCTCGACGAGTACGTGTACGAGGCGCTGCGCGCGGGCGCCTCCGGGTTCCTCCTCAAGGACGCCTCGGCGGACCAGCTCGCCGAGGCGGTGCGGGTGGTGGCCGCGGGCGACGCGCTGCTCGCGCCCGGCATCACGCGTCGGCTCATCGCCGAGTTCGCGCGCATGGACGGCGGAGGCCCGCGCGGCCCGCTCAAGTCCCGGGTCGGCGAGCTCACCGAGCGCGAGACGGAGGTCCTCGCGCTGATCGCACAGGGCTTGTCGAACGCGGAGATAGCGGAGTGTCTCGTGGTCGCCGAGCAGACCGTGAAGACGCACGTGGGCCGCATCCTGGTGAAACTGGGCCTGCGCGACCGCACGCAGGCGGCGGTGTTCGCGTACGAGTCGGGGGTGGTGAGGCCTTCGGGGGCTTGAACCCCCGCACCCGAAGGGGCGCGGGGAACTGCGCGCCCAGCCGCACACGAGTAGTACCTGCGACGGACCCCCCAGAACCCCCCTCGCTACGGACGACCGCACCGCCGGCGCCCCCGTACCTTCGTAGACGTGACCGATACGACTGAGCAGCTCAACGCCCGGGGCCGCAAAAGCCCCGAGTACCACCTCGTGATGGATGTCTTCGGGGGCATGCGGCAGGCGCTTTTCCACGACGCCTTCGACTACCGCCCCCTGCCGCCCAGGGAGACGCTCGGCCCGCTGACCAGCCGTCTGCCCGAGCGGATACGCCACTACGCGGTCTGGAGCCGCCACGCCCTGGTGGTGTCCGCCGCCCTGCTCACCCTGCTCGTCGCCATGAGCGTGGGCGGCCTCGGCAACAACGTCATGTACGTCATGACCGGCTTCATCCCTGCGGTCGCCGTCCTGATGACGCTGGCCAGGCCGGTCGGCGCCTTCTGGATCTCGCTGCTCTCCACTCCGGTCACCGGCGTGCTCGGCACCATGTCGGACGGCTGGCCGTGGGCGCCCGCCGCCTTCTTCGCGCACATCGTGGTGATGGTCGTGGCGGCGGCCAGGACGGGACCGGGCACCGCTCTGTGGATGTGGGTCGGCACGGGGGCGTTCTCGGTGGCCGCACAGGTGCTCTTCAGCGGCCCGGGTACGAACGCCCCGCAGATGCTGTTCATCACCGCGCTTGCCCTCCTGGTCACCACCGTCGTGCACGTACGCCGCGAGGCGCAGCGCGAGGTCACCGTGCAGCGCACCGTCACCGCCATCGAGCGCGACAAGCGCACGCTCCTCGAGGAGCGCACGAACATCGCCCGCGAGCTGCACGACGTCGTCGCCCACCACATGTCGGTGGTCGCCATCCAGGCGGAGGCCGCGCCCTACCGCGTGGAGAACCCGCCGCCCGAGCTGGAGCAGGCGTTCGTGACGATCCGCGAGAACGCGGTGTCCGCGCTGACCGAGCTGCGCCGTGTCCTCGGCGTCGTGCGGGCAGAGGACTACGAGGCGCCCGACGCCCCGCAGCCCACCCTCGCCGACCTCGACCGGCTCCTGGACAACGTCCGCGAGGCGGGGCTGACCGTCGACAAGGTGGTCACCGGAGCGGTGCGGGAGCTGCCGCAGGGCGTGGAGCTCTCCGCGTACCGCATCGTGCAGGAAGCGCTCAGCAACAGCCTGCGGCACGCGCCCGGCGCCCCGGCCCGCGTCGAGGTCGGCTACGTACTCGGCGGCCTCGGCCTGCGCATCGTGAACGGCCCGGCGACCGGCCTGGTCAAGCCGCCCTCCCGTCACCCAACCACCACCCCTCAACGAGGGCTCCGCCCGCCCCTTTTGGAGGGGGCGGGCCACGGCATCACCGGCATGCGCGAGCGCGTCACGATGCTGGACGGCGAGATGACGGCGGAGGCCACGGCCGAGGGCGGCTACGAGGTCACGGTGTTCCTGCCGGTCCCGCACGCGGACCGCATCGACCCGGCGGGGGAGGACGGCGCATGACGATCCGCGTCCTGATCGCGGACGACCAGATGATGGTCCGCGAAGGGTTCTCCGTGCTGCTGGGCGCGATGCCCGACATCGAGGTCGTCGGAGAGGCCGTCAACGGCCGCGAGGCGGTCCAGCGGGTCCGCGAACTCGCCCCCGACGTGGTCCTGATGGACATCCGCATGCCCGAGCTGAACGGCATCGAGGCGACCCGCGAGATCGTGGCGTCCGACGGGGACTCGAAGGTGCTCGTCCTGACCACCTTCGACCTCGACGAGTACGTCTACCAGGCGCTGCGTGCGGGAGCCTCGGGCTTCCTCCTCAAGGACGCCTCCGCACGCCAACTGGCCGACGGAGTGAGGGTGGTGGCCTCCGGCGAGGCGCTGCTCGCGCCGACGGTGACGCGCCGCCTGATCACGGAGTTCTCCCGGCTCGCGGAGACGCCGCGGCTCTCGGCGGCCGTCCAGGCACAGCAGTACGGCGAGCTCACCGAGCGCGAGACGGAGGTGCTCGTGCTGATCGCGCAGGGCCTGTCGAACGCGGAGATCGCCTCCCGGCTCGTGGTCGCCGAGTCCACGATCAAGACGCACGTCAGCCGGGTCCTGGTGAAGCTGGGCCTGCGGGACCGCACGCAGGCGGCGGTCTTCGCGTACGAGGCGAGGCTTGTGACGCCGGGCTAGCGTCCCGAAGGGGAGCGGGGCTGCATCCGGTATGCGGCTCCGCCGCGTGGGCGCGACCAGCCACAACGAACCCGCAGCCGTATTCCGCAATCCCCGGCGAGCGCTTAGCGTCGCGCCATGGACGCAGCCTTCGAGGCCCCCGCGGCCTTCGCCCCCACCTCCCCGGAGTTCCTCGCAGACCCCTGCCCCGCGTACGCGCGGCTTCGCGCGGCGGGCCGTGCCCACTACTACCCGCCCAGCAACCAGTGGCTGATCCCCCACCACGCGGACGTCTCGGCCCTGCTGCGCGACCGCCGCCTCGGCCGCACCTATCTGCACCGCTTCACCCACGAGGAGTTCGGGCGGCAGGCCCCGCCGCCCGAGCACGAGCCGTTCCACGTCCTCAACGACAACGGCATGCTCGACCTGGAGCCGCCCACCCACCCCCGCATCCGCCGCCTGGTGTCGAAGGCGTTCACGCCGCGCACGGTCGAGCGACTGCGCCCGTACGTCGAGGAGTTGGCGGACGGCCTCGCGCGCGAGCTGGTGGCGGACGGCGGCGGCGACCTCGCCGCCCGCGTCGCCGAACCGCTGCCGGTGGCGGTGATCGCCGAGATGCTGGGCATCCCGGAGAGCGACCGGGGCCTGCTGCGCCCCTGGTCGGCGGCGATCTGCGGGATGTACGAGCTGAACCCGTCCGAGGAGACGGCCGCGGCCGCGGTCCGCGCCTCGCTCGCATTCTCCTCGTATCTCAGGGAGTTGATCGCGGCCCGCCGCGAGAAGCCCGCAGACGACCTGATCTCGGGACTGATCGCGGCGTACGAGGACGGCGAGTCGCTCAGCGAGCAGGAGATGATCTCGACCTGCGTCCTGCTCCTGAACGCGGGCCACGAGGCGACGGTGAACGCCACGGTCAACGGCTGGTACGCGCTGTTCCGCAACCCCGCCCAACTGGCGGCCCTGCGCGCCGATCCCGCGGGCCTGATCCCCACGGCCGTGGAGGAGCTGATGCGCTACGACACCCCGCTCCAGCTCTTCGAGCGCTGGGTCCTGGACGACATCGAGGTCGGCGGGACGACGATCCCGCGCGGCTCCGAGGTGGCGCTGCTCTTCGGCTCCGCCAACCACGACCCGGCGGTCTTCGCGCGCCCCGCCGAGCTGGACCTCGCCCGCCGCGACAACCCGCACATCTCCTTCAGCGCGGGCATCCACTACTGCATCGGCGCCCCGCTGGCCCGCATCGAACTCGCCGCTTCCCTGGGCGCGTTGCTGCGCAGGGCCCCGCGGCTGAGTCTCGCCGCGGAGCCCGAGCGCAGGCCCAACTTCGTCATCCGGGGCCTGAAGGAGCTGCTCGTCGAGGTGTGAGTGTGAGCGACCCTCAGCTGATCATGTCCCGGCGGCGCAGCCCCGCAAGGCCCGCGCCCACCAGGGCCGCGGCGATCAGCGTGAGCACGAGCAGCGGGGCCCAGGACATCTCGGCACCCGGCAGCTTCGGGAGGTGGCCGAAGGGAGAGAGGTCCATGACCGCCTGGGGCAGATCGAGCGCCGGGCCGATCCAGCCGATCGCCAGGCAGATCCCGACCACGGCCCAGGACGCCACGGCCCCCTTCGGGTACGCGCAGGCGAGCAGGACCGCGAGCCCGCCGAGCGCCCACACCGCCGGCAGCTGCGCGAGGCACGCGCCCACCACGGCGCCCGCGTCCTCGCCGTGCCCGACGGCCATGCCGACCCCCGCGACCGCGAGGAGCAGCACCGCACCGCCGAACGCGATGGCGAGGTGTCCGGCCGCCCAGCGCAGCCGCCCGACCGCGCCCGCGAGGACCGGCTCGGCGCGCTGCGAGGTCTCCTCGCCGTGCAGCCGTAGCACGGACGTCACGATGTAGAGCGCGGCCATCATGCCGAACAGGCCGGCGATCGTGGCGAGGAAGGCGTCGGTCAGGCCGGACTTGCCGCCCATCCGCTCGATGATGTCGCGGGTGTTCTGGTTGTCGCCGACGATGTCGGCCGCGCCGGACGCCATCCCGCCGAACACGATCCCGGCGAGCAGGAATCCGGCCGCCCAGCCGAGCACGCTGCCCCGCTGCAGCCGCCAGGCGAGGGCGCCCGCCGTGGCGAGCCCGCCGCGCGCGGGTCCGGGCCGGGTGGGCAGGAAGCTCATGCCGACGTCGCGCCGCCCCGCCAGTTCGTACGCGACGAAGCCCTGCGCCACGATCGCCGCGGCGAGCAGGAGCAGCACCCACCACCGCTCACCCGCGTAGGCCCGCAGATTCTCCTGCCAGCCGAGCGGCGAGATCCAGGTCAGCGCGGACGAACCCCCGGCCGTCCCCGCGTCCCCGGCGGCCCGCAGCACGAACGCCGCTCCGAGCACCCCGCCGGTGATCCCCTTGGCGAGCCGCGCGCTCTCGGTGAGCTGCGCGGCGATGGCGGCCATGGTGGCGAACAGCATGCCGACGCCCGCGACGCCGAGCCCCAGCGCGAGCGCACCGCCCGCGCCCTGCCCGGCCATGCCGAGGGCGATCAGCAGACCGGCCGCCGCGTTGGCGACGAACGCGGCGGACAGCGCGGCGGTGAGCGGCGCCCGCCGCCCCACCATGGAGGCGGAGAGCATCTCCTGGCGCCCGGTCTCCTCCTCCTCACGGGTGTGCCGTACGACGATGACGAGGCTCATGACGGCGGCGAGCACGCCCGCGTAGCAGCCGACGCGCCAGGCGGTCAGGCCGCCGATGGAGTCCCCGAAGACAGGCCCGTACATGGCGCGCATCGAGGAGTTGGAGTTCATCGACTCCATGGCGTCGGCGCGCTCGGCGGCCGTGCCGTAGATGCCTTCGAGGGAGCCGGGCATGGCGAGGACGATGCCGGAGACGATCAGGATCCAGACGGGCATCATGACCCGGTCGCGCCGCAGGGCGAGCCGCAACAGCTGTCCCGCACCGGCGAGTTGACGCGCGCCGCCCCCGCGCGAGGTGAAGGCGACGGCGGTCATCGGGCCATCGCCGCCTCACGCACGTCGTCCTGGTAGTGCCGCAGGAACAGCTCCTCCAGGGTGGGCGGGGTGCTGGTCAGTGACCGGACGCCGGACTCGGTCAGCGACTTGAGGACGGCGTCCAGCTTGTCGGTGTCGACCTGGAGCTTGACGCGGTGGCCTTGTACGTCGAGGTCGTGGACGCCCGGCAGGCCGGACAACCCGTTGGGCGCGCCCGCGAGTTCGGCGGTGACGCTGGTCCGCGTCAGATGGCGCAGGTCGGCCAGCGAGCCGCTCTCGACGGTCGCGCCCTTCCTGATGATGCTGACGCGGTCGCACAGCGTCTCGACCTCGCTGAGGATGTGGGAGGAGAGCAGCACGGTCCGGCCGCGGTCCCGCTCCTCCTCGACGCAGCTCTGGAAGACCTCCTCCATCAACGGGTCGAGCCCGGAGGTCGGTTCGTCGAGGATCAGCAGGTCGACGTCCGAGGCGAAGGCGGCGACGAGGGCGACCTTCTGCCGGTTGCCCTTGGAGTACGTACGCCCCTTCTTGGTGGGGTCGAGCTCGAACCGCTCGACGAGGTCGGCGCGGCGTGCCTTGTCGAGGCCTCCGCGCAACTTCCCGTAGAGGTCGATGACTTCGCCTCCGGAGAGGTTGCGCCACAGGGTGACGTCGCCCGGCACGTACGCGATGCGGCGGTGCAGCTCGACGGCGTCGTGCCACGGGTCCTTGCCGAGCAGCTGGGCCGCGCCGGCGTCGGCGCGGAGCAGGCCGAGGAGGACCCGGATGGTGGTGGACTTCCCGGCGCCGTTCGGGCCGAGGAAGCCGTGCACCTCACCGGTCTCGACGTCCAGGTCGAGGCCGTCCAGCGCGTGCGTCTTGCCGAACGACTTGTGCAGTCCGGAGACGGTGATTGCCTTCGTCATGTTTCAGAACGTACGCTTCTTTCACAAATTTGTGAAGTTAAGGAAGCGTATAAACTCGCGGGTACCGGGGTGAGCGGGGGAGAGGGCAGGGGAGATGATCGGGAGATGACTACGGACGAGACGGCGCAGGAAGCCGGGGCAGGGCGCGACGGGGAGGCCGTCTCCCGCTTCGTGGAACATTTCGCCTCGCAGCTCGTCGAGGCGGGCATGCCACGGATGCCGTCCCGGATCTTCGCGGCTCTCCTCGCCTCCGACTCCGGCGCGCTCACCTCGGCGGAACTGGGCGAACAGCTGCGGGTCAGCCCGGCCGCGGTGTCCGGGGCGGTGCGTTATCTGACCCAGCAGCACATGGTCGCGCGCGAGCGGGAGCCTGGGACGCGGCGCGACCTCTTCCGGGTGCACAGCAACCAGTGGTACGAGGCGCTCGGCAACCGCGACGGCGTCCTCAAGCGCTGGGAGAACGCGCTGCGGGACGGCGTGGCCAACCTCGGCGCGGACTCCCCGGCGGGCCGCCGCCTCTCGGAGACCCTGGCGTTCTTCGAGTTCGTCGAGATCGAACTGGCCGGAATGATGGACCGCTGGCGAGTGCGCAGAGAAGAGCTGTTCGGCAAGGACGTGACCTGACGGCCGCGAGGTGGCGTGACCTGATGGCCGCGAGGTGGCGTGACCTGACGGCCACGGCGTGACGTGACGGCGGCGAAGCCGGGTCGCACGCTCAGCGCGGCAGCGTGAGCCCCCACGCCCGCGGCCGGACCGTCCAGGTCCGGGTGCGGACCGGGCCCCCGACCACCGCGTCCGCGCGGTAGCGGAAGTCCGCGCCGGATACCGTCACCGTCCGCGCCCGCACCCGCAGCGGCGCCGCCTCCGCCCCCACCGAGGTCGGCCGGACCTCCACCTGTGCCAGGCCGCCCCCGTCCCCGGCGGTCACCCGTACCCCCTGCACCGGCTGGTCCAGGTCGACCAGCGTGACCCCGTCCGCCTCCACCCGCAGCCGCGCGGGCGCGGGCCCCGGCGCCGCGGCCACCCGCGAGGGCCGCGTGGCGAGGGTGCGGACGAAGGACTGGCAGGTGCGGAGCCAGGCGTGGCCGTCACCGCCACCGGCAGCGGACGCCTCGACGCCCGCGTCGCCGCCCGGCACCGGCGGAATCCGCAGATCGCCGAGGACCACCCCGTCGCTGTCGTCCACCAGCAGATCGAGCCGCCGCTCGGCGCCCTCAAGGACCGCCCGCGCCGCCGCGACCGCCCCGGAGGGAACCCCGAGCGCCCGCGCGAGCGACTGGGCCCCGCCCACGGGGACGACCGAGAGCGCGCTGCCGCCGAGGTCGCGCTCGCGGTGCAGCGCGCCCACCGCCCGCAGCAGCGCACGGTCGTCGCCGACCACCACGAGCCGCCGCGCACCCCTCCTGGCCAGCGCTCTCGTGAAGTCCTCCGGCCCCTCGGGCAGGCAGATGCGGACCGCCGCACCCGCGCCGAGCACGTCCTTCGCGATCCGTACCGACTCACCGTCCGCGCGCCGGGCGACCGGGTCGATGACGACTAGGAGCTGGTCGCGAGCCGACAACGTGCGCCCTTTCTTTAGCTGTTCTTTGAGACCTCGGGTAGCATCTTTGTGCAAGAGCCCCTTGCGCTATTGCGCCAGGGGCTTCGTCTATTCCGGGGCAGCATCCAAGGCACACCCATACGGCGGCTACGGCCCCTGACCTTGGACATGCCCCGCCCGGAAGGGGTGTACGCCTGTGCCCGCACTTGTGCTGCTCGGTGCTCAGTGGGGTGACGAAGGCAAGGGAAAGGCCACCGACCTGCTCGGTGGCTCGGTGGACTATGTGGTGCGCTACCAGGGCGGCAACAACGCCGGCCACACGGTTGTCGTAGGCGACCAGAAGTACGCGCTGCATCTCCTCCCTTCCGGGATTCTCTCCCCGGACTGTGTGCCTGTCATCGGCAACGGAGTCGTCGTCGACCCGTCGGTCCTGCTCTCCGAGCTGAGCGGTCTGAACGAGCGCGGCGTCGACACGTCCAAGCTGCTGATCAGCGGCAACGCGCACATCATCACGCCGTACAACGTGACGGTGGACAAGGTCGGCGAGCGCTTCCTCGGCAAGCGGAAGATCGGCACGACCGGCCGCGGCATCGGACCGACCTACGCCGACAAGATCAACCGCACCGGCATCCGCGTGCAGGACCTCTACGACGAGTCGATCCTGCAGCAGAAGGTCGAAGCGGCTCTGGAGCAGAAGAACCAGCTCCTGACGAAGGTGTTCAACCGCCGCGCCATCGAGGCCGAGCAGATCGTCGAGCAGCTCCTGGAGCACGGCGAGAACATCAAGCAGTACGTCGCCGACACCACGCTGATCCTGAACAACGCGCTCGACGACGACAAGGTCGTCCTGTTCGAGGGCGGCCAGGGCACGCTCCTGGACGTGGACCACGGCACGTACCCCTTCGTCACCTCGTCCAACCCGACCGCCGGCGGCGCCTGCACCGGCACCGGCGTGGGCCCGACGAAGATCAGCCGCGTCATCGGCATCCTCAAGGCGTACACGACCCGCGTCGGCGCGGGCCCGTTCCCGACGGAGCTGTTCGACGACGACGGCGAGGCGCTGCGCACCATCGGCGGCGAGCGCGGTGTGACCACCGGCCGTGACCGTCGCTGCGGCTGGTTCGACGCCCCGATCGCCCGCTACGCGACCCGCGTGAACGGCCTGACGGACTTCTTCCTCACCAAGCTCGACGTCCTCACCGGCTGGGAGCAGATCCCGGTCTGTGTCGCGTACGAGATCGACGGCAAGCGCGTCGAGGAACTCCCGTACAACCAGACCGACTTCCACCACGCCAAGCCGATCTACGAAATGCTGCCCGGCTGGTCCGAGGACATCACCAAGGCCCAGACCTTCTCCGACCTGCCGAAGAACGCGCAGGGCTACGTGAAGGCCCTGGAGGAGATGTCCGGCGCCCCGATCTCCGCGATCGGCGTGGGTCCGGGCCGTACCGAGACGATCGAGATCAACTCGTTCATCTAGCGGTTCCCGCAGACGACGAAGGGGCACTCCGGCACCGCCGGGGTGCCCCTTCGCGCTGCCGGTCGGTCGGCCCCCCCCCCACGGGGCCACCCACGTTGCGAACCCCGCCCCCGCATTGGACGATCATGGAAAGTCACCGTCCGTGCCCAGTGCTCACCGACCGTGAGGGGAGGCGTTGTATGACCGAGGTCCGCAAGCCGACCCTCAGACAGCGGCAGCGCTACTGGTTCGACAAGACCATGGCGCGCGGCACCCCCGCGCTCATCGGCTGGCTCACCCTCGTGTGTCTCGTCATCGTCGTGCCCGCGAGCGCGGCCCTCGTCTGGGCGGACAAGAACACCCCGACGACCCTCTCCAACCAGGCCGTCGCCATCTGGAAGAGCATCGGCACCACCTTCAAGATCGGCGGCGGCGCGATCGGGACGCCCGCCTACGTCGCCCTCTCCGTGCTGCTCGCCCTGGTCGCCCTGTTCTTCGCGTCCACCCTCGTCGGCCTCATCACGGCAGGCGTGAACAGAAAGATCATGTCGCTGCGGCTCGGGCGCTCCCAGGTGATCGAGGAGCGGCACACCGTCGTCCTCGGCTGGTCGGACCAGGTCTTCCCCATCGTCAGCGAACTCGTCGAGGCCAACGCCAACCAGCGCAGGGCCGCCGTCGCCATCCTCGCCGACCGGGACAAGGTCGCCATGGAGGGCGAGATCCACACCCAGGTCCCCGACACCGGGACGACGCGGGTGATCTGCCGGACCGGGGACACCAGCGATCCGGCGGTCATCGGGCGCGTGGGGCTGCACACGGCCCGCTCCATCCTCGTCGTCTCACCCGGCGACGAGGACGCCGACTCCCAGGTCATCAAGACCCTGCTCGCCGTCAACAGCGGGGGCGGGCGGCGCGGCGACGCCCATCTCGTCGCCGCCGTGCGCGACGGCAGGCACCACGCGGCCGCCTGCCTCGCCGCCGGTGACGACGGCTGCGTGCTCAACATCGACGACGTCACGGCCCGCCTCATCGTGCAGACCTCGCGCCAGCCCGGACTCTCCCTCGTCTACCAGCAGCTCCTGGACTTCACGGGCGACGAGTTCTACACCGTCCCCGCCCCGCCCGCCCTGGTCGGCCGCACCTTCGGCGACGCACTGCTCGCGTACGACACGTCGTCGGTGGTCGGCCTGGTGCGCCCGGACGGCACGGTCGCCGTCAATCCGCCGTCCGCCACCACGATCGGCGCGGACGACCGGATCGTCGCCGTGGCCGCCGACGACGACGCCGTGGTGCTGGACACCGGCCGGCCGCCGGAGGTGGACGAGGCCGCCGTCGTCGTGCCCGTCCCGCGCGAGGCCGTCCCCGAGCGGATCCTGCTGCTCGGCTGGAACCGCCGCGCCCCGCTGATCATCGAGCAGCTCGACGGGTACGTCGCCCCGGGCTCGGTCCTCGACATCGTCGCGCACGGCGAGCGCGTCGTGGACGAGGCCGCCGCCCTCACGCCGCCCGACCGCCTCAAGACCGGCTTCCGGTGCGGCGCCACCGACCGGCCCGAGGTGCTCTCGGAGCTCGACATCGGCTCGTACGCGAGTGTCGTCGTGCTCGGCTACGAGGACGAGGAGGGCCGGATCGGCGCCGCGTCCGACGTCGGCACCCTCGTCACGCTGCTGCATCTGCGCGCCCTGGGGCGCGCCCTGAACCGGCATCTGCCCGTCGTCACCGAGATGTCCGACGACCGC
The DNA here is from genome assembly GCF_040647455.1 of Streptomyces sp. NPDC041068. Classification (NCBI taxonomy): domain Bacteria; kingdom Bacillati; phylum Actinomycetota; class Actinomycetes; order Kitasatosporales; family Streptomycetaceae; genus Streptomyces; species Streptomyces sp. NPDC041068. Next base: position 248,011 of record NZ_JBEZCG010000005.1, read on the forward strand.
AACCGCGCGCTCGCCCCGCTCAGCGAGGGCACCGACTTCATCGTCAGCGGCAAGATCGTCAGCCTGCTGATGACGCAGATCGCCGAGAACCACGAACTGGCGGGACTCTTCCGGGAGTTGGGGGACCCCGAGGGCAGCGAGATCTACCTCCGGCCCGCCTGCGACTACGTCGCGCCGGGCCACGAGGTCTCGTACGCCACCGTGGTCGAGTCGGCCCGCCGCCAGGGGCAGTGCGCGATCGGCTACCGACTGGGCGAGGAGGCCGCGCTCGAACCCGCCTTCGGAGTACGGCTCAACCCGGGCAAGCGGGAGCGGCTGAGCCTCGGCGCGGGCGACAGCGTGATCGTGCTGGCCGTGGAGTAAGTGCTCTCACCCCGGGTTTCGATCGGCGGCGGATCGTCGTTCCGCAGCACGATGATCGAGGCGAGCGTCACGACGGAGAGCGTGAGCAGGACCGTCAGGAGCTGGGCGGGGCGGGGCGGGACAGGAGCGGTGGCTTGTCGTCGGGCGTGGTCCATGGGCGGTGACGGTTGGCGGCGCGGGGCCGCCCGGGGCCCGCTTCCCCGTTCCGTCGGCTGTTGTTCGCCGCCGGTTCAGTCGACTGGCTTCGGGCAACCGGCTCAGGTCACCTGACTCAGGTCACCTGGCTTTGCTCAACTGCCCTTGGTGTACGTCAACTCGCCGCTGCCGTCCGTGTTCGCGCGCCGCAGCTTGCCGTTGCCGAGGATCGTGATGACGCTCGGCTCGCCCGGCGTGCAGGACGACATGGGTTCGCCGACGGTGACCTCGGTCGGGCCGATGCGCAGCCGGTCCTCGGAGGCGGAGACCAGCTTGCCCTGGAAGACGCAGCGGTAGGTGCCGCCGCCGTCGGTCGGTCCTTCCGCCGTCACCGAGAGGACCGTGTCGCCCACCTCGCCCTGCTGCAGCGTGAGTTCGCGGGTGCTGTGGCCCGTGTCGGTGTCGAGGCCGCCCGACCAGGTGCCCAGGTACTTGTCCGGGATCGTGTCGTCGGCGGCGTCCGGGGTGGTCGCGTCCTGGCTGGACGGTTCGGGCGACGGCGAGCCGCTGCCCGGGGTCTCGGGGGCGCTGCTCGCGGAGTTCTTGGCGTCGTCGCCCTGCTTCTTGTCGGTGCCCTCGCCGTTCATGACGGCGTAGACCGTGCCGCCCGCTCCGATGGCCACTATCAACGCCACGACGATCAGGGCCGCGGTCGAACGCCCGCTGCGGCGCGGTGGTTCGGGCGCGGCGGCGGGGGCGTAGAGACCGGGGCCGTACGGGGGCGTCGAGCCGTAGCCCGGCTGCTGGGGTTGTTGGGGTTGCTGTTGGGGCTGGTGCGGGTAGCCGTAGGCGGCGGGCTGCGGGTGCTGCTGCGGATAGCCGTACGAAGGGGCGCCGGGCGGCGGCGTGGGCGGCGGGGCCTGGCCGGACACCATGGTGGGCAGGTGGTTGACGGGCGCGGCGCCGGGCTTGCCGGGGGGCGGGGGCGTGGCTTCGCCGTCGCCCTCGGGAGCGGCCGCTGCCGGGGGAGTCACCGGGGGAGTGGCCTTTGGGGCCTCGGTCTCCGAGGACGCGTCCGGCACCGAGGCCGGGCCCGTCTCGTCCGGGTCCTCCGCGTCCAGCAACTGCACGGCATGCCGCCCCAGTTGGGCCACCAGTGCGCCCGGCAGCCACGGGTCCAGGGCACGTCCTTCGCCGAGGGCGTCCGCGGCGCCCGTACGCTCCAGGACCTCGTCGAGGGAGGGCCGGGCCGCCGGGTCCTTGCGCAGGCACACGGAGATCAGCTCGGCGAGGCTCTCGGGGATGCCCTCCAGGTCGGGCTCCTCCTGCGCGATGCGGAACATCAGCGCGTGCACGCCGCTGTTGGCCGTGCCGAAGGGCAGAGCTCCCGACGCGGCGTAGGCGAGGACGGAGCCGAGGCAGAACACGTCGCACGCCGGGGTGATGCGGTCCCCGCGCACCTGCTCGGGCGCCATGAAGCCGGGCGATCCGACCAGCGCGCCGGTGCGGGTGAGTCCGCCGTCGGTGACCGTCTCCAGGGCCCGGGCTATGCCGAAGTCGATGACGCGCGGGCCGTCGATCGTGATCAGGACGTTCGACGGCTTGAGGTCGCGGTGGACGATGCCCGCCGCGTGGATGTCCTTGAGCGCGCCCGCGAGTCCGGCCGCGAGGACGGTCACCGACCGCTCGGGCAGCGGACCGTGGTCGTGCGAGACGACGGTCTGCAGCGAGGGTCCCGCGACGTATCCCGTGGCGACCCACGGGACGTCCGCCTCGGTGTCCGCGTCGAGAACCGGCGCCGTCCACGCGCCGCCGACCTGTCGCGCGGAGCGCACTTCCTGTCGGAAGCGGTTCCTGAACTCCTCCTGTTCGGCGAGCTCTTGGCGGACCAGCTTGACCGCGACCGTACGGCCCCGCCCCGACCGCGCGAGATACACCTGCCCCATGCCGCCGGCGCCGAGCCGCGCCAGCAGCCGATATGCGCCGATCCGCTGCGGATCACCGGGCCCGAGCTTTTCCATCGCCGCACCGACCTCCCCCATTGGTGTGCAACAGAGTGAGGATAGTGCGGCCCTACGACAGGGTGGGACGGGCTGCTCTCTACGGTTCCGTAACGGGTTCCGCGGCGGGTTCCGGATCCGGGGTCGTGATGGTGTCGAGCACGTCGGACAGGCGTTCCAACACCCGTACGGTTTCCTTGAACTCGTCCTCGCCGAGCGCGGCCGAGAGCCATCCGGCGAGCTCCGCGTGGCCTGGGTCGATCCGCGCCACGGCCGCCCGCCCTTCGGCGGTGGGGCGCAGCAGTTTGGCGCGGCGGTGGGCCGGGTTGGGCACGTACTCGGCGAGGTCCTTGCGCACGAGGAGGTCCGCCACGCGCTGCACGCTCTGCCGCGTGATGCCCATCGCGCGGGCGATCCCCGCGACCGGCAGCGGCTCGCGCAGCACCGCGCCGAGCACCTGCCACCAGGCGGCGGTGAGCCCTGCGGGCTTCGTCAACTCCTCGGAGGCTGCCAGGAACTGGCCGTTGAGGCGGAAGACGGTCAGGGCGGTGCGGCTGAGCAGGTCCTGTTGCTCTCGCTGCTCCCGGTGTTCCTGGGGTTCCCGGTGTTCCTGGTGTTCCCTGGGTTCCTGGTGGTCCCTGGGTTCCTGGTGTTCCCTGTGCTCCCGGCGCTCTTCGTCGGTCATCGGCTTTTCCCCGCTCAGGAGTTGAGGGTCTCGAACGCCGCCGGGTCCGAGTCGTGGAAGAGGCGGTACCAGGCGTCGAGCTTCTCGTCGTCGAAGATGCCGCCGAGTCGGCCGAAGACCTCCCGCGCGAACGCGACCGGCTCGGTCGGGCCCGCCGTGATCAGGTCGCCGTCGGTGACCGCGTCCGCCTCGACGTACCGCTCGCCGCCCTTGTAGCCGGTGGCGGCCAGGTACATCGCCGCCGCGCTGGTGTGCGCGCGGTCGTCGAGCAGGCCCTCGCGGGCGAGCCCCGCCGTGGCGCCGCAGATCGCGGCGACCGGCACCCCGGCGTCGAGGAACGCGCGGGCCGTGCGCGCGAACGGCGCCAGGTCCTCGCTCGTGTCCCACAGGTCGGCGCCCGGCAGGATCAGCAGCGCGCTGTCCTCGGGCCGCAGCTCGTCGAGCGACAGATCGGGCTGGACGCGCAGGCCGCCCATCGAGCGGACCGGGGCCGCGGAGGGCGCGACCGTGCGGATCTCGTACCCGGCGCGGGCCAGCCAGGCTGTGGTGTGGCCGGTCTCCCAGTCGGCGGACGTGTCGTAGACGGCCAGGTGTGCGGGCTTGCGGGACATGACGACCTCCGGTGGTGGGCGAGCCGTGCTTATGTAAGCATGCTGTCAAGCTGACAGTGAGCTGTCAATAGGGGGTGGCGGTGCTGGGTGCGGCTTGTTCTGGGCCTGCGGTGTCTGCTCTGGGATTTGTGGTGGTGGGGTGCTGTTCGGTGTGGGCTGCGGGTGCGTTCTTAACTTCCGTGAGGGGCGCCCTTAACCCGCCCGTCCCTAGCGTCCTTGCCATGGACAGCACACTGACTCTCAGTGCCCACCTGGGCCTCGATCTGGCCGCCGTCTCCCTGCTGACCTTCGGCGTCTTCTATCCGCGGCACCGCAGGCGCGAACTCGTCCCCGCCTACCTCGCCCTGAACGTCGCCCTGTTCGCGGTGGTCGCCGGGCTCGGTACCGTCGGCGGGAACGGCGGACTCGCCCTGGGCTTCGGGCTCTTCGGGGTGCTCTCGATCGTGCGGCTGCGCTCGGACGCCCTGCAGCACCAGGAAGTGGCGTACTACTTCATCACCCTGGTCCTCGGCCTGCTCTGCGGGCTGCCCGCCCTGAGCCTGCCCGTCGCGACGCTGCTCGCCGCCGTCCTGCTCGTGGTGATGTACGGCGCGGACCACCCCCGCCTCTTCGCCCGCGACCGCCGCGCGGTCGTCACGCTGGATGCCGTCTACCGCGAGGAGGGGCCGCTCCGCGCCGAGCTGGAGCGGCGCCTCGGGCGGCCTCTGGGGTGGACCGTCCAGGAGGTGGATTACGTACGCGATCTGATGGTCCTGGAAGTCCGCTTCCGCCAGCCGGAACCTTCCGTGCCGCGCCGGGAGTTGACCGTACGACGACGCACGACCCGGTCCAACACGTTTCCCCCCAGTCACCCGAAGGAGACCGTGTGAACCCCGCCGTACGCGCCATCGGCCGCGCCGCCCTCGCCGCGCACCCCATCGCGCTTGACGAGGTGAACGCTCGGGCGGAGCTCCTCGCCCGCTACGACAACAGCTATCTGGTGCCCGTCGAGATCTTCGAGGATCTCGCGGCGCTGCTCACCGACCCGCGCAGGGCGGGCGGCCCCTTCCGGGCCCTCAGCATCGGGGGGAAGCGGTGGTTCCGGTATCACTCGACGTACTACGACACCCCTGAACTGCTCACCTTCCACGACCACCGGCAGGGGCGGCGCCTGCGGTACCGCATCCGCGAGCGCGTCTACCAGGACAGCGGGGAGCGGCAGTTCGAGATCAAGCTGAAGAGCGGGCGCGGCGAGACCGTCAAGCACCGGCAGCGGCTCGCCGGGGACGATCACGCCCTGGACGCGGTGCGGCTCGGGTTCCTGTCCGGTGTGCTGCGCGGGTCGTACGGGATCGACGCCCCGGGCGGGCTCGTCACGTCGCTGGTCACCGACTACCGGCGCGCCACCTTCGTCGCCGACGGGCAGCGCATCACCTGCGACGCCGGGCTCGTCGTGCGCGACACCGTGACCGGGCGCAGCGCCGAGGCCGACAGCGGGCTCGTGCTCGTGGAGACCAAGACCAAGGGCCATCTGACCGACGCCGACCGGGTGTTGCACCGGTTCGGCGTGCGCGCCGCCGACTTCACGAAGTACTGCGGCGGGTACGCGGCGGTGCGGCCCGAACTGGGCATCAACAAGTGGGCCCGCGCGGTGCGGACGGCTTTCCCCCGGGCGGCGTGAGGGGGAACGTCAGCGTGACGCGGGCGCCCTCGGGGGTGCTCCGCGTCTCGAAGGCGCCGTTCGCCTCCTCCGCGGTGCGGCGCGCGATGTCCAGGCCCAGGCCTGTGGAGCCCGCGCCGCTGGTGCCTCGGTCGGGGGACGTGGTGTCGGGGAAGCCGGGGCCCTCGTCGGCGATGGTCAGTTCCGCGTGGTTTCCGTCCCGTGTGCTGCGGGCCGTGACGGTGACCGAGAACGGGGTGCCTTGCGGGGTGTGGTCCAGGACGTTTCCTATCAACGCGTCCAGGGCTGCCGTCAGTTCGTCCTCGGGGACCGGTACGGGGATCTCGTGGGGTGGTGTGGTGGTTTCGGTGCGGCGGTTCTGGTCCTCCGCCAGCGGCTCCCAGAACGCCGCTCGCTCCCGCGCCACCGCCGCCAGGTCCGCGCGCGGCGCCTCGCGCAAGGGGCGCCGTGCCTTGCGGATCACGTCGTCGACGCTGCGCTCCAGGGCCGTGACGTCCGCCGCGATGCGTCGTGCCTCGTCCGTGTCGCGCAGCGTCTCCGCGTCCAGGCGCAGGGCCGCCACCGGGGTGCGCAGGCGGTGGGCCAGGTCGGCGGCGTTCTCCCGCTCGGCGGTCAGGAGCTCGTCGATGCGGGCGGCCAGGCGGTTCAGTTCGCCCGCGATCAGGCGGAGTTCGGGCGGGCCCTCGGGGGTGGCGCGCGCCGTGAGGTCGCCTGCGGCCAGGCGGTCCGCCGTGCGGGCGAGGCGGCGGGTCGCGCCGACCAGGCGTGCGCCGAGGCGGTCGGCGAGGAGGAGACCCAGGAGTACGAGGCCTACGCCGATGCCGGCGAGGACCAGCCAGGAGGCGAGGGTGCCCGCGTACAACTGGGCTTCGGTGAGCGTTACTTGGACCACCGCCGTGCCGTCCTCGGCGCCCTGGACGGGGACGAGGACCAGGCGGCCGCCGGACTCGGGTTCGTAGGTGAACGCGCGGCCCGTGCGGGCCAGGCGGATCGGGTCCGTGACGGCGGGGGTGTGCTGCTGCGGGTGCGGGCCGATGACCTCGTTGTTCGCAAGGATCAGGGAAGTGGCCGGCAGGTCCTTGCCGTTGACGCTCTCCACCGTCTGCTCGGCGGTCTCGCGCTCGTCCGCGGTCGCCAGGGCCGGGCCGATGGCGTGGGCGACCCACTGGGCGCGGGCGGTGGCCTCGGAGGTGGCGCGGTCGGCGGCGTGCGTGCGGGTGAGGAGGGTGAGGGGGACAAGGAGTGCGGTGAGCACCAGGGCCGTTGTCGCCGCCGTCAGGAGGAGGAGGCTTCGGCGCATCAGTCTGCCTGTGGTGCGGGGTTGTTGTCGGGTGCGGGTGCGTTTGGTTTGTTCGTGGAAGTGGGGGGTGGTTCGTCTTTTGGTTTCGGTGCTTTGCCCGGTGCGGGGTGTACGCCTTGTTTCTTTGGGTGCGGGGCCGCGGGGGTATGTCCGTACTCGCCATCTTTGTTGCGGGGTGTTGTTGCTGCGGCTGGGGTCGGCTTTGTGCTCGGTGCTCCGTGCGCACATACCCCCGCGTCCCCTCCCGTCTCGTACGCGGCCTCGGGCCGGTGAGGGGTCGCTGCTCCGGGGCCTTCGGGCGGCGTCAGCTTTACCCCTACCGTGCGGACCGTGTGGAGGTAGCGGGGGTGCTGGGCTGTTTCACCCAGCTTGCGGCGGAGCCAGGAGAGGTGGACGTCGACCGTCTTGTCGGCGCCTCCCAGCGGCTGTTGCCAGACCTCGGCGAGGAGTTCGCGGCGCGAGATCACCTGGCCGGGGCGGCGGGCCAGGTAGGCGAGGAGGTCGAACTCGCGTGGCGTCAGGTCGATGTGGTGGCCGTTCAGGGTCACCTCGCGGGAGGTCGGGTCGATGGAGAGGCCGCCGACGTGGAGGGGCTCCTCTGTCTCCGTCGCGCCCAGGCGGCGCAGGACCGCCTTGACCCGGGCGTCCAGTTGGGCGGCGCCGAAGGGCTTGATGATGTAGTCGTCCGCCCCGGCCTCCAGGACCGTCACCATTTCCGGCTCGTCGTCGCGGGCCGTGGCCACGATCACGGGGACGTCGCTCACCGCGCGGAGCATGCGGAGGACTTGGGCGCCGTCGACGTCCGGCAGCCCCAGGTCGAGGACCACCAGGTCCGGCCTGCTGGTCACCGCCGCGTCCAGGCCCGCCATGCCGCTCGGCGCGGTCGCCACCGCGTGCCCCTTGTCGCGCAGGGCCCGCACCAGCGCGCCACGGAGTTGGGGGTCGTCCTCTACGACAAGAAGATGTGCCATACAACCACCGTAGTCAGGGGCAGGGACGGGGCTTTGTCGGGGGCTTAACCGGACGTTAGGAAACGATGCGGCACAGTGGCGGGATGAGGAAGTGGCGGAGCGCCGTCGTCACGGCCGCGTGGGTGGCCGTGGGCACGGCGGCGGGGGCGCTGGGCGCCTGGCAGTTGGCCAGTTCGGACAGCGCGGGCGAATCTGCTCACAGTCGGCCGTTGGACGAGGCCGCCGTGCAGCGTGCTCTCGCCAGTGCCCGTGCAGGTGACGGTGACAGTGGGGGTGGGGGTGGGGGTGGGGGTGACAGTGCGGGGGCTTCTGGGGGGGCGTCCGGTGTCGGGGCCTCTTCTCCCTCCGCGAAGCCCAGCCGTACGCCCTCCTCCACTCCCACCGCCGAGCGCTCCACCGTCCGCTTCACCGGCGGTTCCGCCACCGTCGAGTGCCGAGCCGACGGCACCGTCTATCTCGTCTCCTGGAGTCCCGCCGACGGGTTCCACATCGACGACGACGTGGAGCGCGGGCCCGCGGCCGTCGTACGGCTCGAGGCCGAGCCGGGGGACGACGACGAGCAGGAGGACCTGCCGTACGAGATCCGGTGCACGGCGGACGGGCCGCGGGCCGAGGTCGTGCCGGACACGGACGACGACTGATCTCTTACGCGTGGCAGCGCCCCGGGAGGGCTCGTCGCGCGACACTCTGTCGCGTTCCGCACCACACGTCAGACAGGACGCCCATGTCGTGTCCACTCTGCGGACATTTACCCTCGCCCCATGACCCCTCAGCCGAATCCCCAGGTCGGAGACAAGATGGGCGGCGCGCAGCGCCCCGTTGGAAGGGTGGTGGCGGGAGACGGGCGGGCCGTGAAGGCCGCGGACCGCGCACACGTCTTCCACTCCTGGTCCGCACAGGAGCTCATCGACCCGCTGGCCGTCGCCGGTGCCGAAGGCTCGTACTTCTGGGACTACGACGGGAACCGTTACCTCGACTTCACCAGCGGCCTCGTCTACACCAACATCGGGTACCAGCACCCGAAGGTCGTCGCCGCGATCCAGGAGCAGGCGGCGACGATGACGACGTTCGCGCCCGCCTTCGCCGTCGAGGCCCGCTCCGAGGCCGCACGCCTCATCGCCGAGCGGACCCCCGGCGACCTGGACAAGATCTTCTTCACCAACGGCGGCGCCGACGCCGTCGAGCACGCCACCCGCATGGCCCGTCTGCACACGGGCCGCCCCAAGGTGCTCTCCGCCTACCGCTCGTACCACGGCGGCACCCATCAGGCGATCAACCTCACCGGCGACCCGCGCCGTTGGGCCTCCGACACCGGCACGGCGGGCGTCGTCCGTTTCTGGGCGCCGTTCCTGTACCGCTCCCGCTTCTACGCCGAGACCGAGCAGCAGGAGTGCGAGCGCGCGCTCCAGCACCTCGAGGACACCATCGTGTACGAGGGTCCCGCGACCGTCGCCGCGATCATCCTGGAGACCGTGCCGGGCACGGCGGGCATCATGGTCCCGCCGCCGGGCTATCTGGCGGGCGTGCGGGAACTGTGCGACAAGTACGGCATCGTCTTTGTGCTGGACGAGGTCATGGCCGGTTTCGGCCGCACCGGTGAGTGGTTCGCCGCCGACCTCTTCGACGTCGTGCCGGACCTGATGACCTTCGCCAAGGGCGTGAACTCCGGCTACGTGCCGCTCGGCGGCGTCGCCATCTCCGGGAAGATCGCGGAGACCTTCGCCAAGCGGCCCTACCCGGGCGGGCTCACCTACTCCGGGCACCCGCTGGCCTGCGCCGCAGCCGTCGCGACGATCGGCGTCATGGCGCAGGAGCGCGTCGTCGAGCACGCCGCGAACCTGGGCGCCCAGGTCATCGAGCCGGGCCTGCGCGCGCTCGCCGAGCGCCACCCGAGCGTGGGAGAGGTGCGCGGTGCCGGCATGTTCTGGGCCCTTGAGCTGGTGAAGAACCGGGAGACCCGCGAGCCTCTGGTCCCCTACAACGCCACCGGCGAGGCGAACGCCCCCATGGCGGCGTTCGGCGCGGCGGCGAAGAAGAACGGCCTGTGGCCCTTCATCAACATGAACCGCACCCACGTCGTCCCGCCGTGCAACATCACGGAGGCGGAGGCGAAGGAGGGACTGGCGGCCCTGGACGTGGCCTTGTCGGTGGCGGACGAGCACACGGTGTAACCGTTCTTGTACCTGGCGATCACGCCCCGGCTCCCCGGAACCCCGACCACGTAGTCTGACGTGCTCATAAGCAAGACGACCACGTACACGGACTCCGCGGGGGAACCCAGATGCCCGGCACCGACGGTCCTGCCGTCATCCGCAGCACTCTGCGCCAGCAGATCGCCGACGCCCTCCGTGACGAGGTCCTGGCCGGCAGGCTCGAGCCGGGCCAGGAGTTCACGGTGAAGGAGATCGCCGAGCAGTACGGCGTCTCCGCGACGCCCGTCCGCGAGGCCCTGGTGAACCTCACCGCCCAGGGCCTCCTGGACGCCGACCAGCACCGCGGGTTCCGCGTCCACGAGCACACCCTGGACGACTACCGCGGCATGCTGGAGGCCCGCGGCCTCGTCGCCGACGGCATCTTCCGCGACCTCGTGGAGCACGGCGCCGAGCGGGGCGACATGGGCGACGCGCTGCTCTCCGTACGCCGCCGCGGCGAGGAGGCCGCCCGCGCCGCCTGCGCGGGCGACCTGACCGTCCTGATCGGCTACGACCTCCGCTTCTGGCGCGAGCTCAGCGCCCTCTTCGGCAACCCCTACCTCTCCGAGTTCCTGCACCGCCTGCGCGTGAAGTCCTGGGTCTGCGCCGTCACCCACCTGCGCCGGTGGAGCGAGAACGGCGGCGACCTCCGCGGCACGCTCTGGTCCCGGCACACCGAACTCGTCGACGCCCTGGTGCACCGCGACCCGGCGGCCGCCCACGCGATCGTCAGGGAGTACAACGCGCACTCCCTGGCCCTCATCGAGCGGCTGGCCGCTGCATGAGCGTCGATCTGTCGGTCGTCGTCCCCGCCTACAACGAGGAGCGGCGCCTCGGGCCCTCGCTGGCCGCGATCTGCGACTACCTCGACGCCACTGAGCGCGGCGAGTGGGAGGTGATCGTCGTCGACGACGGCTCCACCGACCGCACCGCGGAGATCGCCGCCGAGGCGTCCGCCGCAGACCCCCGCGTCCAGCTCGTCAGCGGCGAGCACAACCGCGGCAAGGGCCACGCCCTGCGCCTCGGTGTCCTCGCCTCGTACGGTCGCCGCGTTCTGGTCACCGACGCCGATCTCGCCGCGCCCATCGAGGAGCTCGACGTCCTCGACAAGGCGCTCACCGAGGGGCACGCGGCCGCGATCGGCTCCCGCGCCCGGCCCGGCGCCAGCATCGGCAGGCACCAGCACCGCCTGCGCGAACTCCTGGGACGTACCGGCAACTTCCTCATACGCTCGGTCGCCGTCCCCGGGATCCGCGACACCCAGTGCGGATTCAAGCTCTTCGACGGCGACCGGGCACGCGAGGCGTTCGCCGAGTCCAGGCTGCACGGCTGGGGCATCGACGTCGAGATACTGCAGTACTTCCGGCGGGCGGGCTGGCCCGTCTCCGAGGTGCCCGTGCGCTGGTCCCACCAGGAGGGATCGAAGGTCAGGCCGCTGGACTACGTCAGGGTCCTCGCCGAGCTGACCGTCCTCAAGGCCCGCGCGGTCCGCCGCGCCGACCTCCTGGTCGCGCTCCTCTTCCTGGCCTTCTCGATCACGCTCTACTCGGGCCGCTGGGTCGATCCCGCCGGGCGCTACATCCCCGACTCCATGCAGGACCAGAACCAGTGGGAGTGGTTCTTCGCGGTGACGGCGGACAACGTCCGCCACCTCCAGAACCCCCTGTTCACGACCCTCCAGAACGTGCCCGACGGCGTGAACCTCATGGCCAACACGGTCATGCTCGGCCTCTCCGTCCCCCTCGCCCCGGTGACCTGGCTGCTCGGCCCCGCGGTCGCCCTGAACGTGGCGATGACCGGCGGCGTCGCCCTCACCGCGCTCGCCTGGTACCGGCTGATCCTGAAGCGGCTCGTGTCCCACCGGGGCGCGGCCGCCGTCGGCGCCGCCCTCGCCGCGTTCGCGCCGCCGATGGTCAGCCACGGCAACGCCCACCCGAACTTCGTCGTCCTGTTCATGATCCCGCTGATCATCGACAGGGCCCTGCGGCTGTGCGAGGGCACCCGTGTCGTACGCGACGGAGTCGTCCTCGGGCTCTGCACGACGTACCAGATCTTCCTGGGCGAGGAGCCGCTGCTCCTCGCCGCGCTCGGCATGCTGCTCTTCGCCCTCGCGTACGCGGTCGTACGCCGTGACGTGGCGAGGGAGTCCTGGCGGCCGCTGCTCCGCGGTCTGGGGGTGGCGCTCGCCGTCACCGTTCCCCTGGTCGCCTTCCCGCTGTACTGGCAGTTCTTCGGCCCGCAGAGCTACAAGAGCGTGCTGCACGGCGACAACGCCGGCAACAGCCCGCTGGCCTTCATCTCCTTCGCCGAGCGCTCCCTCGCGGGCAACAGGGAGAGCGCGAGCGCCCTCGCGATGAACCCCACCGAGCAGAACGCCTTCTACGGCTGGCCGCTCGCCGCCCTCGCCTTCGCGATCGTCGTACGCCTCTGGGAGCGCGCGGTGGTCAAGGCGCTGGCGTTCACCGTCGTCGCCGCGGCGCTCCTCTCGCTGGGCCCGAAGTTCCGCATCCCGCTCACGGACATCGTGCTTCCGGGGCCGTGGGCGCTGCTCTCCGACCGACCGCTCTTCGAGTCCGTCATCGAGTCGCGCGTGGCGATGGTGTGCGCCCCGGCGCTCGGCATGCTGCTCGCGCTGGCACTCGCCGGTCTGCTGCGGGCGCCCCGGCGCGCACTCCGGTACGGCGATCCGGTGGCCGGCGGCGGCCTCGGCGCCGCCCGGTACGCGGGCCTGGCGGCCGTCGCCGTCGCGCTGCTGCCGATCGTGCCCGCGCCGCTCAAGGCCGTGGACCGGGTCGACGTGCCGCCGTTCATCGCGCAGGGCACCTGGCGTACGTATCTGGGCGAGGGCGAGACCCTCGTACCGGTGCCGGTCCCCGACCCCGCCAACGCGGAGGGCCTGCACTGGCAGACCACCGCCGACCTGGGCTTCCGCATCCCCGGCGGCTACTTCAACGGGCCCTGGGGCCCGGACCGCGTCGGCATCTACGGCCCCTCGCCCCGCAACACGTCGAACCTGCTGCGCGACGTCCGCACCAGGGGCCGCGTCCCGAAGGTCACGCCCGCCTGGCGCGCCGCGGCCCGCGAGGACCTGGCGTTCTGGAAGGCGGGCCTCCTGGTCCTCGCCCCGCAGCCGAACGACCAAGAACTGCGCCTGACCGTGGAGGCACTTGTCGGCCAACCCGGAAAGTGGGTGGGCGGCGTATGGATATGGGACCTGCACCGGGGCAGCCAGAGGACATGAGGCCCGACTACGCTGCCGTCACGCGAGGCGACGCACAGCGACGTGAGCCCGTTTGCCGCCCCTGCCCTTGTACTTGTCCCTGCCGTCCCTGCCGTCCCTGCCGTCCTTGTCCTTGCCCGACCTGACCGAGGAGTCCTTCTTGGCCTGCGACCTATGGCTGGTCCCGCTCGTCGACGTGCTGTGCCACAGCGCGGACAATCCCTTCGCGGAAGAGCTCGCCGCCTACGACAAGGCGCTCCATGAGGCCGGACTGCCATCCGTCCCCGTCTTCGCCTACATGCCGGGCCTGTCCGGCGACGTCGCCCCGGTCGCGGGCTTCGACTACGACGCCCTGCACTTCCTGCGGCGCGCCTACCTCCTGCGGATCTGCGGCCTGGAGGTCACGCCGGTCGACGAACTGGGCGGCGACTACGAACAGCTCCTGGAGATGTTCGACGCCACGGCCCAGCAGTCGCACCTCGTCTGGCACTACGACCACGCGGGCGCGTACGTCCCCGTGGACTTCCCGGCACCGCTCTCCAACGACGAGCTCCTGGCGGGCGGCGGCCCGCTGGGCTCCTCCCAGGCGCTCCTGCGCGAGCTGGAGTTCGTGGCCCCGTCGATCGGCATAGACCCGTCGAACCCGCCCCTTGCCCCGGCTCCACCCTCGTCCCCCACGTCCTTGGAGGAACCGGCGGCGCCCCCGCCCCCGGACACGAGCCCCTTCGCAAGGGAACGCCACGTCTGGCTGGGCCTGCACGCGGCAACGACCCGGAGCCTGGCGCAAGGCTCAATGATCATCTACAGCTAGCCCACAGCCGCTCTGTTGCTGCCGCTGTGGTCACCCGTTCCGCACGGCGCTGCTGTCCCGCCCGCCCCCGTTGTGGGCACCTGTTCCGCACGGCGCTGCTGTCCCGCCCGCCCCCGTTGTGGGCACCTGTTCCGCACGGCGCTGCTGTCCCGCCCGCCCCCGTTGTGGGCAGGCGTTCCGCACGGCGGAACGGGTGGGCACAACACCGAAGCCCCCGAGCACCGAGAAACCAGGCAGCACCGCACCCACCCGTACCGCAGAGAATCACCGCGGCTCAGGCGGCCTCTGCCGAGGCATGTTCGGCCGTGCCCCCGGCGGCAACGGAAACCGCCCGGGGGCAGCGGGGGCCTCCCCCCGCACACCCCCCGGCACCAACGCCTGCATGGCCAACGGCACGGGCCCGGCCCGAAACTCCACCATCCAGTCCGACGTCTCCGCCCGCACCAACTCCGTCACGTCCTCGGAGAACTTCCGCAGCACCCCGAGGCACCGCTCGGCCGCCTCCCCCGCAGTCCCCTCCGTAGGCCCGAGAACCTCCCGCGCACTCTCCGAGGCCCAGTCGAACTGCAGCACCTGCAACCGCCGCTGCACGGCCTGCGCCGTGGCCACGTTCCGCATCCACCCGGACGTGAGCCCGAAGAACCGGTCGCACCCCACGCACGCCACCCCGGCGAGCAGCGACACGAACCCCCAGGTGGCCACACCCCCCACGGCCCCGGCGAGATCGAGCAGCGGCAGCACGCCCGCGCCCACGGCGCCCAGCGCGGCGCCCACCCGCAGCAGCCGCGCCCCCCGGCGCTTCAGCGCGCGGTCGGCGAGGTACCACTCGGCGGTGTTCAGGGCACCCCGCTCCACCCATCGGTACAGCTCGTCGAGCCTCTCGGCGGGCTCGCCCCAGTCGCCGAGAGGGAAGGCCCGCCCGGTCAGATCGCCGAGCCGCGCACCCGCCCCCGCCCCCGAACCCTGCCCCTCGGGGGGCACCCCCTCGGGCTGCATCTCCGGCTGGCTCACCCGGCACTCCCTCTTGACGAACTACCTCTAGATGACCGACGTACGACGTACGAGCAGGCGCAACGACCGGCTGCCGAGAACGGCTGCTGAAACGATCGCTGCTGATGCGCAGCACAAGTCCTACCGCCCAATGGGTGGCCATGAGCCCTCTTTCACGGCTTTTCCGCCCGGAAGAGGTGCTTGATCAGGTATAGGAAGACGGCCGATCTCACTCGAAAGAGTGCTGGGGCGATGCCGCCCCCGACCACGTAGGCTCGTTCCAGGCGGATACCCCGCCCCTTGCAAACGCTCATCGAACCCGTGAGAGACCAGGAGCTGATCGTGATCCCCGGTGGTGGCCAGCCCAACATGCAGCAGCTGCTCCAGCAGGCCCAGAAGATGCAGCAGGACCTTGCGGCGGCGCAGGAGGAACTGGCGCGCACGGAGGTGGACGGCCAGGCGGGCGGCGGCCTCGTCAAGGCGACCGTCACCGGTTCCGGTGAGCTGCGCGGCCTGGTGATCGACCCGAAGGCGGTCGACCCCGAGGACACGGAGACGCTGGCGGACCTGGTCGTCGCGGCGGTCCAGGCGGCCAACGAGAACGCGCAGGCGCTGCAGCAGCAGAAGCTGGGCCCGCTGGCCCAGGGCCTGGGCGGCGGCGGCATGCCGGGCCTTCCCTTCTAAGAAACCCCCCGGCCAACTACCGTAAGCAGAGACCCGACACCCTCTGCAGAACTCCAGAAGTTCAAGACTCAGAACCTCTCAGAACTTCAGAACTCCAGGAAGGCGTTCCGTGTACGAAGGCGTGGTTCAGGACCTCATCGACGAGCTGGGCAGGCTGCCCGGCGTCGGTCCCAAGAGCGCGCAGCGGATCGCCTTCCACGTCCTCCAGGCCGAGCCCACGGACGTGCGCCGCCTCGCGCACGCTCTCCTGGAGGTCAAGGACAAGGTCCGCTTCTGCGCGACGTGCGGGAACGTCGCGCAGGAAGAGCTCTGCAACATCTGCCGCGACGCGCGCCGCGACCCGTCGGTCATCTGCGTGGTGGAGGAGCCGAAGGACGTCGTCGCCATCGAGCGGACCCGCGAGTTCCGGGGCAAGTACCACGTCCTGGGCGGCGCGATCAGCCCGATCGAGGGCGTCGGGCCGGACGACCTGCGCATACGGGAACTCCTCGCGCGCCTGGCCGACGGCACGGTCACGGAACTGATCCTGGCGACGGACCCGAACCTGGAGGGCGAGGCGACGGCGACGTACCTCGCGCGCATGATCAAGCCCATGGGCCTGAAGGTCACCCGCCTGGCCAGCGGACTCCCTGTCGGGGGAGATCTGGAATACGCGGACGAGGTCACCCTGGGCCGCGCTTTCGAGGGGAGACGACTCCTAGATGTCTGACGCCACGCTGAACGCCGTGACCGATAGCCCGGACGACTTCGCGGTGCAGATCTCCGATCAGGTCGAGAGCTTCATCGTCTCGGTCAAGGAGGTCGCGAAGGGCGACGAGCCGGACTCGGCGGTCCCATTCCTCCTCCTGGAGGTATCCCAACTGCTGCTCGCCGGCGGCAGGTTGGGCGCACACGAGGACATCGTCCCCGAGGAGCGGTACGAACCGGACCTCGGCCCGGAGGCGGACGTGGACGACCTCCGCGAACGCCTCGCGGTGCTCCTGGACCCGGTGGACGTCTACTCCGAGGTCTTCGACCCGTACGAGCCCCGCAAGGCCCCGGTGGCCCACCGCATCTCGGACGACTTCGCGGACGTGGTCGCGGACCTCTCGCACGGCCTGGCCCACTACCGCGCGGGCCGCACGGTCGAGGCCCTGTGGTGGTGGCAGTTCTCGTACTTCTCCAACTGGGGAAGCACGGCGTCGGCGGCCCTGCGCGCCCTGCAGTCCCTGGTGGCGCACGTCCGCCTGAACCAGCCGCTCGAAGACCTCGACGGCCTGGACACGGACGAGGACCTGACGGAGGAACTCCTCGCGGAGGAGGCCGGCAAGGTGATGGCGGAGGAGATCGCGGGCCCGTTGGGTCTGCGGACGGTGAAGTAGGTCCGCCTCAGGCGGCGGGGCAGAGCGCGGCGGTGTCCACTCCCGCCCGCGCGGGAAGCGCGGCGGGCACGGTGGCCGTGGTGACCTGCCCCTGCGACCGCTTCCGCGCGAAGACGACGAGCCGCAGCACCACGAACCGCGCGACCCCGGCGAGCGCGGAGGCGGACAGGTAGACGACCTGTTCGAGCACGGCACCGGGCGCCGCCACGAGCGCCTGCAGCGCGACCATCGCCAGGCAGGTCACCACGTACGCGGCGGCGGCTGACCCGGCCGACTGCATGTGCTGGCGTGCTGTCGCACGCCCGCCCGAGCCGAAGGTGAACCGGGCGTGCAGCTCGGTGGCGAGCACGGTGGACACCACCGTGACCAGTGCATTGGCGACCGCCCAGGGAATCCAGGACCCCAGCCCCGCGACGGCGAAGCTGGAGAGCACCCCCACCCCACCCCCACAGAGCACGAACCGCGCGAAGGCAGAGAAGGCGCCGGGAGCGGTTTGCTGCTGGCTCGGTGCTGTCTCCATGACCCGTCCCCTTTGATGGTCCGTTGCTGTCCGATGGACTCCGCGTGCGTCCGTGGCGCCATCATGGCACACATGTGGCGCCATAGGGAGTCGTCAATGGCGCCGAAGTGCGCCGAGGGTGGTGAATGTGCAGGTGATGGACGTGGTGCCATCTCGGTTCGGATGGCTCACGCGGGAATCTCGGACTGTTTCGGTGCTGAATTTGATGCGCTCTGACCTGCGATTTCGTGGGCGATGGCCCGACGGTGTCGCAGCGTGACGCCATCGCTGGCTCGACATGGCACCAGACGTGTGCCACAGTGGAGCCACGCCAGCACGGCGGACCGAAACGCACAGCCGATCAAGCACAGCCGATCAAGAGGAGCGCGTAACCATGACTGCGACCACTGCTGCCATCGCCTTCGCCGACCAGGACAGGACCACCCTTCGCACCGCCGCGTACGGCGCCGTCTCGCTGCTGGCCGCCGCCGACGCCGCGGGCTCGCCGCACAAGATCGCCACGCACGGCAGCATCGCGCTGGCCTCGGCGACGGGTCTGATCGGTCACGTGCTCACCGACTTCCCCAAGGGCAGTGACCTGAGCGGCAAGTCCGTGGCCGAACTGGCCGACCGCGTCTTGCCGGCCCTCACGGCCGCCATGACCCTGCTCGCCGAGCAGGCCCCGGCGGAGGCGGCCAACTTCCGCGGCACGGTCCTGGTCGCCCTCGAAACGGGCGCCCGCGCCCGCCGCAAGGGCGAGCCGACCCCCGCGATGACGGAGATGACCCGCAAGATCACCGAGGCACTCGACGCCGCGTGACGTGCCGGACGTACTAGATGCACTGCACGTGCATGACCTGCTCGGCAGATGGGGCGCAGCGCTGAGTTGCGCCCCACAACTGCGTTGAGGGGGTTGGTTGAGGGGGCTGCCTGATGGCGGACGGGGAAGGCGGCGCGTTCCAAGGGGACAGTGAACCGACTGAAGGTGACGCTGCAGCCGGTGGATCCGGAGACGGGTGAGGACGCACAGGTCGGTGACGACGGCGTGGGGGAGCGCCCTCGGTAGGGTGGCGGCGGTCACGTCATGGACGTACGACGGGTTGTGGGGATCTGAACCCCGGCTGAACGGCGGGCGGGTACCGGCTACTTGGTCGCGGACGGAATCGTCCTCACGGACTGACCGGCTCGAGTGCGGTGAGCAATTGGGCCGGTTCCACGTACGGTGCCGTAGGCGTCGGCTCCGAATACCATTGCAGCGGCCACGTGTTGCCGTTCAGTGCGGGGACGCCGATGTACGTCACCGTGCGGCACCCCGCCCCGCCGAAGCGTTGTACGCCCAGCGGCCAGGTGTGGTCCTTGGCCGTGCCCGGGGCCAGCAGGAAGTACATCCAGCGGAAGCCGGTCGCCTCGCAGATGACGGGGCCGGCGTCACCGTCCGTCGCCTCGATCAGGTCGGCGGCGACCTGTTCCCCTCGTACGCCTTGAATGCGGACCGCGTCGAAGTGGACGCCGGACACCCGGAGTTGGTGCCCGGCCACCGGGACCCACTCGGGTCAGTGAATTGCGTTCGCCGTGGCTACAGGGTGGGAGTGCGGGGTTACGCCCGGTAGTGACTGAGGGGATGCACGCCGGGGTGTATCGGTCGGAGGTGGGCGCTGTGTCCGTTCAGTACAACCCGACTTGGCGGTACAGCGGGACCCAGATGAAGCGGTGGCGCACCAAGGCGAACGTCACGCGTGAGCAACTGGGCGCCGCCGCCAACTACGCGCCGGACACCATCAAGGCCATGGAGCAGGGTGTTCGCATGCCTACGGCTCGGGTGTTGGACGCGGCGGATGAGTTGTGCCGGGCAGAGGGATTGTTGAGCGCGGCCAAGGAGTACGTGAAGGCGGAGAAGTTTCCGGCGCGGGCTCAGGACTTCATGGTGTACGAGCGTGAAGCAGTCAGCCTGTGGTGGTACGAAGTTGCGCTGGTCCCGGGCTTGTTGCAGACGGAGCCCTATGCGAGGGCGCTGATCGGGAATCACTGCCCGCCGCTCGACGAGGAGACGGTGGAGCAGCGAGTCGCTGCGAGGCTGGAGCGTCAGGAAATCCTCACTCGTACGTCGCCGGTAGCGATCAGCTTCGTCGTGTACGAGGCTGTGCTGCGGGTTCCCCAAGTGGACAAGGGGCAGTTGCTCCGGCTGCTTGATGTGGGGCGCCGGAGCAACATCTCGGTGCAGGTCCTGCCATTCGGCCGAGCTATTTCAGCCGCCCTGCTGGGTCCGATGGTGCTGCTGGAGGCCCGGGACCGTGAGCGGCTGGCATTTACGGAGGGACCGTCGACGAGCGTGCTCACTTCCGAGCCAGAGGTGGTGAGTTCGCACACCGAGCGACTTAGCGTGATCCGTATGGAGGCCCTCGGCACCGAGGAGTCGGCCCTCTTCGTCAAGCGGATGGCGGAGGAACTGTGAGCGAGCACCTGACCTGGTTCAAGTCCAGCTACAGCGACTCCGAAGGCGGCGCTTGCCTGGAACTCGCCCTGGACTGGCGCAAGTCCACGTACAGCGACGCTGAAGGTAGCAATTGTGTAGAGATAGCCCCCTGTACCCCCACCACCCTCCACATCCGCGACTCGAAACTCCCCACGGAGACCGGCCCGCGCCTGACGGTCACGGCCTCCGTCTGGTCCGCCTTCCTCACCGCGGAGTGGTGACTGTTTGGTGGCGTTAAGCCCCTCGGCCCGTCACCGCGTGGGCTTGAGCATCGCCAGGGCGAACTCGGAGAGGGCGTTGAGATGGATCATGTCCACGATCGACTTCGCCCCGAGCCACTGGACGGCCTGGCGGGTCTGCTCGTCCAGCGGCTTGGTCTTCGCGGACTCCTCGATGAACGCGGCGATGACTTTGTTCACATCGGCGGAGCTGAGCTGGGCCTTCTGCCACTGTTCGGCGGCAAGCCGGGTCTTGGCGATCAGCGCTTGGAGGTCAGGGCGCTTGAGCATCGGGTCGGCCGCGGCGTCGATGGCCGCTACGAGCTTCGCGGTCTGGTCCGCGGACAGCTCGGGGGCGTAGCGGGCGAGGAACGTCTTCACCGCCTGGCGGGTGTCATCGTCCGCGGCCACCGCGTTCCGGGCGTGGTGGCTGTCGGTCGCCGCCAGGGCGGGGGCGGCTGCCCCGGTGGCGAGGACGGCGGCGACGAGGGCGGTGGCGGTGGAGCGGGCGGCTCGGGACATGGGGAAGGGTCCTTACGTGGGTGTTGGCTGGAGCGGATGACTGGTTCCCCGAGGCAGCTTCACCCTCGCCCATACCTTTCCCGTCCGCCCGCTCGATGCCGCCGCCCGGGTGAGGCGGACCCTCGCCGAGGCCGCTCAGCCGGCTAGACGGCTAGACGGCTAGACGGCGACGACGTTGACCGCGCTCGGCCCCTTCTGGCCGTCCTGGATCTCGAACTCGACGGTCTGGCCCTCCGCCAGCGTCTTGAACCCGGTGCTGGCGATCCCGGAGAAGTGCACGAAGACGTCCTTGCTGCCGTCTTCCGGGGTGATGAAGCCGAACCCCTTCGACTCGTTGAACCACTTCACTGTGCCCTTGAGTTTGGCCATGGCCTCATCGTGCCCCGCGCGTACCGCGACGCCCAGATGATCTAGGCAACTCGGCCGGTTTTCGCAGGTCGGCCCGGAGCTCAAGCCCCGGGCGCCGGGCCTCGGGACCCGAGCTCTTCCAGGGGTGGGTTGGTCGAAGAAATGAACCCAACCAACCTGCTCAGAGCGGCAGTTGAGGTTCCGTCACCCTCAAGAGTGACGTTCCGTAGTCAGCTTGCGTCGGAACGTAAAGCCGCTCTACGTTCGCGGCATAAGAACGGCCTCGGCCGGTGCGCCAACACCGGGACCGAGGCCTCGCCCTTCGCATCGAATCGAGCCTTCGATGGTGGCTTCCGCCAACCTTAATCCCGCCCTGCTGTCCCCGTCCCACCCCATGGCCAAAACGGGTTACGGAAAACGCCTCGCGGATGACGAAGAACCGTACAGCGAAGCTGACTTCGCACACCTGAGCCCCCGCGACGCCGCAATCGCGACGTTCGTGGACCACCTCCCCGACGGCGCCGCGATGGGCCACAAGGTCATCGCCGCCGCACACCCCCTCTACGGCCAGCAGGCAGTCCGTACGTCCCTCCGCCGCCTGACCGAGGCCGGGCACCTGCGCTGGATCAAGGAACACATCACTGTCGAGGACAACTCGATGCGGTGGGTGACCAGGACGTACTGGTCACGGGAGCCCAAGTCCCCCGAGTGGTGGGCGGAGTTCGTACGCGCCCGGCACGGGCGGGACGTGACCGATGCCTACCTGCCGGGCCTGGCCAGGGCATCCGAACCCGAATCCGAGCCGGAGCCGGAGCGGACGGCACCCGCAGAGCCCGAGCCCAGCGCAGCCCACCGCACCCTCGCCCAACTCCGCACCGCCGACCCCCGCATGGCCCTGTCCGAGGCCGAGTGCAAGCAGCTTGAGCCCAGTGCAGCGGAATGGCTGGCCCGTGGCGCGACCCCGATGGACCTCACGCGCGCCCTCACCCAAGGGCTGCCGCCCACCGTCACCAACCCGGGCGGCCTCGCCCGGAATCGACTGGAGAACAAGATGCCGCCGAAACCCCCTGCCAAGACCCGTGCCCGTGCCCGCGTCACCCGCGCGGTCGTCGTCTGCGGGCTCTGCGAGGAGCCCGAGACCACGACGGAGCTGATCAACGGGATCTGCGCCGACTGCCACGCGGAGTGCGACGCGTACGAAGCGGAGGAGGCCCGCCTGGACGTCCCGATCGGATACATCCCCGACACGTTCCTGCCCCGCCCGCGCGAGGCGTCCCCCGTGGTGGACGTGACCGAGCGGGTCGCGGAGCTGCGGCGCGCCGCCGGACTGCCGACGGGGCGTGGCGCCGTATGAGCGTGCAGGACGTGTCGGTCCGGGCGCCATGGAGTCAAGGAGGCGACGCCATGACCCGCGGGACCGCTGACCGGCCCTTGATGTCCGTCGAGGAGTTCGAGGAGTTCGAGGAGTTCGAGGAGTTCGAGGAGCTTGAGCGCCATGCGCCGGAGACGGTGCGGCTGGAGTTCATCCATGGAAAGGTCGTGGTCAAGCCCGTGCCGGACGGCAATCACAGCGAGATTTACATGTGGCTGCTGGAACGGTGCATGCAGCTGCGCCCTGATCTCAGGCTGTACCCCGGGCGAGGGTTGAAGACCGAGACCTACCGCAAGGGCCGCGCCCGCGCGGACGGCGTGCTCGCCCCCACCGGCAGCTTCAAGGGCCACGGCGAATGGTCGGACACGTCCGCCGTGCTGATGGCGGTGGAGGTCACCTCCTTCGACTCCGACACCAACCGGCGAGGCCGAGTGCAGAAGCCCGACGGCTACGCGGCAGCGGGCATCCCCGTCCACCTCCTCGTCGACCGTGACGACGGCTCGGTCACCGTCTTCACGGACCCGGAGCAAGGCCGTTACCGCAAGTTGGAGAACTACCGGTTCGGGGCCGTGGTCCAGCTCCCCGCCCCCGTGGACATCACCCTCGAAACCGAGGCGCTGAAGGAGTTCGCGGACTGAAGCCCCGGCCGGAGGCCTGTGACCCACCCCACTTTCCGGAGTGCCCCGCTCCGAAGCGGGCATGTGACGGTTCGGAGCGGCCGGAACGTACGTCCCGAGAAGCGCGACGTATGCCCGCGGTGATCAACTCGTGAGCGGGACATCTCACGATGTGATATTGGCGAGGCGAATTTCGGCCGCTCGTTAGACTGAGCCGACCGCACAACGGATTGAGCGAGGAGCGCACGTGAGCCTTGTCGTGCAGAAGTACGGAGGCTCCTCCGTAGCCGATGCCGAGGGCATCAAGCGGGTCGCCAAGAGGATTGTCGACGCCAAGAAGAACGGCCATCAGGTCGTTGTCGTGGTGTCCGCCATGGGTGACACGACGGATGAGTTGATCGATCTTGCCGGGCAGGTTTCCCCGATCCCTGCCGGGCGTGAATTCGACATGCTGCTGACCGCTGGTGAGCGCATCTCCATGGCCCTGCTGGCCATGGCGATCAAAAACCTGGGGCACGAAGCCCAGTCGTTCACGGGCAGCCAGGCCGGCGTCATCACCGACTCCGTCCACAACAAAGCACGGATCATCGACGTGACCCCCGGCCGCATCCGGGCCTCGATCGACGAGGGCAACATCGCCATCGTCGCCGGGTTCCAGGGCGTGAGCCAGGAGGGCAAGAACATCACCACGCTCGGGCGTGGTGGGTCCGACACCACGGCTGTCGCCCTCGCCGCCGCCCTCGATGCGGAAGTCTGCGAGATCTATACGGACGTCGACGGCGTCTTCACCGCCGACCCGCGGGTCGTCAAGAAGGCCCGGAAGATCGACTGGATCTCGTTCGAGGACATGCTGGAGCTCGCCAGCTCCGGTTCCAAGGTGCTGCTCCACCGCTGTGTGGAGTACGCGCGTCGTTACAACATCCCGATTCACGTACGTTCGTCCTTCAGCGGGCTGCAGGGTACGTGGGTCAGCAATGAGCCGAAGCAAGGGGACCGCACGGTGGAGCAGGCCATCATCTCCGGTGTCGCGCACGACACGTCCGAGGCCAAGATCACGGTCGTCGGCGTGCCCGACAAGCCGGGCGAGGCCGCCTCGATCTTCCGCGCCATCGCGGACGCCGAGGTCAACATCGACATGGTCGTCCAGAACGTGTCGGCCGCTTCGACCGGTCTGACGGACATCTCGTTCACGCTGCCCAAGGCCGAGGGCCGCAAGGCCATCGACGCCCTGGAGAAGACCCGGCAGTCCGTCGGCTTCGACTCCCTTCGCTACGACGATCAAATTGCGAAGATCTCGCTCGTCGGGGCCGGGATGAAGACCAACCCCGGTGTCACCGCGACCTTCTTCGAGGCGCTCAGCGACGCCGGCGTGAACATCGAGCTCATCTCGACCTCCGAGATCCGCATCTCCGTCGTCACGCGCGCCGACGACGTGAACGAGGCCGTGCGTGCGGTGCACACCGCCTTCGGCCTGGACTCCGACACGGACGAGGCCGTGGTCTATGGAGGCACCGGCCGATGAACCGTAAGCCGACGCTCGCGGTCGTCGGAGCGACCGGAGCGGTCGGCACGGTCATGCTCCAGATCCTGTCGCAGCACGCCGACATCTGGGGCGAGATCCGACTCGTCGCCTCTCCGCGCTCGGCCGGCAAGAAGCTGGCCGTGCGCGGGGAGGAGAGCGAGGTCCTCGCCTTGAGCGAGGACGTCTTCGACGGCGTCGACGTCGCCATGTTCGATGTGCCTGACGACGTGGCCGCGCAGTGGGCGCCCGTCGCGGCGTCCAAGGGCGTCGTCGTGGTCGACAACTCCGCCGCCTTCCGGATGGACCCGGACGTCCCGCTCGTCGTGCCGGAGGTCAATCCGCACGCCGCGCGCGTGCGGCCGCGCGGCATCGTCGCCAACCCCAACTGCACGACCCTGTCGATGATCGTGGCGATCGGCGCGCTGCACGCCGAGTTCGGACTGCGTGAGCTGATCGTCTCGTCGTACCAGGCCGTGAGCGGGGCCGGGCGCGACGGTGTCGACACGTTGCGGCGGCAGCTGGAGCTCGTGGCCGGGTCCGATCTCGGCACCAGCCCCGGCGACGTGCGCCGCGCCGTCGGCGACGACACCGGGCCCTTCCCTGAGCCCGTGGCGCTGAACGTGGTGCCCTGGGCCGGGTCCCTCAAGGACGACGGATGGTCGTCCGAGGAGATGAAGGTCCGGGACGAGTCGCGGAAGATCCTCGGGCTGCCCGGACTGCGGGTCGCGGCGACCTGCGTACGCGTTCCCGTCGTCACCACGCACTCCCTCACCGTGCACGCGCGGTTCGAGGACGAGGTCACCGTCGACCGCGCGCGCGAGATCCTCGCCACCGCGCCCGGCGTCGTGCTGTTCGACAACCCGGCCGCGGGGGAGTTCCCCACGCCCGCCGATGTGGTGGGGACGGATCCGACCTGGGTCGGGCGGGTGCGGCGCGCGCTCGACGATCCGACCGCCCTGGAGCTCTTCGTCTGCGGTGACAACCTGCGCAAGGGTGCCGCGCTGAACACGGCACAGATCGCGGAGCTGGTGGCCGCGGAGTTCACGGCCGGGTGACAGCGATGACGACACCGCCGCCGGTCGGGCC
The DNA here is from genome assembly GCF_040647455.1 of Streptomyces sp. NPDC041068. Classification (NCBI taxonomy): domain Bacteria; kingdom Bacillati; phylum Actinomycetota; class Actinomycetes; order Kitasatosporales; family Streptomycetaceae; genus Streptomyces; species Streptomyces sp. NPDC041068. Next base: position 273,651 of record NZ_JBEZCG010000005.1, read on the forward strand.
GGTGGCGGTCCTTCGGCCTGCCGACTGGGCCCACCGATTGGTACGGACCACCCCCGGGCAAAGATCTTTGTGGGATCTGTGTAAGTTCTGTGTCCAACTCGGTGGCTTGCGGCGCTTGAACCGGAGGATCTCCGCGTTCGAAGATTCGCATCCGATCACTGCAACCGACGGCGGGACGGGGGGCGTCTTTAGCGGTCGCCCTTCAGGGGTGGCCCGGACGCCGCTGAAAAAACGGGGCATAGGGGAAGAGCTGGTACGCATGGGGGCATTTGATGCATCGTCACGAGCGATGCCCGCGCAGCATGCCGCAAACGCGATGCCGGATGCGTACAACCCTGATGGGGGGAAGCGTGTCCAACAGGCGTGGCAGAGGTACTCGACTTCACAGCGGTACAGGCGAGAGGCGCAGCGGCCTTGCGTCCTGTCCGGCGTCCCCGCGCGACCGGTGGCATGCCGGTGATCGCACCCATGCCCGCAGCGCGGCCCGCCCGCATCCCGACGCAGCGCGAGGGCGCTGACGACACGATGACCGCGGGCACCACAGTCGACCATCTCACCGAGACCTACCGCGCCCACTACCGGTCGCTGCTCGGCCTCGCAGCGCTGCTCCTGGACGACACGGCCTCCTGCGAGGACGTCGTGCAGGAGGCCTTCATCCGGGTGCACTCGGCGCGCAAGCGGGTGCGGGACCCCGAGAAGACGCTGGCCTATCTGCGTCAGACCGTCGTGAACCTCTCGCGGTCCGCGCTGCGCCGGCGCATCCTCGGGCTCAAGCTGCTCTCCAAGCCGATGCCCGACATGGCGAGCGCGGAGGAGGGGGCGTACGACCAGCTGGAGCGCGACGAGCTGATCAAGGCGATGCGCGGCCTCCAGCGGCGCCAGCGCGAGGTTCTCGTGCTGCGCTACTTCGCCGACATGACCGAGGCGCAGGTCGCCGAGACCTTGGGCATATCCCTGGGTTCGGTGAAGGCGTACGGATCGCGCGGCATCGCGGCCCTCAGGGTCGCCATGGAGGCGCCGGCATGAGTGAGCGCAAGCGTGACGAGCAGGAATTTGAGCGGCATGGCGGGAACGGAAACGTGAATCACGGCCCTGAGGGCGACCTCGGCCCGGACGGTGAATCCGACGAGCTCGCGCTGCGGCGGATGATGCGGCAGGCCGTCCAGGAGATCGAGCCGAGCGAGCGCTCCCTGGAGCATCTGCGCCAGGCGGTCCCCGCGCGCAGGGCCCGCAAGCGGCAGGCCGTCGTCGGTCTCGCCGCCGCGGCGCTCTTCATCGGCACCGCGGTCCCCGCGCTCGTGCACGTCACCAACTCCCGTGGCGACTCGAACGACCGGCCCTCGATCGCGGGCAACAGCCAGGACGCGCAGGGCGGTTCGAGCCAGGGCAAGGATCCCGAGAGCGGCGAGAAGGACCCCGGCAAGAAGCCCGACAAGTCCAAGGAGAAGGACAAGAAGGGCAAGAAGGACAAGGACAAGAAGGACAAGGAGAAGGGCGGCACGGGCGGCGGCGGCACGGGATCGCCCGACCCCGCCAGCTCCGAGGCCGTCTCGTCGCCCGTCTGCGAAGCGGCTCAGCTCAGCGCCACCGGCAGTGCGGGCGCGGCCGAAGCCGACAACAAGGTGTACGGCTCCTTCCGCGTCTCGAACGTCTCCGACACCAGCTGCACCGTCGAGGCCGCGGGCGCCGTCAGCGTGGCCCCGCAGGGCGCGGCCGACCCCGCGAAGGTCGTCGTCGTCGACCACACGGCGGGGGACGCGGCGACCGGCCTTCCCGACCCCTCGCAGGAGGCCAGCCCGCTGGTCCTGCAGCCCGGTGCTGCCTACGAAGTGCGGTTCGCCTGGGTGCCGACGGACACGTGCCCCTCGGAGGGCGGCGAGCCCACGCCCAACCCGACGCCCTCGGAGGGCGGGACCGGGACCACGGAGGGCGGTTCGCCCGAGGGCATGGAGCCCCAGCTGGAGCGCGAGGACGGCGGCGTGGCCGAGGGCAGCGTCGTGGTGTCCCTGACCGCGGAGGCGGGTGCGCCGTCCGCGGGGGCGACGATCACCAACGCGTGCGCCGGGACGGTGTACCGGACGGGGATCCTGCCCGCGTCGTGAGTCTGACGCCGAGGCGATGACCTCATGCCGAGGCGATGACCTTGCTGCCCGCTCCGTGAAGTCGTACGGGGCGGGCAGAGTCTTTGTCGGGGAGAGTTCAGGCCTTGGCGGCCGGGGCCTCGGGCGCCTCCGCGGCGTCCGGCAGCAGGCCGAGCTCCGCATCGCGGGCGAGCTCCCGCTCACGGCGGAACAGGCGGAACCACATGAAGAGCACGAAGGCCGCGAAGACGAACCACTCGCCGGTGTAGCCGAGGTTCTGGAAGGCCTTCAGATCCAGGCCGGTGTCGTTCGGCGTGGTCGCGGGGACCGCCTTCATGCCGGAGTCGGCCTTGTCGAGGGTGATCCACGCGTCGTACAGATCGTCGCGTACGAGATTGACGAGCGAGGCCGAGCTGATCGCCCCCAGCTGGCCCTGGGGCAGGCCGCCGACGGCGCTGACCCCGTTCGAGCCGGGGCTCTCCGGGGCCTGCAGGGCGCCCGTCACCGTGACCTCGCCCGTGGGTGCGGCCGGGGCCTTGGCGGCGCTCGCGTCGCCGGGGAGCCAGCCGCGGACCACGGGCAGTGACTTGCCGTCGTCGGTGCGGAGCAGGGTCATCACGTAGAAGCCGCGCTTGTTGTCCAACTGCCGGTCCGGGACGAGGAACTGCGTGCCGTACCGGCCCGTGGCCGAGGCCTGCTCGCCCGAGGTCTTCTTGTCGACGGGCAGCAGCGAGTCGAGAGGGCGGGCGTCCGACGCGCGGCCCGGCTCGCTCTGCGCCTTGGCCTGCTCCTTCGCGGACTCGTGGTCCTGCACACGGTCCTCGAAGCGGCCGAGCTGCCAGGACCCCATGAAGATGCAGAAGGGGATGGCCAGCACGACGAAGACGTTGATCCCCCACCAGCGGGGCGTCAGCAGAAACCGGTACACGCCCTCCACGGTACGGGGCCCCTGCGGGGGGCTTGGGCGTGGGGTGGACCCCAGTCACCTTTCCCCCCGCCCCCGCCCCCGCCCGCGCCCCGCGAGGAATCTGCTCAGCTCGCCGCAGGCGGCAGGTGCCGCGTCGTGAAGTCCAGCTCCAGGGCGACCTGCTTGATGCGTTCGTCCACCACCAGGGAGCCGTGGCCCGCGTCGTAGCGGTACACCTCGTGGGTGGCGCCGCGGGCGGCCAGGCGGTCCACGTAGTTGTCGATCTGGCGGATCGGGCAGCGCGGGTCGTTCACGCCCGCCGAGATGTAGACCGGGGCCTTGACCTCGTCCACGTACGTCAGCGGGGACGAGGCGTGGAAGCGCTCGGGGACTTCCTCCGGGGTGCCCCCGAAGAGGGTGCGGTCCATGGACTTCAGGGCCTCCATCTCGTCGTGGTACGCCGTCACGTAGTCCGCGACGGGCACCGCGGCCAGGCCGAGCGCCCAGGCGTCGGGCTCGGTGCCGAGGCCGAGCAGGGTGAGATAGCCGCCCCAGGAGCCGCCCGCGAGGACCAGGCGGTCGGGGTCGGCGAGGCCCGACGTCACCGCCCACTCCCGCACCGCCGCGATGTCCTCCAGCTCGATGAGGCCGACGCGGTGCTTGAGGGCGTCGGTCCACTCGCGGCCGTACCCCGTGGAGCCGCGGTAGTTGACCCGGACGACCGCGAAGCCGTGGTCGATCCAGGCCGCGGGGCCCGCCGCGAAGGAGTCGCTGTCGTGCCAGGTCGGCCCGCCGTGCACCTCGAAGACGGTGGGGAGCGGCCCCGATGAGCCCGCAGTGCCCTCCGGCCGCTGGACGAGGGCGTGGATGCGGCCGCCGGGACCCTCCACCCACACGTCCTCCACAGGGACGGACTTCGGTGCCTTCATGCCGGGCGGGTCCAGGACCACGCCGCCGGCCGTCGAACGGACCACCGGCGGCTCGGCCGCCGACGACCACATGTACTCCACGGTGCCGTCCGGCCGGGCCGTCGCACCCGAGACCGAGCCCGCAGGCGTGTCGATGCGGACCAGCTCGCCCGAGGCGAGGTCGTAGCGGAAGAGTTCGCCGCGGGCCTCGAAGCCGTGCGCGACCAGGAGCGCGGAGCCGTCCGGGTACCACTCGGCGCTCACGTCGCCCGGCAGACCGAGCACGAGGTCGTTCTCCTCGCCGGAGGCCACGTCCCACACCATCGGCTCCCAGCGGCCGCGCCGCTGGTGGCCGACGAGCAGGCGCGTGTCCCCCTCGACCGGCGCGAAGCCGAGGACCTCAAGGCCCAGGTCGACCGCGCCGCCCTTGGTGTCGTCGAGCTCGGCGACCGCCGAGCCGTCCGTCCTGATCACGCGGATCGCGGAGTGCATCGCGTCGCCGTGCTCGGTGTGCTCCACGGCGATCAGCGTGCCGTCGTGGCTGAGGTCGCCGACGCCTGCCGACTCCCGGTGGCGGTACACCTCGACGGGGCCCGCGCCGCCCGGACGCACCACGTGGATGGTCGATCCTTCCTCGTCCGTGGAGCGGCCGACGACCGCTGTGCCGCCGTCCCTGCCGAGGGCCAGGCCCGCGGGGTACGAGCCCTCCAGGCCCGGCACCGCGGGCTCGTCCGCGCCGCCGTCGAAGGGCTGGCGCAGCCAGGTGCCGAACTCGTCGCCGTCCGTGTCGCTGAACCACCAGATCCACTGGCCGTCGGGGGAGAGCACGCCGTCCGTCGTGCCGTTCGGACGGTCGGTCACCTGGCGTTGGGCGCCGGTGGTCCTGTCCCATGCGTACAACTCGTACGTCCCCGTCGCGTTCGACACGAACAAGGAGCGCTGCGGGGCGTCCTCCGCCCAGTCCGGCAGCGACACCCGCGGCGCTCTGAACCGCTTCTCCCAGTCCGGCATGGACTCCGACCCTGACCCCGTGGCGTGCTTCTCGGCACCCGTCTCGCTCATGCCCCCATACTGCCTCGCCCCCCGGACAATCCGCTGGCGAGGTTCCCCAGCCTGTGGATAACTTTTCGACCATGTACTCCCCGACGCCCGCCGACTGGCGCGAGACCAACCGAAAACGCTGGGACGAGCGCGTCCCCCTCCACCTCGCCAGCGACTACTACGACCTCGGCGCCTTCCGCGCGGGCAAGGACCCCCTGCGCGACCACGAGCTCACGGAAGTGGGCGACGTCCGGGGCAGGTCCCTGCTGCACCTGCAGTGCCACATCGGCCTCGACACCCTGTCCTGGGCGCGGCACGGAGCGTCCCGCGTGGTCGGGCTCGACTTCTCCGAGCCCGCCGTCGAGGCGGCCCGCGAACTCGCCGCCGAGCTCGGCCTCACCCCGGAGCAGGCCACCTTCGTCGCCGCCGACGTGTACGACGCGGCACAGGCCGTGCCCGACTCCTCGTACGACATCGTCTACACCGGAGTGGGCGCGCTCGGCTGGCTGCCCGACATCCAGCGGTGGGCCGAGACCGCCGCCTCGCTCGTCGCGCCCGGCGGCTTCCTCTACCTCAACGAGTTCCATCCGCTCACCGACGTCCTGGACGACGCCACGGGCTCCCGCGTCGAGCACGACTACTTCACGCGCGACGCCTGGATCGACGAGACCCCCGGCGGATACGCGGACACCACCACGCCCACCGTCCACAACCGCAGCGTCGAGTGGCAGCACCCCATCGGCGACGTCGTCTCCGCGCTCGCCGCCGCGGGCCTGCGCGTCGACTTCCTGCGCGAGCGCGACCAGACTCTCTTCCAGCGGTTCGGCGCGCTCGAACTCCGCGACGGCACCTACCAGTTCCCCGCGGACCGGCCGCGCATCCCGCTCATGTACTCCCTCAGGGCGAGCAAGGCCTGACGCCGGGCCGCGGCCCGGCCCGAAGCCCCTCCGGATGCCGATCCCGGAGGGGCGGAGGAGAGTGGTGGGGTTCGCTCCCACGCGAGATCGCTTTCACACGAGCTCGCTCCCACGCGAGGAGGAGAGCCGACCATGGCCAAGCAGTCCCACAACCCGCGAGAGCAGTCCCAGCAGGCCAGGAACGCCGCGGCCGAGGCCCGCGCCAAGCAGGCCAAGCGCCCTGTGGAGTCCGTCTCAGCGAAGACCAGAGGCATGCAGCAGAAGGCGCAGGCCCGCAGGCAGGGCAACCGCTGAGCCCACCGCGGCCGTGCCCCGGAAGCCCACCGCAGCCGTCGCCCGGAAGCTCACGGCAGCGGTGAAGGCGGGCGCAGCCAGCCCTCCCGGCCCGGCTCGAACTCGCCCAGCTTCGTCCAGTCCCAGGCCCGCAGCACCTCGCGCTTCTGGTCGTCGTCCCGCTTGATGACGGCGACGACGACATCGGAGGTGTGCCGGGTGAGCAGCAGCGTCCGCAGGCGTATGGCGACATCCTTCCCGCGCTCGTCGGGCACCACCATGAGCTCGCTCAGCAGGAACACCCGCCCCGAAGCGGTCTGTTCCTCGATCTCGGCGGGCAGTATGCCGTGGAACCCCTCCCACCACTCGCCGGTGCGCGCGGCGCGGTAGCCGTAGAGACAGCCCACCATGCCGGACGCGTCGGCGACGACCATGTCGAAGTCGGTCTGCTGGACGTCGTGTTCGAAGGCCCGCAGAAAGCCCTGCCGGTCCTGGAACTCGGCGCCCGCCGGGCCGCGATAGGCCTCTACGTAGAGGTCGGCGACGGCCTCGCGCTGCTGCTCGGCCTGCCAGCGGCTCAGCCGCCGCAGGAACACCTCTGTCATGTACGTCTCCCGCCCCGCCCCCACTGAGGGCGACTCCCCGACACCCTGTGCCTCCGCATGGTGACAGCAGCGACCTGCCAGGGGAACGGTGCGTCGAGCCGAGGTCGGATCAGCCCGCCGGGTAGGCGTTGCCGCTCGCGTCGCAGCGCAGGTTCCAGGTGTCGTCGCTGCCCGGCTCATGGACGCGTACGACGACGTCGGCGGGCGCCTTGCCGCCGGGGATCTCCGCGGCGTTGGCCGCCGTGCAGGCCAGCTGGCTGACAGCCGTGTGCTCCAACTGCGGGACGGTGACCGGGATGTGCAGGTCCACCGCCCCGCGCGCGGGCAGGGCCGTCACCCGCCCGCGCAGCGTCTCGGGGACCAGTGTGGCGAGGCCGCGCTCCCGCTCCGCCGTGGTGGGGCCCGCGAGCAGCAGGTCGACGGCCTGCTGCGGGCCGACGGGCGATTCGGACCTGCGGGACACGAACTGCATGCCCCAGGGGCCGAGGAAGTCGAGGCGCGCGTCGTACGCGCGCGTGCCCGGCGGCACCGCTCCGGTCGCCGCCGCCCCCGCCCGCTCGGGTCCCGTGGCGGAGATCCCGCAGCCGGTGAGGGCGAGCAGCAGGAAGGCGAGGGGGAGCAGCGGCCGTCTCACGCGTCCTCCGTGGGCTGGTCCAACGGCACGGAGAGCGTGAACACCGCGCCCTTGTCGGGGGAGTTGGCGGCGGTGAGTGTTCCGTGGTGCAGGCGCACGTTCTCCATGGCGATCGCCAGGCCGAGACCGCTGCCGGGGGAGCGGGGGCGGGCCGTGTCGGCCTTGTAGAAGCGGTCGAAGACGTGGGGCAGGACGTCGGCGGGGATGCCGGGCCCGCGGTCGCTCACCTCGACGACGAGCGCCGCACCGCCGGAGGCGTCATCCGGGTAGGCGCGTACGAGCACCGGATCACCCCCGTGCCGCAGCGCGTTGCCGACGAGATTGGCGACGATCACGTCGAAGCGGCGCGGGTCGAGCGACGCCCGCAGCCCTTCGGTGAGTTCGGCCTCCACGCGTCCCTGCCAGCCGCGCAGCTGGAGTGTTTTTCGGACGGCCTCGGCGACGTCGACGCCGTCGACATGGAGCGCGGCCGCGCCCGCGTCGAAGCGGGAGATCTCCATCAAGTCCTCGACCATGCGGGCGAGTTTGCGGGTCTCGCCGCTGATCAGGCGCACCGCTTCGGCGGTCTCCCTCGGCAGTGCGCCCGATCCCGCGTCCTCGTCGAGTACCTCTGTCACGGCGGTCATCGCGGCCAGTGGGGTGCGCAGTTCGTGCGAGACGTCGGCGGCGAAGCGGCGGGCGTTGGCCTCCATGCGGCGCAGCTCGGCGTCGTCCTTCTCCAGGGCGCCCGCCATGGTGTTGAACGTCCGGCTCAGATCGGCGAGTTCGTCGTGCCCGCGGACGTCGAGCCGGGTGTCGAGGGCGCCGGAGGAGAGCTGTTCGGCGGCGGTGTGCAGCTTGCGGACCGGGCGCAGGACGCGGCGGGCGGCGAAGAGCGCGGGCACGACGGCGAGGGCGAGCGCGGGCACGGCGCCCGCCTCCGCGGCGGTGACCAGGGCGGCGATGTCGGCCTTCTCGTCCTCGAGGGAGAAGGAGACGTACGCGACGAGCCCCGAGGCGCGCGCCGGCTTCCGCTCCCCGCCGTCGAAGTCGAGCGGCACCCCGATCGCGAGCCACGGTTCGCCGTCCCGCTCCAGGCGCTGGTGGACGGCGGCGTTCTCGTCGCCGACGGCCCGGCGCAGTGCCACGGGGATCTCGGCGGTCCCGGCGGTGGCGCCCTTGGCGGTGACCAGCGGCCCGTCCTCGTACGCGACCGAGGCCCGCCAGGCGCGTGAGCCGCCCGCGCGGTCGAGCTGCAGGGCGAGGTCGCGCAGGTTCCGCGTGGTGGGCGGCAACGGCACGTCGGGCGCGAGCGAGTCGAGCTGGGCGCGCAGGTCGTGCACGGCGGAGTCCTGGGTGCGGTCCAGGATGGCGGAGCGGGCCTCGCGGAAGGTGAGCGCGGCGGTGATCAGGGCGCTGATGGCGGAGACCACCAGGAACGCCACGAGCAGCCGGGTGCGCAGCCCGCCCCGCGGCCACGGCACGAGCCGCCGAGCCCCGCCGGGGCGGGCTTCCGACGCCCCGCCGCCCCGCCTCACAGCGGTCCGAAGCGGTAGCCGAAGCCGCGTACCGTCTGGACGTACACGGGATGGCGCGGATCGTCCTCCAGCTTGCCGCGCAGCCGCATCACGCACGCGTCGACCAGGCGGGCGTCGCCGTAGAAGCTGTGCTCCCAGACCTGTTCGAGGAGCTGCTGACGGCTGAAGACGTGGCAGGGGGTCGCGCACAGGAACAGCAGCAGCTTCAACTCGCTGGGCGCGAGGACGACTTCGCGGCCGTCCTTGGTGACCCGCAGCGCCACCCGGTCGACGGTGAGCGCGCCGTGCGCCTCGGGTCCGCCGCCCACGGCGCCCGCGCCCTCGTCAGGACCCTCGCGCGGCACGACGCGCCGCAGCACCGCCTTCATGCGCGCTTCGAGGACCTCGCCGCCGGCGGGCTTGACCACGTAGTCGTCGGCGCCCGCCTCCAGGCCGACGACCATGTCGATGTCGTCCCCGCGCGCGGAGAGGATGATGATCGGGAGCTGCCGGGTCTCGCGGATGCGGCGGCACACCTCCAGGCCGCTCATGCCGGGCAGCATCAGGTCGAGCAGCACGAGGTCGGGCCGGAACCGCTCCAGGGCGAAGAGCCCGGACTCCCCGCTGGCGGCGGCCTCGACCTCGTGGCCGCGGCGGCGCAGGGCCAGGGTGACGCCCTGCTGCACGGCGGGGTCGTCCTCGATGAGCAGTACGCGAGTCACGTACGCGAGGCTACGTCCGGTTTGTGATGGATCGATGACGGCACGGACGGAGACAGGTCCTGGCGTCTCTGAGAAGGTGGTGGTCCGATTGCTTCCGCTTTGAGTCGAAAGGATCGTTGCTGTGGGGCTGCACGAGGTGTCAACCGAGACCCGTCAGGCGTACGAAGACATCTACAGCATGCCGATAAGTACCCGGCAGCTGCCCGCACTCAAGATCCCGGAGCACAGCTCCGACCCGCGCGCGGTGGCCGCGGTGATCAAGGACGAGCTGGCCCTCGACGGCAACTCGTCCCAGAACCTCGCCACGTTCTGCACGACCTGGGCTGAGCCCGAGGTGCACCACCTCATGGACCTGTGCCTGGACAAGAACATGATCGACAAGGACGAGTACCCGCAGACCGCGGAGATCGAGTCCCGCTGCGTGCACATGCTCGCCGACCTGTGGAACTCCCCGGAGCAGGAGACCACCATGGGCTGCTCCACCACAGGATCCAGCGAGGCCGGCATGCTCGGCGGCCTCGCGCTCAAGTGGCGCTGGCGCGCGGCCCGCAGGGCGGCGGGCAAGCCGGCGGACCGGCCCAACCTCGTCTGCGGCCCGGTCCAGATCTGCTGGGAGAAGTTCGCCCGCTACTTCGACGTGGAGCTGCGCCAGGTCCCGCTGGAGCCCGGCGCCACCGGTCTGCGCCCCCACCAGCTGCGCGAGTACGTCGACGAGAACACCATCGGCGTCGTCACCATCCTCGGCGTCACCTTCACCTGTGACTACGAACCCGTCGCCGAGATCGCCGCCGAGCTCGACGCGATCCAGGCGGACACCGGTCTGGACGTGCCGATCCACGTGGACGCCGCCAGCGGGGGCTTCGTCGCGCCCTTCCTCCAGCCGGAGCTGGTCTGGGACTTCAGGGTGAAGCGGGTCGTCTCCATCAACGCTTCGGGCCACAAGTACGGCATGGCCCCGCTCGGCGTCGGCTGGATCGTCTGGCGCTCGGCCGACGACCTCCCCGAGGACCTGGTCTTCCGCGTCGACTACCTCGGCGGCGACATGCCCACCTTCGCCCTGAACTTCTCCCGCCCCGGCGGCGAGATCGTCGCGCAGTACTACACGCTGCTGCGCCTGGGCCGCGAGGGCTACCGCAAGGTGTACGAGGCCTGCGCGGCGAGCGCCCGCGCGCTGGCCGACGAGATCGAGCGGATGGGCCCCTTCACGCTCCTCTACGACGGCCGCGGCGCACTGCCCGCCGTCTCCTGGACCCTCACCGATCCCACGAAGGGCTTCACGCTCTACGACCTCACCGAGCAGCTGCGCACCCGCGGCTGGCAGGTCCCCGCCTACCCGCTGCCGCCCGAGCGCCACGAGACCGTGATCCAGCGGGTCCTGGTCCGGCACGGCATCGGCCACGACAAGATCATGCTGCTCGCCAGGGATCTGCGGGCGGCCGTGGAGCGCCTGTCCGGCGGGTCGACGGGGGCTCCGGAGAGGCCGGGGTTCCACCACTGAGCGGCCATGGCGAGGCCATGCGGTGGCCGCTGAGCGGCGTCAGCGGTGAGTGTGTGGCTTCGGTGCCGTCATCACCGAGGTGTCGAAGCTGCCGTCGATGATGTTTCTGCCCAGCTCCGACAGGCGCAGCTGATGGGCGCGGGCATGGCTCCGGAAGGCGTCGAACGCCTCGTCGGGCGTGGTGCCCCAGCGCTCGGCCAGGATGCCCTTGACCTGCTCGACCACCACGCGGCTGTCCAGCGCGGCCTGGAGCTGGGTGTTCTCCAGGTGGGACTGCTCCAGGACGCGCTGCTGGAGGATCGCGATGGTGGCGATGTCGGCGAGGGCCTGCGCGAGCGCGAGCTCCTCCTCGCCCAGGGAGTGCTCGGTGTTCTGGAAGAGGTTGAGCGCGCCGACGACCCGCTTGTGCAGCCGCAGCGGGATCGCGTGCGTGGTGACGTACCCGGTCTCGCGGGCCCGCGCGGTGAACCGGGGCCAGCTCTCCAGCGCCTCGGGAGTGGTCAGGTCGATGTTGGTCCTGGCCCGGCCGGTGCGGTAGCACTCGACGCAGGGGCCCTGGTCGTGCTGGAGCGCGAGCAGTTCCAGAAGGCGGGCGCGCTCGTCGGAGGCTGCCATGATCTGCAGCTCGTCGTTGACGTCGGCGAGCATGATGCCGGCGGCCGAGACACCGAGCAGCTCGACGCTCCGGGCCGTCAACCGCTGCAGGAGGTCCAGCACGTCGAAGTCGTCGAGCAGTGTGTCCGCCACTTCGACGAAGACCTGGGCCAGACGCTGTTCGCGGGCCATGTCGATCATCCCTTTCCACCGTCTGCGGGGTACGGCCCGTTCATATCGTCGCTGAACCGGAGTCTCCTGGCGACCACGTCCTCCGCCACGGAGCTGAGTGTCTTCTCACTTGCGTAGGCATAGGCGCGCAGCCGCACGAGTGCCTCCGCCAGCGTCACGCCGAGCTGCACGCTGACCATGCCGGTCGCCTGGTGCACCACGGCCCGCCCCAGCTCCTTCGGCTGGCCGATGAGCTTGGTGAGGGCGGTGCCCGAGTCGCCGTTCGGCGAAGGATCCCGGTCGCCTTTGAGGAAGGCGCTGGTGAGCGAGGCGGTCAGCGCCGCGGCGTCGTCGTACTGCTGCCGGGACAGCTCGCGCAGCCCTGAGCAGAGAACGGTCAGCACGCCGAGGCGGATCGCGCCGATCCCCAGCGGGAAGCAGCAGACGCCCGCCACGCCGAGGTCGCGGGCCGCGGGCAGGAAGGCGGGCCAGCGCTCGGCCCGTACCTTCGCCAGGTCCGGCTCCAGGACGGGCACACCGGTGCGGACGGCATCGGGGCCCGGCCCTTCACCCAGGGTGAACTGGAGCTCTTCGACACGGGCGCTCACTTCCGGATGACACCAGATCGGCTCCGCGATGCGGCCGTTGCCGACGAGCAGGGACACCGCGAACCCCGCCGCGTCGAGGGCTCGCGCGGCATCTTCGGCGAGGCGCTCGGCCTCGCCGAGGCGCAGCGACCGAAGGACGCCGGCCATGCCGTCACTGATCACCGCTCTCCTGTCCCACCGTGGCCGTGAAGCCGGACGTGCGGGCACCCCGGTACGGCGAGCACCATGTGGCGCCGACCCGCTTCCTCGGGAGGAAACGAGCCGAACACGGAGGGAGCCGGGGTCAGGGGCGCCTGCCAGGCAGCGTACTCGGCGCCGGACCGTCCGACGAGCGGGAACTCGGCTGGGCTGTCGCCCGAATACCTCCCGGGGACGCAGGACCGACGCCTCCCGCTGAGACACGGAACCTCGGGAGAGCCCATGCGCCTTCGCAGACCCCGCACGACGCGTACGGCACGCATATCGCGTACCTCTTGTGTGCCGGTGGTCGCGCTGGCCCTGCTCGCCGCGGGCTGCGGAGGCGGCGGGGCGCGGCGGAGGGGGCGGCGGAGGGCGGGGGGTGGATGCCCAGCCCTTGCCGTCTTGATCGCCCGTCCTATCCGGTGGCGTAGATGGACCGCATCTTGCTCTGGAGGTAGACGCCCGCGCGTACGGGTGTGTAGGCGCGGCGGCCGATCGGTGCCGGCAGTGACTCCACCGAGGTGTCGGGCGCGCAGGAGTGGAAGTACACCAGCGAGGTGAGCTCCTCGCGCGGGGCGTCGGCGGGCGGGGGCAGGACGCGGTGGCGTCCGGAGCGCCAGCGGTCGCCACTCCAACGGGCCATCAGATCCCCGATGTTGAGGGTGATCGCGCCGGGTTCCCAGGGTGCGTCCCGCCAGCCGCTCTCCTCGTCGTGGACCTGGAGGCCGCCCTTGCCCGTCTGCCGGTCGAGGAGCGTGAGGAGGCCGAAGTCGGTGTGCGGGCCGATGCGGAACTGGCCGGGGGCCGCCGGTCCCGTCTCGTGGGCCGCCGGGTACCGGTTGAGGGTGAAGTCCCACTGCGGGCGGGTGGTGTGGCGGGTGAAGAAGTCGGCGGGTTCACGCAAGGCCGTCGCCATGACCTCCAGGACGGTGTCGGCCAGGTCGCGCATCCGGTCGGTGTACTCGGTCACCAGCGGGTGCAGGGAAGGGACTTCGGCGGGCCAGCGGTGGGGGAGGAGCTCCGTGCGGCCGGGGCGCTCGGCGGAGTCGGCGGCGCAGGCCGACCAGACCTCCAGGAGGTCGGGCGGGGTGGGGGTGCCCTCGGACCGGCCGACGACCACTTGTTCCCTGCCGATCCAGCCGCGGCGGCCGGTCTGCCCGGCATAGCGCTCCTTGACGGCCGGGGGCAGGCGGAAGAAGTCCTGCGCGGCGGCGCGCACGCGGCCGGGCAGGTCGGGGGCGATGCCGTGGCCGGTCACCAGGAGGAACCCGGTGCTCCGGAGGGCCCGGTCGACGTGGTCGGCGAGGCGTTGCCGGGCGGCCTCGTCCGGTGCCGACCAGGGGGAGAGGTCGATGACGGGGATGCGGGCGGAGGGGGTGCGGGGGGTCATGCGGCGGTTCCTTTCGGGGCGGCTTCGGCGAGGGACGGGGTGGTGTCGTGGCAGGCGCGGCGGGTCCGGGTCAGCCACAGGACGAGAGCGGCGCAGGCCAGGGCGGTGGCGCCCGCGGTCAGGGCGAGGGTGTTGTGGCCGGTGGCGAAGGCCGTGCGCAGGGTGTGTTCGAGGGAGGCGCGGTGGCTGCCGTCGGTGGCGGAGAGCAGGGCGTCGGCGCCGCCGCCGGACAGGGTCCGCGCGGTGCCGCCGGGGTCGGTGACCTCGCCGCCGAGGGCCCCGGTCATGGCGGAGACGGCCAGCGTGCCGAAGACCGCGACGCCGAAGGCGTAGCCGAGCTGCTCGAAGGTGCTGTACGCGCCGCTCGCCATGCCCGCGCGCTCACCCGGGACCGAGCCCAGCGCGAGCGAGGCGGCGACCTGGAAGATCAGCCCCATGCCGACTCCGCTCAGGGCCATGCCGCCCACCAGCGCGGGCCAGCCGGACCCGGGGCCGAGGAAGCCCTGGGCGCCCACGCCGAGCCCGGCGAGGAGGAGGCCGAGGCAGGTGCCGAGCCGCGGGGACGGCTTCGGCATCAGCCGCCCGCTGACCAGGGCGACCAGGGCGGCGGCTGCCGCGTGGGGCAGCACGACGAGGCCGGTGCCGATCGGGGAGAGGCCTTGCACGGACTGCAGCCACAGGGAGGTGTAGGGGAGGATTCCGTACACCGCGCCCTCGCCGACCGCGATGGTGAGCATCGCCGCGGTGAACGCGGGCCTGCGGAACAGGGCCAGGTCGAGCAGCGGGTGGCTGCTGAGCCGCTGCGTGCGCACGAACAGGACGAGCGCGGCCGCCGCGATGCCCAGCGGTGCCAGGGTGTGCGGCGACGTCCAGCCCTCGGCGTGCGTCTCGGTCAGCGCGTAGACGATGCCGCCCGCGCCGAGGGCGAAGAGCAGCAGCCCGGGGACGTCCAGGCGCCGCGAGGGGTCCCGCGTCGGCGTGGAGCGCGGGATGTACCGGAAGGTCAGGGCCAGGGCGAGGGCGGTGACGGGGAGGTTGACGTAGAAGATCCAGCGCCAGTCGAGCGCCTGGGTGAGCAGACCGCCGAGGACGGGCCCCAGGGCGGCGGCGCTGGAGGCGACCGCGGCCCAGGCCCCGAAGGCCAGGCCCAGCCTGCGCCCCGAGTACAGCGTGCTGATCAGGGACAGGGTGGTGGTGAACATGGCGGCGGCGCCAAGGCCTTGGACGATGCGGGCGGCGATCAGCAGGCCCATGTCCGGCGCCAGCGCGCAGGCCAGCGACGCGGCGGCGAACACGACCAGACCGGCCACGTACACGCGCCGCCTGCCGTGCAGATCGGCGAGCATGCCCGCGCCGAGGAGCGCGGCGGCCACGGCGAGCGCGTAGCCGTCGGCGACCCACTGGAGCTGGGAGAGCGACGACTCCAGGGAGTCCCCCATGGCGGGCAGCGCGACCAGGACGACGGTGACGTCGATGAGCAGGATGAACGTGCCGAGGCAGACGGCGGCCAACGGCCCCCAGATACGCATGGGTTCAGCTTTCGTCGGGAGGGGCGGGAGAGGGGAGAGAGGGGGGAGAGGCGGGAGGGCCTCCTCCACCGGGTGGGGAAGGACCGCACCACCATCAGGACCCCTCCACTCCGCACCCAAGCCATACGGTTGCCCTTGGCGGAATCAGGCGAAGAGGAGGCAATTGACGGTGGATTCGAGCACCTCGGCAACACTCGACGCCCTGGACCAACGCCTCCTGCAGGCCCTCCAGCTCGACGGCCGCACCCCCTTCAGCCGCGTCGCCCGCGAGCTGGACGTCTCCGAGCGCACCGTCGCCCGCCGCTATCGGCGGCTGCGCGGTCTCGGCCTGCGTGTGGTCGGGCAGCCCGTGGCCGCCCGGCTCGGCATGACCCGGTGGCTGCTGCGGCTGCACTGCACGCCCGATGCCGCAGGGACCATCGCCGACGCGCTGGCCCGCCGCCCGGACACCTACTGGGTCACGCTCGCCTCGGGCGGCACCGAGCTGTACTGCGCCCTCAACGTCCGCACCGCCGACCAGCGCAACTCCCTGCTCCTGGAGAAGCTGCCCCGCACCCCGCAGGTGCTCTCCGTGAGCGCCCACTGCATGCTCCGCACCTTCATCGGCGCCACCAGCACCTGGCACGCCACCCGCTTCCGGAGCGATGGCGCGCCGCCCGCGGTGGATTCCGGCACGGCCACCGACGGCCCGCTCGCCTCCGACGGCCCGCTCGCCTCCGACGGCCCGCTCGCCTCCGACGGCCCGCTCGCCTCCGACGGCCCGCTCGCCTCCGACGGCCCGCTCGCCTCCGAC
>NZ_JBEZCG010000005.1:290097-422674 GCF_040647455.1 Streptomyces sp. NPDC041068
GGCCCGCTCTCCCCCGACGCCCCGCTCGCCCTGGACGCCACCGACCGCACCCTCTTCGCCGAACTGGCCCGCGACGGCCGCGCGACCCTGCCCGAACTCGCCGCGGCCGCCGACCGTTCACCCTCCAGCGTCCAGCGCCACCTGGACCGCCTGCGCGGCGAAGGCGCCCTGAGCCTCGCGGTCGACTTCGACCCCCAGCTCCTCGGCTACCACATGGCCACCCGGATCTGGCTGAACGTGACCCCGGCTCATCTGCGTACCGTCGGAGAGACCCTCGCCACCCACCCGCAGATCGCCTTCGCCGCCGCCGTCACCGGCGACGCGAACCTCGTCGCCAGCGGCATCTTCCGCGACGCCGCCGACCTGTACGACTACATCGACGGGCGCATCGGCAGGCTCCCCGGCATCCAGAGCATCCAGACCTCGCCCACCCTGCGCGAGGTCAAGCGCGTGGCTCCCGCGCTCCCTCCCGCCGTGCCTGCCCCCGCGCCTCGATGAGGGAGAAGGGCGCGGCGTCCGCCAGCGGCGTCACCGAGGTGACGGTCAGGCCCGCGCGGCGGCACACGTCCTCGAAGTCCCCGCGGGTGCGCTCCCTGCCGCCCACGTTCACCAGCATGTTGAGGTCGCTCAGGTAGGTGATCCCGCCGTCGGTGACGGCGGAGTCGGCGCCGGTGTCGACGACTTCGGGCAGCACCGGCTCCACGATCAGGACCGCACCGTCCGGCGGCAGCACCTCACGGCAGCGCGTCAGGACCGTCACCACCTGGTCGTCCGTCCAGTCGTGCAGGACGCTCTTCACGAGGTAGAGGTCGGAGCCGCCGGGGACCGAGTGGAAGAAGTCCCCGGGGTTCAGGGAACAGCGCTCCGCGAGCCCGTGCCGCGCCAGCGTGATCGGCGTTTCGGCCAGCCCTTCCGCCGTGTCGAAGACCACGCCCGTCAGGTGAGGATGCGCGTCGAGCACCGCGGCCAGGAGCGTCCCGTCGCCCCCGCCGACATCCGTGACCCGGGTGAACCGCCCGAAGTCGAAGGCGTGCGGCAGCGCGGCGGCGGTCTCCGCGGTGGCCTGGCTCATCGCCGCGTTGAACTCGGCCGACAGCTGCGGGTGTTGGGCGAGGTGGCTGAAGAAGTCCGTGCCGAAGACGGCGTCGAACGCGATCTCGCCGGTGCGGACACTGCCGTCCAGCTGCTCCCAGGCGCGCACCACCACCGGCTCGGTGAACAGCCGCACGAACGACGCGAGCGAGTCGGGACGCCCCGGGTCGAGGAGCGCGCCCGCGGGCGTCACCGAGAAGGAGCCGGGGGCGTCCTCGCGCACCAGGCCGAGGGCGGTCAGGGCGCGCAGCAGCCGGAGCATGGGCTGGGGTGCGGCCCCGGCGTCGGCGGCCACGTCGGCGGCCGGGCGCGGCGCGTCGCCGAGCAGCTCCACCACCCCCAACCGCACGGCGGCGCGCAGCGTCTGCGCGGCCATGCCTCCGAACGCGAGCCGTGCGATCAGCTCACGGCCGTCGCCCTCCGCCGAGGCGGGTGTGTCCATCGAGGCGGGTGCGTCGGCGGACGTCGAGGTGTTGGCTGACGTAGATGTCTTCGTCACGGGCGTTTCCTTCGTTCCGGCGTCGTACGGGCCGCACGGGAACCCCACTGCGTGCCCCGCGCGCCCCCACCGTCGCCGCCCCGGGACCCCCTGTCTTGAACGAATGTTCCGCGGGCCCGCCCCGCGAGCCTCCTCGGATACGCTCCCCTCGTGACGGCAGACACGCCCTCGGCCGACCGCTATGCCATCGTGGCGCTCGCGTCCTCCGCCGGCGGCATCAGAGCGCTGGTGGAGATCATCAGCGGCTTCGACGCCCTCCTGGTGCCGGTAGTGATGGTCCAGCACCTCGACCCGCGCCACCGGACCGTGATCGCCGAGATCCTCGACCGCCGCACCGCCCTGCGCGTCAAGCTCGCCGAGAACGACGAGGTCGCGGTGCCCGGCACCGTCTACATCGCGCCGCCCGACCGGCACCTGCTGGTCGGCCCCGGTGGCGTACTGACCCTCACCAGCACCGAACTCGTCCATTTCCTGCGCCCCTCCGCGGACCTCCTGTTCGAGTCGGTCGCGGGAGCATACGGTCCGCAGGCCATCGCGTGCGTGCTGACCGGCACCGGGAGCGACGGAGCCATGGGAGTGGAGGCGGTGAAGTCACGCGGCGGCACGGTGATCGCCCAGGATCCGGAGACGGCAGAATTCAATGGCATGCCTACCGCGGCGGTGGGTACGGGAGCAGTGGACTACGTTCTTCCTCTCGACGAGATCGCCGCAGTGATCCGTGGACTGGTCGAGACCAAGAGGCGATGATGAACGAAGCCCCGGACGCCGAACCGGACGAGGAGCTGGAAGAACTGCTCGGTTTCCTGCGGGATGCGCGCGGCTTCGACTTCACCGGTTACAAGCGCTCCTCGCTGGGGCGGCGCATCCACAAGCGGATGGCCGACATCGATGCCCTGTCGTACGCGGACTACCGCGACCGCCTGGAGACGAACTCGGACGAGTTCAGCTTCCTGTTCAACACCATCCTGATCAATGTCACCTCCATGTTCAGGGACGCCGACGCGTGGACCTTCATGGAGCGCGAGGTGGTGCCCGAGGTGCTTGCCCAGTCGGGCCCCGACGAGGAGATCCGGGTCTGGAGCGCCGGCTGCTCCAGCGGCGAGGAGGCGTACTCCCTCGCCATCATGTTCGCCGAGGCGCTCGGTGCGGACGAGGCGCTCAACCGCGTCAAGATCTACGGCACGGACGTCGACGAGGAGGCCCTGCGCGCCGCCCGCTCCGGGCTGTATCCGGCCAAGGTCCTCGAACGCCTCGCGCCGGAGCTGCGGGACCGCTACTTCGAGCAGAACGGGGCCCAGTACAGCTTCCGCCCCGACCTGCGCCGCCGGGTGATCTTCGGGCGGCACGACATCACCCGGGACGCCCCGATCTCCCGCCTGGACCTGCTGCTGTGCCGCAACACGCTGATGTACTTCAACGTGGAGGCGCAGACCCAGATCATCGACCGCTTCCACTTCGCGCTCCGCGAGGGCGGGTTCCTCTTCCTCGGCAAGGCCGAGATGCTGCTCAACGACGGCGACCGGTTCGACGTCCTCAGCATGCGCCAGCGCATCTTCCGCAGACGCCCCGGCGAGGCCGGGCCGCCCTACCAGCCGGCGCCGCTGAAGGCCCGGCCCCTCGGTCCTGAGATCGGCACGGCGGCCCGGCACCGCCAGCTGCGCGACCTGATCGCCGACAGCATTCCGGCGCCGACCGTGTCCGTGGACGCGGACGGCCAGGTCCTGCTGGTCAACAGCAGCGCGCGTACGCAGTTCGGGATCAGTCCGACCGATGTCGGACGCCCCTTCCAGGACCTGGAGATCTCCTACCGTCCCGTGGAGCTTCGGTCGCTCATCGAGCAGGCCACGCACGAGCGCCGCACCCTGCGGGTCAACGGCGTGCAGCGGCGGATCGGTGCGGACATGCAGTTCTTCGACATCCTCATCCACCCCCTCACGGGGGCCAACGGCCTGCCGGTCGCCACGAACATCACCTTCACCGACGTGACCGTGGCCACGCAGCTCAAGGCCGAGAACAAAAGGGTGCGTGAGGACCTGGAGACGGCGTACGAGGAGCTCCAGTCCACCAACGAGGAGCTGGAGACCACCAACGAAGAACTCCAGTCCAGCATCGAGGAGTTGGAGACCACCAACGAGGAGCTCCAGTCCACCAACGAGGAGTTGGAGACCACCAACGAAGAACTCCAGTCGGGCAACGAGGAACTGGAGACGATGAACGAGGAGATGCGGGTCCGCTCCGAGGAGCTGGACGAGGCCCGCGCCTTCCTGGAAGGTGTGGTCGGCAGCATCGCGGCCGGCGTCGTGGTCCTCGACGTGAGCAAAGAGGTCAAGTGCTGGAACCGGGGCGCGGTCGACCTGTGGGGGCTCCGCTCGGACGAGACCGTCGGCGAGGCCTTCTTCGACCTCGACTTCGGGCTGCCCGTGGACGCCCTGCACCCCGTCATCCAGGAGTGCCTGGACACCGGCAAACGCGCGGGTCCCGTCAGCATCCGGGCCACCAACCGCCTTGGCAGGTCCATCACTTGCGCCGTCGTGTGTACGCCTTTCGACGGCCACAAGGGCGGGGTCGTGCTGCTGATGGAAGAACAGCCGGTACTGGACGGCTGACATCCGATGACCGGCGTACGCTGATGTCATGAACCGGGGCGAGAACCCTGTGGGCGTCGCGGCCGTCGCATGGCGACGTGCCGCCGGTGCCCGCGAGCGGGCGCGTCGCGCCGAAGAAGCCGCCGAGAACCAGGAGTTGATCGCCGCCCGGTCCGGCCGCGAGATCCATCTGGCCATGGCCGACTCCCACCGTCGGGTCGCGGCCCGGCACCTCTCCTCGGCGCGGCTCCAGGAGGCGTATGCCCGCCGCCTGACGGAGTGGTCGCGGCGGCAGGATCCGCGCCCGCTCTTCATGGCCGGGGTCGCCGAGGCGTGCCGCGCGCGCAGCGCGGCGCTCACCCTGGTGGGCCAGGACCGGTCCCAGCTGGCCGTCGCGGCGTCCGACGACATGTCGCGTGCCGCCCAGGAACTGGAGTTCATCCTGGAGGAGGGCCCGGTCAGGGACGCCACGGACCGCCGCGGTCCTGTCCGCGCCGTCGGCCCTTCGGCGATCGAGGAACGGTGGCCGGGGTACGGCCCGGAGCTGGTCGGGCTCGGGCTCACGTGTGTGCTCGCGGTGCCGCTGGAGGCCATGAGCCTGTGCCTCGGCGCCCTCACGCTGTACGAACCCCGGCAATCGATGGGGTACGCACTCTGCGCCGAGGTCGCCGAGGCGCTGACCCACACGGTCCTCCTCGGCCCCGACCCTGATCCGGAGCTGTACGGGGACACGGACCACCGGGACGTCGTGCACCAGGCCGCGGGCGCCCACTCCGTACGCACGGGCGTCTCCGTCCAGGACGCCCTGTCCCTCATCAAGGCCAGAGCCTTCGCCGAAGGGCTGTCCACGGACGTCATCGCCCGGCGGGTCCTCGCGGGCTCCGGCGAACTCATCTGAAGCATCCGACGAAGAATCCGACGGAGAAGGGCCAGGCATGACGCCATCGGCAAAGCAACTCGCGGACGTCTTCGTGGACCTGGCAGGAGCGTCCCTGCCGGCTTCCCCGGCGGGGGAAGCCGGTCTACTGGACCTGCTCGTGCACCACAGCGTCGACCTGCTCGACGGCTGCACGGCGGCCGCCGTGCGTGTGCACACCCGGGACGGCGTCGAGGTGGCGGGCTCGGGGCGGGCCATGCACCGGCTCGAGCTGGACGCGGCCGACTGGGAGGAAGGCCCGGGGCACGACAGTGAGGGCACCAACGCCTCTGTGGAAGACGCCCAGTTCTCCGACCCCGTGATCTGTCTCCGCTGGCCGCGGTATGTGGCCCGTGCCGGAGCCCTGGGGCTCCACCGGGTCACCGCGCTTCCGCTGCGGACCGAGGAGCGGCTCCCCGGCCTCGGCTCCCTGACCCTCCTCGGCCGGTCACGGCTCACCGCCGCGGTCCTTGGCGTCGGACAGTCCCTGGCGGACATGGCGGCCATCACCCTGGAGCGGAACCGCCAGATCTCCGAGAGCCGCGTCCGGGGCGACCAGCTGGAACACGCCCTCACCAGCAGAGTCCTCATCGAGCAGGCCAAGGGCGTGCTCTCCGGCAGGTTGTCGATCCCTCCCGACAGCGCCTTCACCCTGCTCCGCGACCACGCACGCGCGAACCGCCGTCTGCTGAACGACGTCGCCCGGGACGTGATCAGCGGCCGCCTCACCCTGCACCAGGAGTCCTCCCCGGTGCGTGAGAGGCGCCTCTGACGCACCCCGAGAGCCGCCTCCGGCGCACCCCGAGAGCCGCCCCTGACGTGCCGAGCCGCCCGGACCGGCGGATGATCGGTGCGTGAGCGACGACGGCGCCAGTACCCGAGGCCGGGTGCCGCCCGGCGCGTGGCGGCCCTGGACGCGGTACCTCGCCTGCGCCGTCCTGGCCCTGTCGGTGCTCGTTCTGGTTCTCGCGGGGACCGCGCGCAGCACGGTGCTCAACCGCGCGTACTACCAGAGCGTCCTGGACGAACAGGACGCCTACGAACGGCTCTACGACGAGGTGCTCGTCGACCCTGCCACCACCCGCGTCACCCGCGACCTGCTCGGCAGGATCCCGGTCCCGCAGGCCCAGGTGACGGCCAACCTCAAGAACGTGCTGCCGCCCGCCACCCTGCGCACCCTGGTGGACGAGCAGATCGGCCACGCCGTGGGGTATCTGCGCGGCGACGAGGATCGGCTGCGGATCACGGTCGACCTGAAGCCCGTGCTGACCAACATCGGCGGCCTGGCCCAGATCTACCTCGGTGACCTGGTCGCTTCCGTGCAGGGCCGAAAGACGGCCGACTTCCCCGCGTTCACGCGCGAGCTGACCGGGGCGCTCGACGACATCGCGGCGGGACGGCGCCCCGACTCCCTGCCCGAGCTGCACCTGGACGCCGAGGGAGCCCGGAAGGCGACGGACTGGCTGCTGGGCCCGGTGCCCGAGAAGGAGCGGGCCGCCCTGCGCCCCGAGGTGCAGGCGGCCCTCGCGACCGGCGACGTGGCGACGGCGCTCGCCGCCGTGGGCCCGTACGCACTCGGCGACCGGCAGCGCGACGCCACGGAGGACCTGTCCGCCCTCACCGACGACGGCCGCTGGAACGTGGTGCCCGACCTGGAGGCGGCGGGCGCCGACCTCGGCGCGGTCAAGCAGGCGCGGGCCTTCACACGGCTGACGCTCGGCGTCGTGCAGGGGGCGGCCGTCGCGCTGGGGCTCGCGGCCGTGGCGCTGCTCGCCCTCACCGGGCCGCCGTCGTGGCCCTCGCGGCTGCGCAGGGTGGGGACGGGCCTCGCCGTGGGCGGGGCCCTTGCGACGCTCGCCCTCCTCCTGGTGCGCGGGCAGGTGGACGGCCTGATGGCGGAGCCGCCCGCCTCCTGGCCGCCGTCGCTGGGCCGCCTCCTCGACGACGTGCAGCGCGGAGGCGCCGACGCCCTGATCGCCGTGGGGCTGGTCACGGCAGCCCTGCCGCTGCTGGCCGGGCTCGCGCTGATCGGTGGGGCTTTCGCGTACGAGAAGTGGTACCCGAGGTGGCGCGTGCGGGTCCGTGAGTGGCTGGCCGGGACGAGGCTGAGCCGCCGCGCCGCGGACTGGTCGCCCCGGCGACGCACCGCCGTGGCGGGCACGGCGGTGGGCGTCGTGGTGGCCGCCGCGCTGGTGGGCGCTGTCCTGGTCCCGGTGGCGGCCGGCCGGGACGCCCGTGAGCTGTGCATGGGCTCGGCTGCCCTGTGCGACAAGCGCTACGACGAGGTCGCCTTCCTCGCCACCCACAACTCGATGTCCACGACGGCGGACAAGTTCATCGGCCCGCTCCAGGACCCGGACATCATCGACCAGTTGGACGCGGGCGCCCGCGGCCTGCTGATCGACACCTACACCTGGGAGAAGCCCGACGAGGTGTCCCAGCGGCTGCAACTCTCCGAGTTCCCGCCCGCGTTGAAGGAACAGATCACCGGCCTGATCGCGGCAGCCAACCCCGCGCGCCCCGGCCTGTGGCTGTGCCACGGCGTGTGCCGCGCGGGCGCGATCCCTCTGGTCGACACCCTGAAGCGGATCGGGTCCTGGCTCGACGACCACCCCGGGGACGTCGTGACCCTGGTCGTCCAGGACGCCATCACCGGCGAGCAGACCGAGCAGGCGTTCCGCCAAGCGGGCCTGCAGCGGCTGCTTTTCACCCCGGACGCCGACCCCGACCGCCCCTGGCCCACCCTCGGGGACATGGTGCGCTCGGACCGCCGCCTCGTGGTCTTCGCCGAGCAGGCCGACGGCCCCGCGTCCTGGTACCGGAACTTCTATGCGTACGCGATGGAGACCCCGTTCGCGTTCCGCGCCCCCGAGGAGATGTCCTGCGTGCCGCACCGCGGCGGCACGGGCAAGCGGCTGTTCCTGCTCAACCACTTCATCACCGACGCGGGCGGCAGCCGCCTGGACGCGGCCGTGGTGAACGCCCGCAAGTACCTCATCGACCGCGCACACCGGTGCGAGCGCGAGCGCGGCCGCCCGGTGAACTTCGTCGCGGTCGACTTCGCCACGATCGGCGACGCGCGCGGGGCGGTGGACGCCCTCAACAAGGAACGCTGACCGCCCGGCCTGGCCTGTGTCAGAGGTGCATCATCGACATCAGTTCAGGGCTCCGCATGCCGGTCGACACCTCGGCGACGTCCTGCCCCGGCCGCATCCATCCCGCCCGTTCGGCGGCGGCGACGGCAGCCGCCTCGGCCGCGTCCGCTCGGGCGTTCAACTCGGCGTCCTCACCGAGGTGTTCGCGGCCCGCGGCGTCCGAAGCGGCCTGCGATGCCTTGAGGGCGGCGTCGCAGGCGGCGACGGCGAGCTCGGCGGAGTCGTCGTGGAGCTTCCCCATCTGCGCGGCCTGGGCTGCGGACGCGGCGGCGTTCCGCGCGCAGCGGGAGTCGGCCGCGGGGTGGGGGGCGCTCTCGGCGAGGACGGCCACGGCCTGGGCGGAGACGCGGGCGGCGTGGGCCGCCTTCCAGGCGGTGTTCTGCCCCTCCGCGCCACTGTCCTCCGACTGCCCTTCGGAACGCTCGATGTAATGGCTGACCGCGGCGGCGCGGGCCGCGGCGCTCTTGGCGCGCGCGGCGTGACTGGCCCTGAGTTCGTCGTGGTTGCGTTCGCTCATCGCACTCTCCTCGTCAGGTGAGCGGCAGGGTGACACGTCGGACGCGAACAGAACAGAGACGGACGGAACCGAGACGGACGGAACAGAGAGGACGGAACCGAGAGGACGGAACCGAGAGGACGGAACTGAGATGGACAGCAGAGACGGTCAGAAGAGTCCCAACGCCGCGTCCAGCGACCAGCTCTGCCAGCTCATCGTGACCAGCGCGATCAGCGAGATCAGCGCCATCATCAGGTTCTGCCCCTGCTCGCCCCAGTCGTGGATCATCAGCACGAAGTAGATGAGGTTGAGCACGAGCCCGCCGACCAGGGCGATCGGCGTCAGGAAACCGACGATCAGGCCGAGTCCGAGCGCCAGCTCCGCGTAGGCGACGACGTAGGCCATGACCAGCGGGCGCGGCCTGACCACGACGTCGAAGCCGCTGCGCACGGCGGACCACCGGTGCTTCTCGGCGATGCTCGCGGCCCAGCCGATCCCGCCGCCGCCGAACCACTCCTTCTTGTCCTTGTGGCGCCAGCTCTCCAGCCACCACAGGCCGAGCCCGATCCGGAGCACGGCGACCCACTCGGCGCCGCTCAGCCACATCGTCTGCATGGGGAGCCCTCCCTCAACCCGACCCTCAACTCGATCTGACGAGCCGTCAGTTCACCGGATCGGCCCCGATAGCGCAAGGGGGGCGAGTTCCGGATGGGCGCTTGCCGTCGTTCCGGTCTGCCCATAACCTCGATCCGATGGAATCTGATGGATCGTCAGATGCGAGTGGCGAAAACCGGCAGGCAGTAGGGGGCACAGCAGTGGTCAGCAGCGAGGACGGCACCAAGGAACTCCCCCGGGTCATCAGCGTGGACGACCACGTGATCGAGCCCGCGCACCTCTTCGAGAAGTGGCTTCCGAGCAAGTACCGCGACCGCGGGCCCAAGCCCTTCACCGCGGGCATCGGCGAGCTGGCGTACATCGGCGGCAAGTACAAGTTCACGACGGACCCGGAAGGCCAGATCACCGACTGGTGGGAGTACGAGGGCGACCTCTTCCCGTACAAGCGCATCATCGCGGCCGTCGGCTTCTCGCGCGACGAGATGACCCTCGACGGCATCACGCGAGAGCAGATGCGGCGCGGCTGCTGGGACCCCAAGGCCCGCCTTGCGGACATGGACATCAACCACGTCGAGGCCTCGCTCTGCTTCCCCACCTTCCCGCGCTTCTGCGGCCAGACGTTCGCCGAGGCCAAGGACAAGGAGGTCGGCCTCGCCTGCGTCCGGGCGTACAACGACTGGATGGTCGAGGAGTGGTGCGGCGACAGCGGCGGCCGGCTGATCCCGCTCTGTCTGATCCCGCTGTGGGACATCGACCTCGCTGTCGCCGAGATCAGGCGGAACGCCGCCCGGGGCGTGCGCGCGGTGACCTTCTCGGAGATCCCGACGTACCTGGGGCTTCCGTCGATCCACTCCGGCTACTGGGACCCGTTCTTCGCGGCCTGCGAGGAGACGGGCACGGTCGTGAACATGCACATCGGGTCCTCGTCGCAGATGCCCGCGGCGTCGCCCGACGCGCCTCCGGCCGTTCAGGCCGCGCTGAGCTTCAACAACGCGATGGCCTCGATGATGGACTTCCTCTTCTCCGGAGTGCTCGTGAAGTTCCCGCGCCTCAAACTCGCCTACAGCGAGGGGCAGATGGGCTGGATCCCGTACGCCCTGGAGCGCGCCGACGACGTGTGGGAGGAGCACCGCGCGTGGGGCGGCGTGAAGGACCTGATCCCCGAGCCCCCGTCGACGTACTACTACCGCCAGATCTTCTGCTGCTTCTTCCGCGACAAGCACGGCGTCGACTCCATCGAGACCGTGGGTGTGGACAACGCGACCTTCGAGACGGACTATCCGCACGTCGACTCGACCTGGCCGCACACGAAGCAGGTCGCGCAGGAGCACGTGGGCCATCTGCCCGACGACGTCGCGTACAAGCTGCTTCGGGGCAATGCGATCCGCATGCTCGATCTGCCCTTCGACCGGAACTGACCGCCGACCTGCACCCCGGAGTTATCGTTCGCCTGTTCCCTGCGAAGAGGCGATCGGATGCGCAACCCCATGTCGAGCAACCCCACGACGGAGGCCCTGGTCACGCTGGGCCGGTCCTATGTGCGACGGGCCCCGGGCGTGCTGTTCAAGAGCGCGCTCGCGGCCCGCTTCCTCAACCCCCGGCTGCGGGACCACCCGCGGCGGCGGGTCGTCGACGTGGAGTTCGGCGCCCGCTTCGCCGTCGACACCCAGGACCTGATCCAGCGCTATCTGTACCTCTTCGGGGGCTGGGAGCCGCACATGACGCGGTGGCTGAGGAGCCGGTTGCGTCCCGGTGATGTCTTCGTCGATGTCGGCGCCAACATAGGAGTGTTCGCCGTCCTCGGTTCCCAACTGGTCGGCAGCACAGGCCGGGTGGTCGCGGTCGAGGCCTCCCCGGACTTCCACCGACGGCTGTTACGCCATGCCGAACTCAACGGCTGCGACAACATCCGCGCGGTCGACACCGCCGTGTCGGACGGCCGGAAGAAGCTGACGTTCGTCCTCGCCAGCTCCCGCAACATGGGCGCGAACTCGATCGTTCCGTACGACGGTCCCGCCGAGTCCACGTTCGAGCGGGAGGCGGTTCCGCTGGCCGAGCTGCTCGACGCGGACGAGATCTCCCGGGCCCGAGTCATCAAGATCGACGTGGAGGGCGCGGAGGGCGGCGTCGTCCGCGGGCTGCGGCCCGCCCTCGGCCGGCTCCGCCCGGACGCGGAGATCGCCGTGGAGGTCACACCCGACCGCATGGCGCGACTCGGCGACTCCGTCGACGAACTCCTGGACACCATGCGGGAGCACGGCTTCCACACCTACCGCCTCAGCAACGACTACGCCGCGGGGGGTTACCCGTACGCCATGCGGAACCCCGCACCGCCGGTGAGGTGGCGGGGTCCTGTCGTGGGGGAGACGGAGCTGGTGTTCTCGCGGGTCGACGCGGAGACCCTCGTATGAATCCCGCTCAGGTTCCGGTACCCCCGGCGTACCCCCACCGCAAGCCGCCCAACGCCCGCGCCCGTGCCGCGACCACCGCCGTCCGCGCGTCCCGCTCCGCGCTGTCCGTGTGCGGGGCCTGGCCGGTGACCTGGCCCTCCCACTTGCGGTAGAGGAGGCCCACCTCGGACGAGAACCAGCCGCGGGCAACGGAGTTCAGCGCGAGCAGCAGCCCCGTGTCCTCGGATGCCGGCAGCGCCATCCACCCGCCGAGCGCCAGGAGCAGCTCGCGCCGGACGAAGAGCGTCGCCGGGTGGACCTGCGCGCGGTGGTCGTTCGCCTCCCAGTGCTCGAGCACCGTATGGCGTTCGATCGGCCCGTGCCCGGGGTCGCCGGGGAACCCGACGGTCGATCCGTCGGGCAGCAGGTCGAGCGCCCGGGACGTGGCCCAGCCGAGGCCCGGGTCGCCTTCGAGCGCCGCGAGGTCGCGGGCCAGCGCGCCGGGGGTGAGCCGGTCGTCGGCGTCCAGGACCTTCACGTACGCGCCGTCCGCGTGGGCGAGCGCCATGGTGCGGGCGACGCCGGGACCGCCGGGCCGCCCCTGCCGGAAGGTGACCCGCTCGTCGTCGGGTACGTACGGGGCGACGTCGTCGCTCGTGCCGTCCTCCTGAATCAGCCACCGCCACTCCCAGTCACCCGGCAACTCCTGGGCGCGAAGGGACGCGTACGCGTCGGGCAGGAAGCGCGCGGACGGCGCGTGGACGGCGGTGACGACGATGATGCGCCGGGTCACGGCTCACCACCTTTCCAGGGTTCTGACCGGCTTACTCCAGCGGCAATGAGGCAATATTCAAGGTCCATCGACGCGGTGCATGGCCCCACCACCGACGTGTCACGAAAATAGTCGGCCGACCGGGGCGCAAGGGAAGCGGAAGTTGTCCACCTGGCAAATTCAGGCCACTTGCTCCGCCGTATCGAAAAAGCGCCGCCACGTGACGAGATCACGAAAATGCCCGACCGCTGGCGACGGGGGATGCACCAGCGATCGGGCTGTGCCCAACAGTAACAAGGCTGCTCGGGCAAAGGGAATCAACTACCGGGCTGAAATCAGGAGTTGTGATCGGGATCACGTAGCGGGGTCGTCTTACTCGTCGCACGGCGGCTCGTAGTCGAGACGTGGCAGATACTCGTGCCATTTTTCGGATGTCAGAACACCCCGTGTGGCCGAGCAAACACGGTGAATTGCCGCGTCGGTGTCGAGGTTCCAGAGGCGGACGGTATCGGTGCCGCTCGACACCCCGAGCATGTGGCTTTGCGGGCTGAACGACAGGAAACCGCCGGTCTTGGCGTTGGGGCTCATCGACTGGCCGATGGGTGCGGCCCGCGCGGGGTCCTGGACGTCCCACAGCCGCACCGCGTTGTCGTTCCCGCTGCTCGCCAGGGCGTCGCCGTCCCTGCTGAACGTCAGCGATATGACCGCGTCGGTGTGGCCCGTGAGCGTGGGGCCGATCCGCTTCGCCTCGCGCGGCACCGCGATGTCCCAGAGCCGGACCGTGCCGTCGTCGCTGCCGCTCGCCAAGGTGTGGCTGTCCGGGCTGTAGGCGAGCGTGTTGACGGGACCCAGGTGCCCCGTGAGAGGTGAGCCGAGCCGAGCGGCGTGCCGCGGGTCGGTGACGTTCCAGAGCCGGACGGTGCCGTCCGCGCTGCCGCTCGCGAGGGTCCGCCCGTCCGCCGCGAAGACAAGGGAGTTGACGTACCCCTTGTGACCGGTGAGCGCCGAGCCGAGGGGGCGCAGGCGCGCCGGGGAGCCGACGTCCCACAGTTGGATGGTGCGATCGGTCAGGGCGGTCGCGAGCGTGCGCCCGTCCGGGCTGAAGGCCAGCGCGTTCGGGCCCGCGAACCGGGTCCGCAGCGTGACGGCCGGACCGTGGGAGACGGGGTGCGCCGGATCGCCGACGTCC
This sequence comes from Streptomyces sp. NPDC041068, assembly GCF_040647455.1. Lineage (NCBI taxonomy): Bacteria > Bacillati > Actinomycetota > Actinomycetes > Kitasatosporales > Streptomycetaceae > Streptomyces > Streptomyces sp. NPDC041068. Next base: position 303,807 of record NZ_JBEZCG010000005.1, read on the forward strand.
CACAGCTGCACCGTGTGGCTGCCGGTGAGCGCCGCGAGCGTACGGCCGTCGGGGGAGAAGACCAGCGACCGCACGTCCCCGTCACCGGGTTCGAACGGTTTGCCTTGCAACGCGGGCCGGTCGGTGCGCCGCACGTTCCACAGCCGGATCCTGTTGTCCCGCGCGGCCGTCGCGAGCACCTTCCCGTCCGGGCGGAACGCGCCGATGCGGCCGATCATGTCCGACGTCGGCAGCGACCACAGCCGGACCTTGTTGTCGCCGCTGCCGGTGGCGAGCGTGCGCCCGTCGGGGCTGAAGCCGAGGGCGTACATCTCTCCGCTGCTGCCCGCGAGCGGCTCGCCGACCTGCGAGGGATGCGCGGGATCGCCGACGTTCCACAGGCTCGCCGTGCTGTCCGCGCTGGCCGCAGCGAGCTTCGTGCCCTCGGAGTTGAAGGCCACCGACCAGATGGGGCCCGTGTGACCGGTGAGCGGCGCGCCGAGCTGCGCGGCGCGATCCGGCTCCGCCACGTCCCACAGCCGGATGGTCTCGTCCGAGCCGCCGCTGGCGAGCGTGCGGCCGTCACGGTTGAAGGCCACGGAGTGCACCGTGCCCTTGTGCCCGGTCAGCACCTTCTCGAACGGTTTCGGGCGCCGCGGATCGGCTGTGTCCCACAGCCTGATCGTGCCGTTGTCGCCGCCTGCGGCCAGCGTCTTCCCGTCGGGGCTGAACGCCACGGAGCGCACGGCGGCCGTGTGCCCGGTCAGCTTGTCGATCGCCTTGGCCTCGCCCGGCTCCGCCACGTCCCACAGGCGTACGGTGCGGTCCTCGCCGACGGAGGCCAGCGTGCGCCCGTCCGGGCTGAACGCCACCAGGTAGATCGCGCCGCCGTGTCCGGCCAACGGCTTGCCCAGCGGGCGCGGACGGCGGGGATCGCGTACGTCCCACAGCCTGATCGTGCCGTCGTCCGACGCGCTGGCGAGCGTCTTCCCGTCCGGGCTGAAGACCGCGCTGCTCACCCAACTCGTGTGTCCGGTCAGGGGTTTGCCCAGCCGCTTGGTGTTCGACGGGTCCGCCACGTCCCACAGCCGGACGGTCCTGTCGTAGCTCGCGGTGGCCAGGAGCTTTCCGTCCGGGCTGAACGAGGTGAGGTAGACGGCGCCGGTGTGCCCGAGCAGCGGGGTGGCGAGCGGCGCGTTCACGATCGATATCAGCCGGTTCCGGGTGGCCTGGTCCTCCGGCCGCAAGCGGTGTGCCACCAGGTCGAGTTGGGCGGACAGCGAAGGGTCCGTGTGCTGGGCGCGATCGGCCTCGGCGACCACCCGCTGGAACACCGCGTCGTCCCGCTGCTGCCACGCGACCACCGCCGACACGACGGCCACCATCGCCAGGACGACCAGGGCCGCGACCGCGCCCCGGCTGATCAGGACCGTGCGCCTGCGCAGCTTGGCCGACGCCGCGAGGAAGTCCACGGCGCCCCGCGTCAGGAAGGTGTCGCCGTCGGACCTGGCCCAGGCGCGGGCCTGCTCCAGACGGGACCCCCGGTAGAGCAGCGCCGTGTCGCGGTCGGACTCCTCCCAGGCCCTGCCGTCCTCCTCCAGGCGCTGGCGCAGCAGGTGGTCGTTCCTGTCGTCGTCGATCCAGTCGCGCAGCCGGGGCCAGGCGTGCAGCAGCGCCTCGTGCGTGATCTCCACGGTCTCCGCGTCGAGCGTCACCAGGCGGGCCTGTACGAGCGCCTCCAGCGACTCCTCCGTCTTGTCCGGGTCGGCCGACTCCTCCGCCAACTGGCGCCGTGTGCCCCGCCTGCGGGTGGCCTGGGTGTCCTCGCCGAGCCTGACCAGCCTGAGCAGGAGCAGCCGCGCGGCCGTGCGCGCCGCCGGGTCAAGGCCGGACCAGGCGCGCTCGGCGGTCGCCGCCACCGCGCCCTGGATCCCGCCGGCCGCGCGGTACCCGGCCAGCGTCAGGCGGCCCGTCTTCCGTCGCTGCCAGGTGGCGAGCAGCGCGTGGGAGAGGAGCGGCAGCACGCCCGCGTCGTGCGCGCCGCGTGGCCCGTCGGTGCTGACCTCGCGGACGATCAGCTCGGCGAGGCCCGGTTCGAGTTCGAGACCCACGGCCTTGGCGGGCCCGGTCACCGCGTCGCGCAGCTCCGTGGTGGTCAGCGGCCCGAGCACCATGTGGCGGTGCTGCAGGGCGTCGGCGAGTTCGGGGTGCGCGAGGGAGTGCTCGTAGAAATCGGCGCGGATGCCGAGGACGACGAGGGCGGGGGCGGAGTCACCGGAGTCACTGGAGCCGTCGGAGCCGTCGGAGCCGTCGGAGCCGTCGGAGCCACCGGGGCCGGGGCCGGGGCCGGTCGAGCAGGCGGCGTGCAGGATCTGGACGAACGCCCGCCGGTCCGCTTCGTCGGCGCAGAGTGTGAACGCCTCCTCGAACTGGTCCACGATGACGACCGGCCGAGCGTCGGAGGACCCCCCGCCCCGCGCCCACGCCGTGACGGCCTCCCGCACCGCGTGCGCGAACCGGGGGGCGCGGGACCCCTCCGACGCCGGGTCCCTGACGTCGGCGACGGCGGGCGCGAGCTCGGGTATGTGCCGGGTCAGCTCCGCGAGGGGGTCGGCACCCGGCACCAGCTGCAGTACCCGGCCGGCCGTTTCGTTCTCGCCGCTGAGCGCGCCGCCCTGCAGTGCGGGCACCAATCCGGCGTTCAGGAGGGAGGACTTCCCCGCCCCCGAAGCGCCGACGAGCATGACGAGACCGCCCGTCTTCTCCGTCGCGCGGAGCTGGGCGACGAGCGCCTCGGTGCTCCGCTCGCGTCCGAAGAACCACCGGGCGTCCTGCTCGCGGTACGAGGCGAGCCCTCGGTAGGGGCACACGCCGGGGATGGCGGGGGCCTCGGTCCGCGGCCGTGCCTCGTTCTCGGCGGAGGAGGAGGCGGCGGTGCGGTCGCCGGCCGGGTTGGCCACCGCGCGCTCCCACAGGAGCTGCCACTGGGCCAGGTCGTACAGCCCCGCGGACACCGGAGTGGGCCGCTCGCGCCGCGCCTCGGGGATCAGGACGTGCAGCACCGCGGCGAGCGCGCAGAACTGCGCGGGCACGTTCTTGGCCCGCCGCCAGTCGCTGATGCGCTGCGCGGACACCCGCACGGGGCGCCCGCGTTCGTCGACCCGCTGGAGTCGGACGACCGACTCGGCCACCCGCTGGAGAGGCGGATTGCCGGCCTCCTTGTACAGCAGCGCGAGACGTTCCGCGAAGGCCGTACGTGCCCCCGAGTCGGAACCCAAGGCCTCCACCCCTCACTTCCGCCGCACCTGGACATCCGGACCGGAAAACTCACTTTATACGGCTGACCTGCGGATAAGTGGTCCGGATGAGACCGGAACCTCCTCGGCGGAAGCCGCAGCTGGCAGGATCGCGGCGCAGTGGTGAACCGATCGCGCAGCGTCATGGCAGGCCAGCGGCCCGGCTAGGCGTTCCGGGGGACGACCCATGGTGCCGCGCGTTCTTGGTCGGCTTTCGCCGGAGTGACGAAGTGTGGGTGACGATGCCGTCACCCGAACCTCGAAGAAACGTTCGAAGGACTGCTCGAAGAAGCACTCGAAGAAGCACTCGAAGAAGCACTCTCGGAAGCGCTCGAAGAACTCGAAGAACTTGTCGACCCGGTCAAGTCCGGACCGCTCTCGCACCGACTGCAGATCCGGACTTTTCCTGATCCGAGCCGATACTCCGATATTGGCGCGGATCGACACCGACCGTCGTTCGGCACCGGTCCCCACGAGGGGAGGGACCGGTGCCGATACGACGCGGTATGCGAGCCGGTATGCGTACTGGCATGCGAACCGCTCTGGGTACCGGCATGCGAACCGCTCTGCGTACCGGCATGCGAGCCGCTCTGCGAGCCGCTCTGCGAACCCGAGGATCAGCGCGCACAGCAGGACCGTCGGTTCCTGGCCGATGGCTTGACGCGGCCCGGCGGGGGCCGCCCCGGCCGGGAGTACCGTGGAGAGCACCGAGGGTTCCTCGGCATCGGCTCCGGCGCCCGTGCCGTTCTCGGCGATCGACGACGCCGGGCCCGCTCCTCGGACGGAGCCCGGGGCAGGGTTCGCCTCATGACAGAGCACGCGCTGCGGTCGCCCCGCGAGCAGATCCGTCCACTCGCGCGGCGGCAGACGCTTCCCTTCGCGCCGCGGCAGACCCCTCCACCGGCACGGCAGCAGAGCCCTTCGCCCGTGGAGGCGGAGCAGCTGCGCCCGTTGACCCGGTGCCAGATCACGGACCGCTTCCAGGACCTGGGCGAGCTGTACGCGGCCAACTCCGGGACGGAGCCCTGGCAGTGGGACGAGCTGGGCCACGCCTTCCTGCGCCGCCTCCGGTACGACATGCGGCGCCCCGGGTTCGCCCTGCTGGTCGCGGAGGACCCGCTGATGACGGCGTGTGCCTACGGTTTTCCCGTCCGGGCACGGCTCTTCGCGATACGGGAGATCGTCGTGCCGCCCGGCGTGCGGCGGCAGCACTTCAGCCGTGAGTGGAACCTGGCCCGGCGGCTGCAGCGGCGCCTCCTCTGCGATCACGGGAACGCCACGGGCATCACCGTGGTCGCCCGGTCCGACAGGCCGACCCTGGACGCACTGCGGTCCTGGGGGTGGCGGGACGTCGCGGTCGCCCCCCGCGGGGTCCAGCCGTGCGACCCGTACCGGGTTCTGGTCCTCGACCCGTGAACGGTTCCGGTTCTGGTCCTCGACCTGTGAATGGTTCCGGCCTCGACCCGTGACCGCCCGGCCGTGCCGCGGCCCGATGGCGACGTCGCCATCGGGCCATCCCTCGCCCGCGTCCCCCGTGCCGCGTCCTGGGCACCGGCACGTCCCCGCTGGCAGCGGCGGTGCGACGCATGGCGCAAAGCCTCCCGGCGGCGGTGTGGTCCGCCACGCGGTGTGCTTCGCTCGGCCTTGGCGGCCCGGCGACGACGGCGGGCGCCGCGTCACGGTGCCGACCGGAGACCGGCCCCCGACGGGGAGCCGACCGGAGACCAACCCCGCAGGGGAGGTGCGCCCGCGTGTCCGTGAATCCCTTCTCCTGGCTGACCAGCCCGCTCTCCCCGGACGACTACCTCGGCCTGCTCGATCCGCTGTGGTCGGCACGGCACCCCGCGGGCCGGGTCACCGCAGTGCTCCCGGAAGGCCCCGCGGCCGCCACGCTGGTGATCAGACCGGGCCGGGGCTGGGGCGGGCACCGGGCCGGGCAGTATCTGCCGGTCGGTGTCGAGATCGACGGCGTACGACATTGGCGTACGTACTCGATCACCTCACCGGCAGCCGCCGCGGTCACCATCACGGTGAAGGCGCACAGGGGCGGTCGCGTATCCCCGCACCTGGCCCACCGGACCGGGCCGGGCACGGTGCTCCGACTCGGCCCCGCACAGGGCGAGTTCGTGCTGCCCCGGCCCCTGCCCGACCGGCTGCTGTTCGTGACGGCGGGGAGCGGCATCACCCCCGTCATGGGCATGTTGCGCACGCTCGCCCGACGCCGTGGCCCCGCGCCGGACACCGTGCTCCTGCACAGCGCCCCGCGGCCCGAGGAGTGCCTCTTCCGGACCGAACTCGCCTCCATGACGACCCGGTCGCCCTGGCTGACCACCCACCTGGTCCACACGCGTACGGACGGCCGCCTCACCCCGGACCGGATCGCCGCGCTCTGCCCGGACTGGCGCCGCAGGGACGCCTGGGTCTGTGGCCCGGCCGGACTGCTCGACGCGGCCGAGCGCGGCTGGGCGGCAGCAGGCGTACGGGAACGGCTGCGGATGGAGAGCTTCCGGCTCGCGCCCCTGCCGCCCGGGGGCGACGGCACGGTCGGCGGCCCGGTGCGGTTCGGACGCAGCGGCGTGGAGACGGAGGCGGGGGCCTCCGTTCCCCTGCTCGCGGTCGGCGAAGCGGCGGGTGTGGCGATGCCGTACGGGTGCCGTCGCGGCCTCTGCCTCGGCTGCCTCGCCCGGCTCGTCGACGGGCGGGTGCGCGATCTGCGTACCGGTGAAGTGAGCGGAGAACCGGGCGAGTTGATCCAGACCTGCGTCAACGCGGCCGCGGGCCCCCTCGTCCTCGACCTCTGAGACATCCGACCGCATGGCATCCGACTGCACAGCATCCGACCGCATGGCATCCGGCCGCGAGACGCCAGACCACGAGACGTCAGACCACGAGACGTCAGACCACGAGACGTCAGACCGTGAGACGTCAGACCGTGAGACGCCAGATCGCGAGACGTCCGAGCTCCCGAGGAGACCCCATGATGGAGACCGCCGCCGCCCCCATTGAACCGCCGCCCGTGCCGCCGGACGCCGACCGCATCGAAGAACTGGGCCGCGAACTCGACCGGCTCCGCGCCGAGATCGTCGCGGCGCGCGGGGCGGACGATGCCCATTACATCCGTACGGTGATCGCCGTCCAGCGCGGCTGCGAGGCAGGCGGCAGGGCCGCGCTCGCCGTGTCCCTCTTCCCACCCGCCTGGATCGCGGGCACCACCCTGCTCGCGGTCGCGAAGACGCTGGAGAACATGGAGCTGGGCCACAACATCCTGCACGGCCAGTGGGACTGGCTGGGTGACCCGGCGATCCACTCCACCACCTGGGAGTGGGACTTCGCCGCCCCCGCCGACGCCTGGAAACGCACCCACAACCATCTGCACCACACGTACACCAATGTCGTCGGCCGCGACCGGGACCTCGGCTACACGATCCTGCGCATGAGCCCGGACCAGCCCTGGCGCCCCGCCCATCTGCTCCAGCCGCTGTACACCGCCCTGCTCGCACCCGTCTTCGAGTGGGGCATCGCCCTGTACGACCTGGAGGCCGACGCCGTGGCGCAGGGCCGCAAGAGCGTAGGCGCCTTCCTCCGCGACGCATCAGGCGTGGCACGCAAGGCGGTTCACCAAGCGGCCAAGGACTACGTCCTGTTTCCGCTCCTCGCGGGCCCGTCCGCGCTGCCCTGCCTCCTGGGCACCCTCACGGCCAACGGCGCCCGCAACGTCTGGGCGCACACGGTCATCTTCTGCGGCCACTTCCCCGGTGACGTACAGACCTTCACCGAGGACCAGTTGGACGGCGAGACGCGCGGCGAGTGGTACCTGCGGCAGATACAGGGCTCCGCCAACATCGAGGGCAGCCCCCTTCTGCACGTCCTCACCGGCAACCTCAGTCACCAGATCGAGCACCACCTCTTCCCCGACCTGCCCAGCAACCGGTACGCCCAACTCGCCCCGCGCGTACGGGAGATATGCGCACGCCACGGACTGCCGTACGTCACCGGCCCGCTGTGGCGCCAGTACGCGTCGATGTGGGGCCGCGTGCTGCGCCACGCCGCGCCGCCCGCCGCCGGCCGGTACGCGGCGCGCGTCACGTCGGCCCTTGCCAGGCGTCCTGGGCGCTCGCGTAGCCAGGGAAGCGGTCGATGAGGCCGCCGGCCCGGAAGAGCAGACGGGTCGCCGGACTCGTGTAGACGACGCGGACCCAGCCGCGCCGCGCCCGGCAGTCGGTCCACGCCTCGCTCAGCGGCCCCAGGATGCTTCCGTCCGCGAAGGTCACCTCGCTCAGGTCCACGATGAGGCAGAGCCGTCCGGTCCCGGCACGGGCTCGGCGCAGGGCACGCGCCAGGGGTTCCACGGTGGTCAGGTCCAGTTCGCCGTCCGCGCGGACCACACGGCAGTGCTCGAACAGGGCGGGCGGAAGGGGCTGTTCGGTCGGTTCCGGCGGGCCGGGGTGAGGGCTCACCGTTCTGCGGAGAGAGGGACGGAGGCGGAGAGGGCGGCGGCAGCGGAGAGGGCCGCTGTGGCTGTGGCTGTGGCTGTGGGAGTGGGAGTGGGAGTGGGAATGGCTGTGCCGGAGGGAGCGGCCGTGGCGGAGGGAGCGGCCGTGGCGGAGGCCAACAGCCGCAGTGCCTCCGCCTCTTCGGTCTGGTGCGGCACGACCAACAGGTCCCACCGCCCGGCGCCGGGCGCGAGCAGGCAGGCCGTGGCGGGGGCGTGCAGGGCGTTGCTGCCGTGCAGGTGGAGCACATGGCCCGCGCAGAGCATCCGGCCGGGGAAGGCGGACCACATGGCGGTGCTCACGGTGACGTGGACGATCCGCGCCCAGGTGTGCGGCAGCGCGTGCAGCATGAGGGGCAGCTCGGTGACCAGGTCGTCGGTGTGTGGCCACCAGACGCCGTCGATGCTGCGGGGCCCGCCGTCGGCAGGGGCCAGGTTCAGCCGGGCGAGGTGATGCGGGCGGGGATGTGGGGGCAGGGTGGCGGTCATGGTGATCTCCCTTGCGGGGAAGGTGGCGTGCGGTTACTGCGAGGTCATGCGCGGCGTGCGGCCACGCGGGCCGACGTCGGCCAGCGCACGTCGTGGACCCAGCCGAGGCGTTCGAAGAGGCGGATGACGGCGGCAGAGGGGTCGATCTGGCCGCGTTCGACGCCGTGGCGGGCGCTGGTGGGATCGGCGTGGTGGAGGTTGTGCCAGCTCTCGCCGAAGGAGAGCAGGGCCAGCGGCCACAGGTTGGTGGCCCGGTCATGGCGCCGGGTCCGGAAAGGGCGTGCCCCGACCAGATGGCACAGGGAGTTGACGCTCCAGGTCACGTGGTGGAGCAGGGCGATGCGGACAAACCCCGCCCAGAGAAGGGCGGTTGTGGCGTGCACCCACGTGCCGCCGATCGCCCACCCGAGGCCGAACGGCAGCGCGAGGGTGAGCACGCACAGCGCGGGGAACGCCCGTGACACCGCGCGGATGTCACGGTCGGCGAGCAGGTCGGGGGCGTAACGCTCCGGCGGGCTCGGGTCGTTGCGGAACAGCCAGCCGACGTGGGCGTGGGCCAGACCTCGCAGCTGTCCGCGCAGGTGGGTGCCGTAACGGTACGGGGAGTGCGGGTCGCCGGGGCGGTCGGTGAACGCGTGGTGCCGGCGGTGCGTGGCGACCCAGCCGATGACGTCTCCCTGGAAGCTCATCGACCCGGCCACCGTGAGCGCGATGCGCACCGGCCGTGCCGCGGTGTAACCGCCGTGGGTGAGACCGCGGTGGAACCCGACCGTGACGCCCAGGCCCGTGACCGTGTAGAGGACGAGAGCGAGGATGACGTCGGTGGTGTGGACGAGGCTTCCCCACAGGAGCCATCCGCAGAGGCCGAGCGCGAGGAACGGAAGGACGACGATCGCCGCGGTGACGGCGACGTACAGCCGCTCGCCGCCGCCGCGCTCCGCCGGTGGCCCTGCGTCGGCGGGAAAGGGGGACGCCCCGTCGTACGGAGCGGATTCGGCTCCCCGAGAGGGCGCTTGAGACAGTGCTCGTGACGGATCTCGCGACGGATCTCGTGACGGACCCTGTGACGGATCTTGTTTTGGGTCCCGTGACGGATCCCGTGACGGATCCTGGGAGAGCGTAGAACTGGTGGACACGTGGGGCTCCTTGACCTCGGTCCGGAACGCGGCCGGGGTCAGGGGCCGGGTGTGTTGTTGTGGTGGTGGTTCAGGTGCGGTCGTTCCGCGTCATGCCGTCCGGCTCTTCCAGGGCAGTGTGGCCCTGCGCCGCGGCGCGGTCGCGTCGGCGTCGGTCCCGGGTGGTACGACCACCAGGTCCCATCGCCCCACTCGGCAGGAGAGCAGCCGCAGTTGGCGGGTGTCCTGCTTTTCGGGGTCCCAACCCACCTCGACCGTATGGCCGTTGAAGCGAACCTTGTCGGGAGGCTTGAGCGGGAACCGGGCCGGTGCGGGGTCGGAGACGGGAACACCGGATGGAGGATGCGCAAGACGTGCGGTGATCACCGTCATGGCGTCGACCTGTCCCCGGAACCGAAGGTGTCCGGGCCCGGTGCTATCGATCCAGAGAGATACCGGCAGGGAAAGCCGGTCACGAAACGCTCTCGGTGAATACGAGCCTACTCCTGCCTCCCGTCCGGCCACGACGGTTCGGCACCGACTTGTCAGAGGTCAGGGTGGTTTCGCGTCAGCCACGGCGACCCTCTCGAAGGTGGATGTCCATGAGGACCGGTCACCAACGGGTCTGGGTCGGCACTTAAGGATGGCGCGCCGCACTCGTCTCCCGGGGGGTTACGCCGAAGAACTGCGGGCGAATATGCCGTTCTGCTACACGCGCGTCAGGTCGAGCCGTCGCCGTCGCCGTCGCCGTCGTATCCGTCTCCGTCGTATCCGTCTCCGTCGTCTCCGTCTGCGTCGTCTCCGTCTGCGTCCAGGCGCAGCCGGCGGGCCAGTACATCACGCGCGACGTCCAGGAGGGGCCGGTCGTGGCTGAAGGCGTAACCGCGCAGCCTGATCAGGGCGTGGTCGCAGTCGGTGGCCAGCTGGTCCGCGAGCATGCCGGTGGCCTGGTGGACCTCGGCGAAGTGGAGACCGGGCTCGTCGAGCAGCGGAGTGTACGGCTGCTCCGTGTGGGCGGCGGTGGTGATGGCGATCTGGGCGATGGTGTCGGCCAGGCCGAGGGCATCGGTGAGTTGTCCGGTGGACATCGGGCCGGGCCGGGTGCGGTGGCCGGTGAGGGCGCCGAGCGCGATGACCCCGATGCGCAGCGGGAAGGCGAACACCGCGCGTACGCCCAGAGGTTCCATGGCGCCGGGCAGGCCGGGCCAGCGGGCGGTGGCGAACGCGGAGGTGTCGGCCACGTCGGGCAGCAGTATCAGTGCGCCGTTTCGGGCGGCGTCGAGACTCGGGCCCTGGCCCTGGACCTGCTGCAGGTCCTCCAGCGCGAGGGTGCGCTCACCGAAGGACTGCACCAGTTCGCCCCGGCTGTCTCCCGGGGCCAGCAGCAGGCCCAGGCCGTCCAGGCCCAGCATGTCCGCGCAGGCCTCAAGGGGCAGCGGTGCCAGACCGGGGCCTGTGTGGGAGCTGAGGGTGCGCAGGTAGTCGGCCATCACCGGATGAGTCACCGAAGTCGCCCCCGTTCGGGCGCGAAGCGGACCATCCGGCGGTCGGCCCACCAGTCAGCACCGATGGGCCGACGCCTCACCGATCGCGCCGGGTGAGGAGGGACGCGTCGGCCGTGCCCTGCAAGACCTGGCGGGCGATCTCGGTGAGCCGCGTCCGGTGATTGCGTGCGTAGCTGCGCATGAGGGTGAATGCCTCCTCGACGTCGGTGTCGAGGCGGTTCGCCAGGTAGCCCTTGGCCTGCTCGATGATGACGCGGCTGTCCAGGGCGGCCTGCAACTGTGTGGTCACTGTCATCTGTTCGCTCACCGCCCGCTGCTGCAGGACGCCGATGGTGGCGGTGTCGGCCAGCGCCTGCCCCAGCCGCAACTGGGAGGCGCCCAGCGGTCCGGGCCGGTCCCGGAACAGGTTCAGGGCGCCGATCACCTGGTCGTGCAACCGAAGCGGTGCCGCCACGACCGAGGTGAAACCGACCTCGACGGCGTGCGGCGCGAACCGGGGCCAGCGCATCTCGGCCGCCCGCGTCGCCAGCGGTACGTCGGGAACCGGCTTCCTGGTCCGGAAGCAGTCACGGCAGGGGCCCTCGTCCCACTCGATGCTGGCCAGTTCCAGCCGGCGGGTGCGCTCGTCCGATGCGGCGGCGTCCACCAGCTGGCCACCGGGAGTGGCGAGCAGGACTCCGGCTGCCGCGACATCCAGCAGGGCCACGCAGTGCTCGGCGAGCGTGTGCAGGAATCCGATGACGTCGAAGTCCCGCACCAAGGTGTCGGCGAGGTCGACGAACGCGGCCGCCAACTGCTCCTCACGCGGCAGCTCAGGCATACCCCACCCACCTCCAAGAGTGATCAGGGGCCACCCTCCCACAGGCTGCGGACTCCTGCTGCCACCAAGTCTCGTCCCCATCGCGGGCTTTTACCAGGGCGCCTGTCAGGTACCGCACCGGCACAGCCGGACACCGGCCCGTGCGTCCGTACGTGCCCTTGAACCGGACCCGGTCGGTGTCGACGATCGTCACCGTGGCCATCGGGGCGCGCCTACTCGGGCCGTTGTGTACGGGCGTTGTGCGCGAGTCCGTCCGGACGGTCCGCCGCGCCTTCTCCCAGGGGAAGCACCAGAGCGCGCAGCGCCGCGGGACCGGAGGGCCTGCGGACCTGTCCGATGTCCTGCCATCCCCACGCCTGGAAAGCGGCATGGGCCGCGTGGTCGGCCTGGTCCACCAGGGTGGCGCCGAGCGAGGCGTGGCCGTCGGCGAGCAGTTGTGTCTGCAGCAGCCACGCGAGACCGGAGGTGTGTTCGTGCGGGTGGACCACGATCTCCGTGACGGCGAAGGCGTGTCCCGAGGTGGTCAGTTGCTCGACCGACCCGGGCAGGGCGCCCTCGAAGCCGAGCCACCAGGACCCGTCGCGCGCCATGGGGAAGCCGAAGGCACAGCCGGCCGGCGTGGTCACCTCGGCGACCAGCATGGAGAAACCCGGGCGCCGTACGGAGTCCGCGAGGCGCCGCAGGAAGTCTTCCCTGCGGCGGTATGGCTCGCCCCTCGCGCTGTCCGAGGACTCGACGCAGAGGTCCGCCAGGTCCTCCCGGAGCGTCTCGGCCTGCCGGCGGTCCAGGCGGCGCAGGCGCACCGCGTCCAGGGCGGAGCGCTCATGGCCCGGTCCGGAGTCGGCGGCCGTCATCGCGTACCCGTCGGCAGGGAGGCGTTCAGGCCGCTGGTGCCGCAGAAGGCGATGGTGCCGCAGAAGGTGATGGTGCCGCAGAAGGTGACGGTGGTCAGGCCGACATCGATCGAGCGCGTGATCCGCGCCCGGCTCCGCTTGTCGTGCCGGTGGACGTTCAGTTGGGGCAGGGACATGGCGCCTCCGATTCCGGACGGCCCGGCGGTCAGTCCGTTTCGCCGGCGTGGGTCCGCCGTGCCTGTGAGCGGCTTTCGTCGAGCCAGGAGCCGGGCGCCGGGTCGGGCACTCGGGCGAGCAGGGTGTCCACTGTCAGGTGGAGCCGGGTGCCGCCTCCTTCGCTGCCTGTGGGGTAGCTGCGGGGCTCGTCGCAGACGAAGAACCGGCTGAGGAGCAGGGCGACCTGCCGTGCCGCCGCGGGGTCGACGGCGACGAGGCGGACTTCGACGTGCCCGTCGGCCGACTGTTCCTGGCGGCGCGGCCCGACCGGGCCGGGCCGCTCCGCCGTATGCCCGGTCATGCCCTTCGGCCCTCCGCCGCTCGGTTGGTCCTGCGCCGCGGGCGGAGGCGTCCGCGGCCTCCGTCCCTGTGGTCGCGGCGGGGGCGGACGGCGGGTGGCGGGGTGCCGTCGGGTTGTGGCCGTGTGGGGCTGTGGGCGCCGAGGCGTCCGGGAAGACGACGGCTGTACTGGTGCAGTGCGATCCGTTCGGAGTGCTGGGCGTTGAGGAGGTGGATCACGAATGCCCCCAGAGCGATCATCGCGAGCATGGCGGCGACGGTGATGCCGGTGTCCATGGCCCGTCACCTCCCGCCGCCGGCGGTGCCGACGGGTGGTGCGGCCATGGCGCCGCCCTCCGCCTCCCACGCCTCCGCCTGCGTGCGGCCCGGTGGGTCTGCCCCGGCCGGAGCCGCGATGGGACGATCCAGCTCGTCGGCGATGAGAGCGCTGCCGGTACGTACGATCCGAGGGTCGCAGGCGGCGGCCATGAGCCGTGCGGCGGCCTCCGCGTCGGTCTCCGGGGGGATGATCAGCAGGTCCCAGCGTCCTACGTGGTAGGAGAGCAGCAGGAGTTGGTGCGGGTCCTGCTCGGCGCGGAACCAACCCACCTTGACCACATGGCCGTTGACGGGAACCTTGCGCGGTACGACGGGCCAGTACGTCGGGTTGACCGTGACGCGCGTGATGCGGCCCCACAGAGGGTCCAACAGGTCGGTCAGGGCGGGAAGTTCACGAGTGAGGTCCCGGGAGTGCGGCCACCAGGCGCCGTCGAGCAGACCGGAGGGCGGTCCCGGAGGCTTGACGGACAGCCGCAACGGCGGACGGTCGGAGGGCTTGGCGGTGGGTGCGGTCGGCGGGGGTCGTGCGGTGAGCACCGTCATGGTGTCGACCTGTCCCCGGGCTGTCGTGCCGGCCCGGTGCAATGGAACCGAGCGAGAAACCGACACGGAAGCCGGTCAGGAAATTCTCTCGGTACGGCCGAGCCTACTCCTGCGGCAGCCCCGACCACGACTGTCCGGCCATCGCCCGTTGAGCGGCCCGCACCTGCCCGGACGGACAGCGGCGGGGAGTGGGCCCGAAGCGCCGATGAAGAAGACACCCGCCGACGGCCATGTGCCGAAGGCGGGTTGGCCGATGGCCGCGCGGGATCACCGGCGACTGCCGCCGTGACGCGACCTTCGACGGCGCCCGGTGGCCGCGCTCCAGGAACCTCGATGTACCGGAGGACGTCTCTCCGAGGCACCCCGGGAGCCGACCACCGAAGTCGGCTCCCAGACGACCGCCACATGGCTCCCAGAATGGCCCCCAACGCACATCAGGGCCGGTACTGATCTCTCAGTACCGGCCCTGACCTGGTGTTTCAGCTGTCGGGGTGGCGGGATTTGAACCCACGACCTCTTCGTTCCGAATGAGGTTCGGGCAAGATCGACACCTGCGGATCTTGTAAAACGTGCAGGTCGGGGGATTAGGCTGAGGTGGTGCGGCAGGGTCTCGGCTGGTCTCCGACGGAAGATCATCTCCCAGGATTCTCCCAGCGAGGGGTGCTGTGCTCGAGGTTCGTCCCGAAGTCTCAGCTGCGAGCTGCATTGCGCAAGCAAGTTTGCCTGGCTGCCCGTTGGGGCGACGCAGGTCGAAGGTCTAACCCGGATCTGCCCCCTGCCGGTGGCGCTGCCCATTTATGTCTGGCGGCAGTGCGCACTGGTGGGGCACAGCCGTGTTCGGAGATGCTTCCCCCACAGAACCGGGGTGGGCATAAGTTGGCAGCCAGGTGATCTTCGACGGGGGCTGGCGTGGCAGGGCGGGATCTACGAGCGCTGTTCAGTACGAACGACCGCACGCTTGGGACTGCGGAGGCGTTCACGAACCGCCAAGCGCAGTGGGAGTTCGCGGTGGCCGCGCTCACCGAGCACCTGCGGCATGTCAACAACCCTGCCTTTGATCCTGAGGACTTGGAGGCTGCCCGGGACAACGTGGTGGTCTTCCATGGGATCGGTGGCATCGGGAAGTCCACGCTGTCGCGCAAGTTCGAGGCGTCCCTCGCCGACCCAGACCAGCGCCCCGCCCAGTGGGGTGCCCCCGCATGGGGTCAAGGGAGGATCCTGCCCGTACGGATCGATCTCGCGCGCTCCGCGAGTCCCGACTTCGAGAAGGTCGTGCTCTCTGTCCGCCTCGCGCTGGCCGCCATCGGCCGACCGCTGCCCGCCTTCGATCTGGCGTTACGCCGTTACTGGGAGCATCAGCACCCGGGAGACCTGCTGGAGGACTTCCTCAACCGCGGCGGTCTGGCCGCCCGGTTTGGCAAGGCGCTGCCGCAGCAGATGCAGTCCGCGCTCGCCGACGTCGCCCAGGCCCTGCTGCTGCCCGGCACGGTCGGCTCGGCGATCGGGCAGGTGACCGGAGCGCTCGTAGGAGCGCTGCGCGAGCGTCGGCAGACCGTGCGCGCGCTCGCCGGCTGCGTACGCCTGGCCGATCTCCTGGAGGGCGAACCGGATCTGGACTCCCTGTCCTACTACCCGCACCTGCTCGCTTGGGAGCTTGCCCGGCTACCCACCGCGGAGAAGGTCACTCCGGTGATCTTGCTGGATGCCTTCGAGGAGATCGGGGACCGCACTCACCGAGACTTCGAACGCCTCATACAGCGCCTGGTGTGGCTGATGCCAAATGCATTCTTCGTCATCACCGGCCGCTCCCGCCTGCAGTGGGCTGACGAAGCCCTCCAGGGCCAGCTCGACTTCACCGGGCCCACGGCCTGGCCCGGTCTGGTCGCCCGCGACATCCCCCAGGCCCGTACGGAATTCCCTGCCCCTGGCCGCAATCGGCAGATGCTGATCGGCGACTTCTCCTTCGAGGACTGCGACGACTACCTCGCCCGCCGCCTCTCCGTAGACGGCCGCCCCCTCATCAGCGAGCCCATCCGCACGGTGATCGGACAGCGCTCGCACGGCCTGCCGCTCTACCTGGACCTCTCCGTGATGAGATTCCTGGAGCTCCGCCGCAGCGGGCACACCCCACAGCCGACCGACTTCGACCACGACTTCCCCGCACTGATCGCCCGCACCCTTTCCGACCTCACCGCCCCCGAGCGCCACGTGCTGCGCTCCGTCAGCCTCTTCTCCTCCTTCGACATCGCCCTGGCCACCCGGGCCGCCGGCCTGCCCCAACAAGCGCCCGCACTGCGGCTCATTGAGCGTCCCTTCGTACGGGAGACTCTGTTCGGACGGTGGCCCTACCACCTCCATGCCCTCATCCGCGCGACGATCCGGGGCGCCGACGACCAGACCGACGACCGGTGGTCACCCGCAGACTGGCAGCAGGCCGCCAGTCGGGCTTTCGCCGCCCTCGGAGAACAGTGGAGGGAAGGCTCGGACCGCGACCGGCTGCTTCTTGTGGGCTGCTTGCGCCAGGGACTGGCCATCGCCCGCGACTACCGTCTTGACCTTGGCTGGCTCACCGAGGCCGCCTGGACTTACGTCGGCGACTCTGTGTGGGAGCCGCTCGACTTGGCCGCCGGCCCTGAGGGGGAGGGTGTCGCCGCCACGGCTGCTGACGCACTGGTGGAGTTGCTCAGCGCGCTCGCCCGCCGACAGCACGAGAACCGGGCCCGCACCGTGGAGCGCCTGGCGGCGGTCACTGATACTGGGTTGCTGCCTGCGGAGCTGTCCGAAATGGCCGTCTACTACCGGGCCAAGGCACAGCGCGACCTCGGGCACACGGAGGAGTCCCGGCAGGGAATGCAGATGGCCGCCGACGGCGGCGGGCGCCTGGCAGCAAACGCCCGCCGCGGGCTTGCCCACCTCTCCCGGCTTGCCGGTGACTTTCCGACGGCTCTTGAGGCCGCTGAACGCCTGGGCTGGGAGGGGCGGCACCGTCGCGTCGTCGGCGACGTGCAGTGGGTTCAAGGCGACATGCCCCTGGCCGCGCAGGCATTCGAAGCGGCGCGAGCGGAGGGCGAAGAGCACGGCAAGAGCGGGGAGGCAGCCATGTCACAGGCCATGCGTGCCTTCACCCTCGCCTTCACGACCGACCCCACCATCGATGACGAGATCGACCTCGGGGAACACCTCCTGGCTCAGGTCGATCTGCGTGCCGCGACCCTGGATGTACGGATCGCAGCGCTTCTGCGCGACGCCGGCACCGACACGGGCATCGAGGACCGGGCGCAGGTGCTGGCGGCGGAGATCAGCACGTCGGGGCTGCTCTTCGTCCAGGCCAAGCTGGAGTTGGCACGCGCCTTCCACCACGCCATCCGCGACGACCAGGCGGGCGTCGCCTCCAGAATCAGCCGCCTGCGTGAGCTGACCCGTGAGGGCTACTACGCCTACTACGTCGACATCACCCACTTCATGGCCGACCTTGCGCTCGAGACCCCCTCCCGTGCACGGTGGCTCGACGAGCAGCAGATGGTGCGCCAACGGTGGCGCAGCATGGTCATTAACCGACGCGGTCTGCTCACGTCCGCGTTGGCCACCGGGACGCTCTAGCCAGCATGACGGTATGCCCAGAAGTCGTCGCGTTCGGGCACGGCGGCAATGGAGTCGTCCTGAGCAGGCTCCAGTCTGTGAAGTTCGAACCAAGGCGACTTCACGTGGCCGCACCGGTCAGCAAAAGAGCCCTGGGGGATTGAAAGCCTCGACCTGTAGATTGAAAGTCCTGGAGGGGGCTGTCCGGACGGTCCCTTTCCGCCCGTGGGCAGCTGGTCAGGAGTGGTGCGGGCTGTTGCGTGATCCATCGGAGGGTGGGGTGTGGGGCGCCGTCCGCTCACGCATCGCTCACGCACTTACTGGCCTACGACGTGCAGGTTCCTACCCCGGCCAAACAAGTGATGCGGCGGCTCGCAGGAACGGTCGCTGCCGGCCGGAGCACTTACGCGGGCGTCCCCAGCGGGGCTGGCCGTAGACCCTGCCAGAAGGCGGATTTGAACCCGCGACCTCTTCGTCCCACATGAGGTTCGGCGAAGCACGCCAGGCTTGCGATGTATCCGACGTCACCAGTGCGCGTGCTCGACGCGCACCTCCAGGGGCGGCTGTTGGCGTCTAGGACAAGGGCGACGCGCTTGTAGCGCCCAGACGGGCCGGTGCACGCCGCCAGATGCATGCTCCCGGCCATCCCGTACTCAGAGGAAGGTTGGGTTCGGCGCTAGGACCGCTGACGTGACTATGGCGGCTGATGTGCCACCGGATCGTACGAGGTCAGCGGCTGCGCTTTGCGTCTCAAGCAGGCCGGGCTGGGCTAGTGCCGCAAGGGCTTCGACAACGTCAAGTACAGGGAAGTCGCGACGATCAGCGAGGTACCGCGCGACTGTACGTGCAGCTGGCCTGGGGAGGGCCGCCTCCTTAGGCAGCTGCGCGTCAGCAGCAAGAAAGGCGACGACGACTTCCCATGCCATGTAGAAGGTCTCGACGAAACTTCCGTCATACGGGAGCGGACAGACTACAAGGTTGCGATGCTCGTCGACGTATACCCTGTCCGACTTGCCTTGCCCTGCGGGCACGATCCCAATACGGAGACCTTTGTCGCCCCGGAGGCCCGAAGGATTGATCTTCACGGTCGTGCCCACCCAATAGTCACTGGTGGAGCAGCCCAAGAAGAGATCGGCACGCCACAGGCCACTGATACTCTGCGGCAAGTCTGTACCAGCCCCCCTCTTCCTGAATGCCGCAGCGGCGGCATTCAGGTGGCGCTTCAGCTTCACTGGCCGCCCTCGCGAACCTGAGAGCAAAGCCGAGTCGATGGTTAGAAGCTCACCAGCAGTGTCGATGAGCTGTTGGGAGCCGGCCTTCTCCACTCCGAAGAGGATGGATCTCACCTCGCCGCCAGGAACCTTGCATTGCTTGAGTGCATCGAATACGCGCTCAAGGACGCGGTCCTCTCCGCGACTCACCGCGTCATGAGCTGCGTACTCGAAGCAGATGCCGGTATCGCCGTCCCCTGGACGGCGCAGTCGCGGCAACATCATCAACTTGACGTGGCTTCGGTCGCCTAGTTCTGCTACGACTTCGGACTTCAGGGAGTACAGGATGCCCAGAAGAATGGGGCGTACGACGGCGGTGATCGCCGAGACCTCGTCAGCTACCGGATTCAGTTGCTGCTCGCTTCGGATCTCCATGATGGGACTCTAGTCGGCAAGTGCTTCGAGGCGTCTGGGACCGGCTAGTTGACTGTGGCATCTAGCCGTAAGGAAGAGGATCAGCGCCATCTCCGAGGCGGGGCTACCTCGCTGGGCGATGCCTCTGACTGAGCACAAGCAAGGGCGCGGCCCGCAGGTCGTTTGAGAGCGAGACTTCGAGGTCGGCTCCCAAACGGCTCCCAAGACGACCCTGGAAACCACTCAGTGGCTTGATCCATTAAGTGGATCAAGCCACTGCCCTGGTGTTTCATCTGTCGGGGTAGCGGGATTTGAACTCACGACCTCTTCGCTGGGTCCCAGCTCTGCCAACAGTTGGCGGACCTTCAGCCATGCAGCGCGGCCACTGCGGCCGTGAGCGCCTGCACGATGGTGGTAACGGACGCCACCGCGCCAACGGCCAGGCCGAGGTCTTCCAGGTTCTCCGCAATGCGCCGCCGGTCAGGGCTCGGGCTTCCCAGTTCCTCGCCGATGCGGGAGGCGGTGCGGCGGGCAAGGTCCGGGTTGTCCAGCTCGGCCGTATGTTCCTCCAGAGCGGCGTTCAGCTCGGCAAGCTTCGCTTGCGCGGTCAGCAGGAGGGAGGCGTCCTGAGTGTTGCCGCTGAGGTGGATCTGCCGCTGATCCCCGCCGACCCGGCCCGTGTTGACCTGGTTGCCGCTACCGGTGATGTGCATGCCGCCGCTCTCGTCGCGTCGTCCTCGCCAGGTGCCCATCGTCATCCCTTCGCTGAAGCGTTGTCGCTCGGATTGGTCTGCGTCTGGTTGCCCTGCACGGTGCCGGTGTTCACCTGGTTTTGGTCGCCGCTGATGAAGACTTGGGTAACGAACTGCGGCCTCCGCCACACCCACCGCACGATGATGGAGGACCTCGGCGCCGAGAAGGTCCTCATGGACGAACGCATGGGCCACATCGACGGTTCTGTCTCGGCGCGCTACGCGCACGTCACGCCCGGTATGCGCCGACGCCTCATGGCTGGTCTGACCGAGCAGTGGGAGGCGGCGCTCGACGTCCGCCGCGCGATGCGTCCCACGTCCCCCGTGCGCGTGCTCAACGACCTTCTGCGCGTACGCTGAGCCACTCAGCGGTGCCCCGCAGCGCTGCTGCGGGGCACCGCGGGCGTTTAAACGGATTCTTCCCCGTCACCTGGCATATCGCTGCCAGGATCGGGGGCGTGACATACGTAGTGACAGTGGACGCTCTCATACCCAAGAACGCTCCGGAGATGGACCCGCTTCAACGCGCTGGCGCCGTGGCGCTCATCGAGGATGGTTTTGGTTCCGTCGAGGCGATCGAGGGACCCGACGGCATGGAAGTCGATCTCCTCGACACCATCGTGGCCGTCTACCCGGGCGGAGCACTTCTGAAAGTGTTTGTGGATGCGGCGGCTCTGGAGTTCGCAGAGGAGGCCGTCCGGTCGGTCGTGGGTGAACTGCTGGAACGGTCCGAGCTGTTGGCTGACTGGCAGATCGAGCGGTGTGAGGTCGAACTACACTCGGAGCTCGCCCAGGAGAGTCTCGCCGCCGCCGACGGTCCCGATGCCCCGCCCGATGATCTGGCAGACCGTAAGGCTCGGCATGCCGAGCGCCCCACGGCCGAGGACGACAGTGAGGGCTATGACGCCGAGGCGAAAGCTGAGGCGGTACGCGGTCAGATGCTGGCATTGGCAGATGAGCTGCGCTCCTTCCCGCCCGTGATGTTCGGCGTCCTGGACGACGAGGAGGAAGACGGTGACATCGAGTTCGCCGTCTCGCCGGAGGATGCCAAACTCGCTGCTGGTGCCTTGGTGTACGCGACGGACATCTTGGTGGACGAACTGTTCCAAGACGTGCAGACCCTGACGGAGGAGGAGACCACCGCTGCTGAATGCGACGGTCCCCTGTGGCACCTCGAGGACCTTCCCGAGCGATACGCCCTCCAGTACGACGCCCGTTTCGCCCGCCGCTTCCTGGTGACGGTGATCGCCATGACCACCCGCTTCACAGACGGCAGCTTCCAGCAGCTGAGCTGCGTCGCTGAGGAACTCGCGCTGAAGCTACTGCTGACTGAGACGAACGTGACCCTAGAGACTTTCGGGCTGCTCGACGACGGCGTCTCGGCCGCACTCGACTCGTTCGCTGACAACGTCTACGAGGACATGGATCACGAGTGGCTCTACGACGACTCCATGGACGGTATCGACGAGAGCGCCGTCGGAACGGCGCTCGGCGTGGCACCGATGGCGTTCAAGGCGTGGTTCACTCCGTTTAACGAGGGCAGGTACGTCCACCCCTCTGCGGCTGATGAGCCGGAGGGAGCAGCGCAGTGAGCTGTCCCGCTGTCTGAGGCCCCTTACGCGGCTAGGTTCTGCCGGAGCCACGGCATGACAGGGGAGACGAGCGGCTGCTGCGCTCACAGGTCGAATAGCGCGTCGCCCGCGTCCGACGTCGCCTTCAGTGCCTTGGCCGCCTCCGTGGGCACAGGAAGGATGCCCGCTGTGGTCAGGTCCGTCACCGTGATCAGTGGGCCCGCGCACACCTCATTGAAGAGGTCGGCCTGTGCCGGCTCTTCGCTCACGAGCAGGCCGAGGACGTTCAACAGCTCCAGCAGTTCCGTGGTCCATGAGGGAAGCCAGCGCCGAGCGAACTCATGGTCCAGTTCGAGGCGTCGCTTGCCGGCGGGATTCCTTCGGCGGTAGCCAAACCACTTGTCGAGAACGTTCATCCCGGACACTTCGTACTCCCGGACCGCGCGAGGCACCGGACTGATCCGTCCACTGCCGACCCACAGGTCCTGTGTCACGGGGTCGTACGCCAGCTTCTCCGGCATGGATTCCGCATCGTCCGGAATCTCCGCGACGCAGCGGGGGCGGTCGCGCGGCAGCAGCACCCTGCCGTATGGCCTCTCAGCCGTCTCGTCGGCGTACCGCTCACCGTAGGCGTGCAGCCACAGGACACGCTGGCCGATTGCAACCGCCCGCTCCCACAGACAAAGGTCAGCGGTGAGAGGTATTCGCGCACCAGGGACTTCGAGGTCCTCCTGGAATCGAGCCGTGTACTCCGGGTGGGACGCGATCGCGGCGATGTAGGCCAGCAGGTCTTCGGCGACGACGCGTACGCCGAGCCGCCCGGAGAGCAGGGGGAGCAGACCGGGTGTGACATTGGGCAGCGTACCGGCGGCGTTGCGGTAGAGAGGACGGGCGCAACCGCTGCGGTTGTTGAAATAGTCCATGTCGGGAATGAAGGCGCTGAAGACTAGCGCTGGCCCGTTGACCACCGGGTGGGCGTTCTGCTCGATGGTGTAGATCTGGCGGTCGCTGCGGACTCGCCAAAGGTCTGCCCTGCCTCGCTCCATCAATCGGCTGTCCGGCAGTACATATTGCCGGTCGAATGACCGGAATCCGATGCGTACCGTTTGAGGGCTTGTCCTGTGTTCGACCGCGAGTGGTATCCGTTCGTGAGATGTGACCCCTGGCAAGGGCGGAACATTGTCCGCAGGCGTTCGCTCACCAGAGTGTCCGAGCATCTCGGCGCGTCGCTCGGTGTCCGCAGCGAGCAAGCGCTGCCACCGCGTGTGAAGCGTCCCCTCATCCGGTGCATAGACCCACATCCGCCCAGGCGTGACGCCACGCGACGACCACGGCATGAGATCTCTCAGCTGCGGGCAGGACTCCCACAGGTCGCTCCCGGGCGGCAGGAAAGCATCAGTCTTGCCCGTGGCGCACTCGCGCCATTCGGAGTCGTCGAGCCTGAGGGCCATCAGGCGTTCGATCTTCTCGTCGCGGCGCCCGGCGACTTTGAGGTGCCTTACCTTTGCGGTCTGATGCTCTGTCCGCGGCCTGGGGCTGTTCCGCCATCGTACGAAGATCGCGATGCACAATTCCTGCGCGACCTCGGGGAAGATGCGGGTCGCGACATCAGCTCGGTGGCCCTCCGGTGACAGGTCGATGATCCAGCCCTCGTCCGCGGTTTCACGCAGATAGCGCCGCATTCCGGCGAACGCCCGCCCTTTGAGCCATGCCTTAGGAGTGATCAGCGCGACCACGCCGAAGGGTGCGTCGTCGTGAGCGTCGAAGACTTTCCAGGTGGCCCAGCGCCAGAAGTAGACGTAGAGGTTGGCGATCTTCGACTCGTACCTGCCGTTACCTGGTTGCCGGAAGGCCCCCAGCGGGGCAGGGATGTCCGCCTCGGGTTCTCCTCGTTCCACCCACTTGCCCGCACCCCGTTTCACGGCGTCGTGGGGAGGGTTACCCATGACGACCATGACACGCTCGTCTCTCTTTACCTGGTTGGCCTGGCGGCGGGATTCTGCGAGCGCCCGGTAGGTGTGGGGGATCCAGTTGAACTCGGCTGTCGGGCTGTCCAGGGCATCGGCCACCAACAGCCTGAGTCCCTGGGTGGGGGCCGCGGACCCATACTGCTTGAGCATGGCGTGCATGCGCAGTTCTGCGACGGCGAACGGGCCGACCTGCATCTCGAAACCGACCAGCCGACGCCCCACCATCTCTCGCAGGCGCGGGCCCACCGCGCCTGGGCCCTCTTCTTCAGCGATGGTCTCGGCAGCGAGCTCCAGTGCCGACAGCAAGAACGTGCCGGTGCCCATCGCCGGATCGACAAGGACCACATCAGGGGAGGCGAAGCCGGAAGGGATACGGAAGCCCTCCCGCCTCAGGACGTCCTCGACCAGCCGGGCCATGGCCGAGACAACGCCACGTGGTGTGTAGTACGAGCCTGTACGTATCCGCAGCTCAGGGTCGTAAATATGAAGGAAGTGCTCGTAGAGCAGGAAGTAGGCGTCGCCTGTTCCGTCGTCCAGCACGTCCCATCTGACCGCGCCTATGACACGGAGCAGCGTGTTGAGCGTGGTGGAGAGTCCAGCGACCGAGTCGCCGGCGAGGACATCCAGCGCCTGGCCCATGAGTGAGTGCTTCTTGCCCAGCTTCGTGGCGATACTGTGCATGGTCTCGCCCTCGAAGGTGATCTCCTCCACCCGAGCGAGCAGAAGCGCGAACACGACGGCTTGGCCGTACTGTTCGATAAATTCGGCGTCGGTCGCCTCCGGGAACAGCAAATGTCGCCAGTCCTTGGCCAGCTTTGTAAAGGCCGGTAGACGGCGTTGGCTCTTTTCCTGCGCGATCGCCTCACCGACCTCTTCCGATAGCAGTTGGCACAGTCCTGCGACTGCTCGGATGAGCTGGCTCGTGGTGCGGGGCGTCTGCGGCTCCCAGGTCAGGAAGTCCCATAGCACCCGGGCAAGCGCCCCGTCGGCGGGAGCAAGCCGGGCGCCGGAGGTTAGGACCGAGCCGTGCAGGTGGGCCACTTCGCCGACCTGCTGGCCCTGCTGGTGGACAGAGAACTCGTTCCCGTCGCAGAGCAGTACGTTGTTGAGCAGCCGCAGTTTCGCCCACTGCCCGGCGTTGCGGCCTGTGTAGACGGACGGGTCGGCCTGGGTGCCCGGCTTCTTGAGCTCGATGTAACCGACGAGAGCGCCGCCGACCTCAACCGCATAGTCAGGGCGGGCTCCCACGTCGACGAGCGGAACCTCGCCTATGAGGGTGACGTCCAAACCGAGGCCACGGCATACGGACCGGATCATGTTCTCCAGCGGCCCCCGGAGCTGGTCCTCCTGCCACCCGCTGCCCCTCAGCTTCGGCCTGACCTCCGCTCCAAACGCGGACACAGCGGCCTGGACTGCCTGTTCGAAGCTGTCATGGATCCTGCGTCGGGCACTCATACCGCCCCCATCCCCCAAGGCGGGCAGATCCGGCCGACGTCAGGTCGGTGCGGCTATCTGCCGCACCTTGCTCCCGTCGGGGTCGGACTTCATTCCGGCCCTCGCTGTTCCATGACCGTAGGAGGGGAGCGCGGGGCGCAAGGAGGGTGCATGCGAGGGCGCATGGAGGCGCGCATGTGCGCAATATGCGCCGATGCAGGACCGGAGCTGAGGCGTTGGATGCGCCCGGTCAAGACCGTCGCGAGTCGGCGGGCGTTGTGCAGGGGGGTCGTCTGGTCAGCCGGATTGCCGAGACGAATCAGCAGCACGACTCCCGAGCGCATGGCGCCCAGTTCACGAACGCGCACATGAGAGGGGTGCGGGGATGTGGTGGTCAGATGGGTGCGGCTGCTGCTCGCTGGGAGACTCCGAACAAGATCTTCTCCCAGATTTCTCCCAAACGATCACCGGAGATGCAGGAAGGGCCTGATCCGGAATCCGGATCAGGCCCTTGACCTGGTGTTTCAGCTGTCGGGGTGGCGGGATTTGAACCCACGACCTCTTCGTCCCGAACGAAGCGCGCTGCCAAGCTGCGCTACACCCCGATGTCGTTGATCCGCTGGCCCGCAGTGCTGCAGGTCGCGGCGACATCGATTACTTTAGCGGACCGGCGCCCGGAGACGAAATCCGGTTTTCGCGGCCCCTCGGATCGGGGCGGATCCGGTCCAGCCCGACGACCAGCAGGGCGAGGGCGTAGAAGGCCAGACCGAAGACGACGCCGTTGCCCAGGACCCCCGCGTAGCCGTGGTCGTCGACGTCCAGGAACGGATACGGGTAGCGGGCCGTCGAGCCCGGCGACATCAGGGCGCCGCGGGCCAGCGCGAAGGCCAGGTACGCGAGCGGATAGAGCAGCCAGAGGCCGGCATGGCGCAGGCGCAGCCCGCCCGGCCTGGTGAGCAGCAGCCAGTCCAGGGCCACGCCGATCGGCGTCACGGTGTGCAGGAGCTGGTTGGAGACGGAGTGCCAGCCGGACTGGGCCGCGATGTCACCGGTCATCGAGAAGCCGCTGGAATCGTTGGCCAGGACCAGGTGGTAGACGAGCCCGGTGATCGAGATGAACAGGAGCGTGCCGCCGGTCATCCAGGGCGGCAGCGGAGGACGGCCCCGCCAGGCCCGCCACGCGGACATCCCGAACACCACGGCCACGACCACATTGCTCTGGATCGTGAAGTAGCTGAGGACCTGCGGGGGACTGCCGATGGCCAGGTCGATGACGATCCCGGTCACCGCGGCGAGTGCGATCAGGGTGCGGAAGGCCGCCGCGACGGGGCGGCGCACGGGTGGTACGACCGCCTCCGCGGGGACACCGGTGGGAATCGGCGCGATCATGCCCCCCACCGTAAACACGGTTCCTGTCAGCCGCGCGCCGTCAGTCGCGCCGTCAGTCGCGTCATCAGCCCCGCCGTCGGCTCAGTCATCGGCTCAGTCGCGCGCCGTCAGCGTCAGCAGCGTCGCCTCCGGAGGGCACGCGAACCGCATCGGCGTGTAGCGGTTCGCCCCGCACCCTGCCGACACGTGCAGATACGACCGCTGCCCCTCGGCCTCGTGCGTCGACAGGCCCTTCACCCGGTCCGTGTCCAGGTCGCAGTTGGTGACCAGAGCGCCGTAGAAGGGGATGCAGACCTGACCGCCGTGGGTGTGCCCGGCGAGGATCAGCGGGTACCCGTCGGCGGCGAAGGCGTCGAGCGAGCGCAGGTACGGAGCGTGCACGATGCCCATCGAGAAGTCGGCCGCGGCGTCAGGACCGCCCGCCACGCGCGCGTACCGGTCGCGCTTGATGTGCGGGTCGTCCACGCCGGTGAGGCCGATCTCGTAGCCCTCGATCTTCAGCGAGCCGCGGGTGTTCGTCAGGTTCACCCAGCCCGCCTCGTCGAACCCGTCGCGCAGGTCCTCCCACGGGTTGTGGACGACGCCGACGGCGGGCGGGTTGCCGTTCAGGCCGTGCCTGCCCTGGACCTTCTCGAGGAGATAGCGGGCGGGGTTGCGCGGCTTCGGGCCGTAGTAGTCGTTCGAGCCGAAGACGTACGCCCCGGGGAACTGCATCAGCGGCCCGAGCGCGTCCAGCGTCTCCGGCACGCCCTCGGGGTCGGAGAGGTTGTCGCCCGTGTTGATCACGAAGTCGGGACGCAGACCCGCGAGCGAGCGCAGCCACCGCTGCTTCTTGTGCTGCCCGGACACCATGTGGATGTCGGAGACCTGGAGGACCCGCAGGGGACGCATCCCCGACGGCAGCACGGGCACCGTGACCCGCCTCAGCCGGAAGGAACGGGCTTCGAAGCCCACCGAGTAGGCGAGACCGGCCGCGGCCGTCGCCGTGATGCCCAGGGGTACTGCGTATCGCGCGCGCATCCCCCCATCGTGTCAGACCTGCCGCACCCCGAATTCCGGAGGGCGGCACGGCAACGGGCGCGCACCTCACGGAAATCGGCGGGCAGGAACCCGCCCGCACCTGCCACAATCGACGCATGACCACGCTCAAGTCGAAGCTGCAGGACCACCTCAACGCCGCGATCAAGGGGCGTGACGAGCTGCGCTCATCGACGCTCCGGATGACCCTCGCCGCGATCACGAAGGAGGAGGTCGCGGGCAAGGAGAAGCGCGAGCTCTCCGACGACGAGGTGCAGAAGGTGATCACCCGCGAGGCCAAGAAGCGCCGCGAGGCCGCCGACGCGTTCGCCCAGGGCAACCGCCCCGAGCAGGCCGCGCGCGAGAAGGCGGAGGGCGAGGTCCTCGCCGAGTACCTCCCCAAGCAGCTCTCGGACGACGAGCTGGAGGCGATCGTCGCCCAGGCCGTCGAGGAGGCGAAGGCCGCGGGCGCCGAGGGCCCGCGCGCCATGGGCCAGGTCATGAAGATCGTGAACCCGAAGGTCGCGGGCCAGGCCGAGGGCGGCCGCGTCGCCGCCACGGTCAAGAAGCTGCTGGCAGGCTGAGCCAGCCCATTCCCTGCGTACGCGAATGAGGGCGCCCCCTGTCTCCAGGGGGCGCCCTCATTCCGTGCTGAGCATCCGGCCCCGTAAGGGGCGCGGGGAACTGCGCGACCAGCCACATCCGACCCGCAGCCACAAGACGAGAGCTGCGGGCCGAAGCGAAGCGCTACCGAGGCCAGCCCCCGCCGATCCCGCCACCGTTCCCGTTCCCACCGTTCCCGTTCCCACCGTTCCCGAGACCCCCGAGCGCGTCCGGCGGAATCGAGATGTCCGGCCACGGACTACCGCCGCCGTCACCGCCCCCACCGTTGCCGCCGCCCCCGGTGGCATGACCGCCACCGCCCGGCTTGCCGTCATCGTGGTCCCGGTCGCGATCCCGATCGCGCCCCTTGCCCTTGTCCCCGCCGGGGATGTGGACGGTGTTGAAGCTCGGCGCCGGCTTGCCCGCGAGCGCCCCGCTCATCGCGTCGCGCCAGATCGGACCCGGCACCTCGCCACCGAAGACCTTGCCGTACGGGACGCCGCCGATGGTGATGTTGACCATCGGCCGCTTGTGCTGCGGGTCGCCGACCCAGACGGCGCCCGACATGTTCGGGGTGTAGCCCACGAACCAGGCGGCGTAGCGGTAGTCGGTCGTACCGGTCTTGCCCGCGCTCGGGCGCGAGCCGAGTCCGGCCTGCTTGCCCGTGCCGTCCTCGACCACGCCCTTCAGAAGGGTGTTGATGGTGTCCGCGGTCTTCTGCGACATGGCCCGTGAGCACGTCGACTTCGGCACCGGCAGCGACTTGCCGCCGAGCGTGGAGATCGACTCGATGGCGATCGGCGTGCAGTACGTGCCGCGCGAGGCGAAGGCCGCGTACGCGCCCGCCATCGTCAGCGGCGACATCTCCTGGGTGCCGAGCGCGATCGACGGCGCCTGGACCATCTCCTTGCCGTCGGCGCGCTCGACGCCCATCTTCTCGGCGAGCTTCGTCACCGGGCAGATGCCGATGTCGCCGATGAGCTGCACGTAGTAGGTGTTGACCGACTTCGCGGTCGCTTCCCGCATGCCGTAGGGACCGACCTCGGACTCGTTCTCGTTGGTGAGCTTGTCACCGCCCGAGTTCACCCAGTCCTTGCCGTCACAGGCGGACACCCGCGAGGGATACGGCATCTCGTACGGGGACGAGTAGCTCTGCCCGGCCGACTTGCCGCCCTCCAGGGCCGCCGCCGCGACGATCGGCTTGAACGTCGAACCGGGCTGGTAGCCCGCGCCGCCTCCCATGGAGTCGTCCACGGAGAGGTTGATCGTAGTCTCGTCCTTCTTGAAGCCGTAGGGACGGGACTGGCCCATGCCGAGGATCTTGCCCGTGCCCGGCTCGACGATGGTGGCGGCGGTCGCCACGTCGTCGGTCTTGTTCACGTGATCCTTTATCGACGCCTGCACCGATTCCTGCGTCTGCGGGTCGAGCGTCGTGCGGACCTTCAGGCCGCCGCGGTTCCAGATCTTGGCCCGCTCTTCCTTCGTCTTGCCGAAGACCGGGTCGTTGAGGAACACCTCGCGTACGTAGTCACAGAAGAAGCCGGCGCCGTTGACCGAGGTGATGCAGCCGTTCTTGGGGCGGCTCACGTTCAGACCGAGGTCGGTCTTCTTGGCCTTGTCGGCGTCCGCCTGCGAGATGTCGTGCGTGTCGGCCATGCGCTGCAGCACGACGTTGCGCCGCTTGGTCGCCTCGGCCGCGTCGTTCACCGGGTCGTACCGGCTCGGGGACTGCACGATGCCGGCGAGGAGCGCGGCCTCCTGCAGCTTCAGGTCCTTGGCGGGCTTGGAGAAGTAGCGCTGGGACGCGGCCTCGACGCCGTACGCCTGCTGACCGAAGTAGGTGATGTTCAGGTAGTTCTTGAGGATGCGCTTCTTGCCCAGCTTGTCCTCGACCTGAATCGCGTACTTCAGCTCGCGGATCTTGCGGCCGAGCGTCTGCTGCGTGGCCTCGGCGACCTTGGTCGGGTCGTCGCCCGCCTCCTCGACGAAGACGTTCTTCACGTACTGCTGCGTGAGCGTCGACGCGCCCTGCGAGACGCCGCCGCTCTGCGCGTTCTGGTTGAGGGCGCGCAGGATGCCCTTGAGGTCGACCGCGCCGTGCTCGTAGAAGCGGGCGTCCTCGATCGCGACGATCGCCTTCTGCATGTACGGGGAGATGTCCTTGAGCGGGACGACCGTGCGGTCACGCGAGTAGACCGTGGCGATCGATCCGCCCTCGGCGTCCAGGATCGTGGTGCGCTGACTGAGCGGCGGCTGCTTCAGGTTGGCGGGGATCTCGTCGAACCCCTCGACCGAGCCCTTGGCCGCCAGACCCAGCGCACCGGCCGCGGGCAGGGCGATCCCGGCGAGCACCGCACCCGCCAGAACGCTGACTCCTAGGAACTTCGCGGCCTGCTGAGTTGGTGACAGACCACCGCCCGAGCGCTTCTTTCCCATGAGGGCAGCCTACGTTCTGATTCGCCGGACAGGCCTCAATGCCTTGGCCTAAGCTGCTCCCAACTGTCACAGCAGTGCGGTCCAGCAACAAGCCCCCTGTCGCTCCCCGATCTGACGGATTTATGTCCGAATTCGCCTCAAGTGGCGCTCGGTGTCCGTTGTGACTCAACTGAACTGTCCGGATATGCCGGGTTGATCACGCATGTCCTGGGCTCACTCCGTCGGGTGATCTGCCGCTTACGCATAGTCCGTTCGGGCCATCCAAGATTGGGCCCGAAGGGGGTGTTGCGCTGTGCCCACCTTCCGTAACGTCCTCAACTGGCGGCGGTGAATATGCCGCTGCCGCCGTGGGGGAGCCTCGATTCGGGAGAGGACGGCGCCGGTATGGGCTGGGTAACCGACTGGAGTGCGCAGGCGGCCTGCCGCACTACCGATCCGGATGAACTGTTCGTTCAAGGAGCAGCGCAGAACAGGGCCAAGGCGGTGTGCACCGGATGTCCGGTGCGGACCGAGTGCCTGGCCGACGCGCTGGACAATCGCGTCGAGTTCGGCGTGTGGGGTGGCATGACGGAGCGAGAGCGCCGCGCACTGCTGCGCAGGCGTCCCACCGTCACCTCATGGCGCAGGCTCCTGGAGACAGCGCGCTCCGAGTACGAGCGTGGCGCGGGCCTGCTGCCCGTGGACTTGGAGGACGAAGAGACGTACGAGAGCTACGCGGCAGTGGGTTAGCCGGCCAGGTGCGCGACCGTGCGCAACCCGAGCCAGTCAGCCCGCCAGCCGGTCCCCGATGGCCCGGAGGCCCGCGAGGTCGTGCACATCGCCCGGCAGCGCGGCCACCTCGGCCACCGCCACCTCAGGGTGGAGCGCGATGAAGCGATCACGCGTGCGCTGTTCACGCGCGAGCAGCTGCATGCGCTCCGCATGCAGACGCAATAGCCCCGCGGTCAGCTGCTCGACGGACGTGTCGACTGACGTGTCGATGGACGCGTCGTCGGACACATCGACAGGCGCGTTGTCGGACACCTCGACAGACGTGTCGTCGGCCGGTTCGTGGGGTTCGGAAGTCTCGGGAAGCTCGGGATTCTCGGAAGTCGCGGGATTCTCGGGGGAGTTACGAACTCCAATCTTCCCGCCCTCCTGATCCACAATGCGGCTCTCCTCAAGATTTTCCGCGGCGGCAAGTGCCCGCTCGGCCGACAGCTGAGCGGCACCGCTGCCGTGCACGCGGTTGAGTACGAGACCCGCGAGCGGCATGTCGTCCGCGGCGAGCCGCTCCACGAAGTACGCGGCCTCCCGCAGCGCGTCCCGCTCCGGCGACGCCACCACGAGGAACGCCGTACCGGGCGCCTGCAGCAGTCGGTACGTCGCGTCGGCCCGCGTACGGAAACCGCCGAACATGCTGTCCATCGCGGCCACGAACGTCTGCACGTCACGCAGCAGCTGCCCGCCGAGCAGCTTGCCGAGCGCCCCCGTCATCATCGACATGCCGACGTTCAGGAACTTCATCCCCGCGCGGCCGCCCACCTTCGCCGGCGCCATGAGCAGCCGGATCAACTTCCCGTCCAGGAACGACCCGAGGCGCTTGGGCGCGTCCAGGAAGTCGAGGGCGGACCGCGAGGGAGGCGTGTCGACGACGATCAGGTCCCACTCGTCCCTGGACCGCAGCTGCCCCAGTTTCTCCATCGCCATGTACTCCTGCGTGCCCGCGAAGCCCGCCGAAAGCGACTGGTAGAAGGGGTTGTTGAGGATGGCCTTCGCTCGCTCCTCGTCCGCGTGCGCCTCGACGATCTCGTCGAAGGTCCGCTTCATGTCGAGCATCATGGCGTGCAGTTCGCCGTCGCCGTCGATGTCCTTGACCCGCCGCGGCACGTTGTCGAGCGAGTCGATGCCCATGGACTGCGCGAGCCTGCGCGCCGGGTCGATGGTGAGTACGACCACCTTGCGGCCCCGCTCGGCCGCGCGCAGCCCGATGGCGGCCGCCGTGGTGGTCTTGCCGACGCCTCCGGAGCCGCAGCACACCACGATGCGGGTCTTCGGGTCGTCGATCAGGGAGTCGACATCCAGCGCGCGGGCGGGGTCCAGGGTCCGTGCCGGTTCCGGGGTCATGCGATCCCTTGCTTCCGCAGTGCCGTGGCGAGCTCGTAGAGGCCCGCGAGGTCCATCCCGCCCGTGAGCAGCGGGAGTTCGTGCAGGGGCTGGCCGAACTCCGTGAGCTGGGCGCGCTGGTCGCGCTCCAGGGCGTACCGCTCGGCGTACTCCGCGGCCTGCTCCAGGAGCGGATCGACGAGGCGCTCGGCGACGCCGCCGCGCCGCGCCCCACCGAGCCCCGCGGCGGACAGGGACTTGGCGATGGCGGTACGCGGCGTCTGCTCAAGGCCCAGCTCCAGCGCGGCCTCGTCGAGCACCACGGGGCGCACCATGTTGACGATCACCCGTCCCACGGGCAGCTGGGCCTCCCGCAGTTCGGCGATCCCGTCCGCGGTCTCCTGGACGGGCATCTCCTCCAGGAGGGTCACCAAGTGCACAGCGGTCTCCGGCGACTTGAGCACCCGCATCACGGCCTGCGCCTGGTTGTGTATGGGCCCGATCTTCGCGAGCCCGGCGACCTCGTCGTTCACGTTCAGGAAGCGTGTGATGCGGCCGGTGGGCGGCGCGTCCATCACCACGCAGTCGTACGCGTACCGCCCGCGCTTGTCCTTGCGGCGCACGGCCTCGCACGCCTTGCCGGTCAGCAGGACGTCCCTCAGCCCCGGCGCGATGGTGGTGGCGAAGTCGATGGCCCCGAGTTTCTTGAGCGCCCGGCCCGCGCCCCCCAGTTTGTAGAACATCTGGAGGTAGTCGAGCAGCGCGAGCTCGGGGTCGATCGCGAGGGCATGCACCTCCCCGCCCCCGGGAGCGACGGCGATCTTCCGCTCCTCATAGGGCAGCGCTTCGGTCTCGAAGAGCTGCGCGATGCCCTGCCTGCCCTCGACCTCGACGAGGAGGGTGCGTTTGCCCTCCGTCGCCAGGGCGAGCGCGAGGGCCGCGGCCACCGTGGTCTTGCCGGTACCGCCCTTGCCACTGACGACCTGGAGCCTGCTCACGTCTTCGAGCCTAACCAGTCGCCGCCCGGCCCACGCAGGAGCCCACCCTGAGCGGCCCCCCACATCGACCCGGAGCAGTCCCTGACACCGACTACAGTCGGCCATATGACCAAGTGGGAATACGCAACCGTGCCTCTGCTCGTCCACGCCACGAAGCAGATTCTGGACACCTGGGGCGAGGACGGCTGGGAGCTGGTCCAGGTCGTGCCCGGACCGAACAACCCCGAGCAGCTGGTGGCCTACCTGAAGCGGGAGAAGCAGGCATGAGCGCCGTCGAGGACAAGCTCGCGTCGCTCGGCCTGACGCTGCCCGAGGTCGTGCCGCCGCTCGCCTCCTACCAGCCGGCCGTCCAGTCCGGTGTGTACGTCTACACCGCGGGCCAGCTCCCGATGGTGGACGGCAAGCTCGGCGTGACCGGCAAGGTCGGCGCCGAGGTCACCGCGGAGGAGGCCAAGGACCTCGCCCGCATCTGCGCCCTGAACGCCCTGGCCGCCGTGAAGTCGGTCGCCGGTGACCTGGACCGCATCGCGCGCGTCGTGAAGGTCGTCGGCTTCGTCGCGTCGGCCCCGGACTTCACGGGCCAGCCCGGCGTGATCAACGGCGCCAGTGAGCTCCTCGGCGAGGTGCTCGGTGACAAGGGTGTGCACGCGCGCAGCGCCGTCGGCGTCGCCGTGCTCCCGCTGGACGCTCCGGTCGAGGTCGAGTTCCAGGTGGAACTGACGGAGGCCTGAGGGCTGTTCAGCCGCTTTTCGGCCTCTTGGGGGCACCGATTGTTGCCTCTCGAACATCAGCCCACTAGGGGATAGCCTCCGCCCATGGCAAATGGGCAGTGGTACCCCCCGGAGTGGCCCGACCGCATCCGCGCCCTCGCGCGGGGCGAGCTGACACCCGCGACGCCGCGTCGCGCCGCGACCGTCATGCTCCTCAGGGACGGTGCGGAGAACGGCGCACCTGAAGTACACATGCTGCGCAGACGCGCCTCCATGGCCTTCGCCGGAGGCGCGTACGCGTATCCGGGCGGCGGCGTCGACCCGCGCGACGACGACCACCTGGTGCGCTGGGCGGGCCCCACGCGCGCGTCCTGGGCGGCGCGCCTCGGCGTCGACGGCGAGGCCGAGGCCCAGGCGATCGTCTGCGCGGCGGTCCGCGAGACGTACGAGGAAGCGGGTGTCCTGCTCGCGGGGCCCACCCCGGACACCGTCATCGGCGACACCACGGGCGAGGACTGGGAGGCGGACCGTGAGGCCCTGGTGGCCCGCGACCTCTCCTTCGCGGACTTCCTGGACCGCCGCGGCCTGTTCCTGCGCAGCGACCTCCTGGCCGCGTGGGCCCGCTGGATCACGCCCGAGTTCGAGCCCAAGCGGTACGACACGTTCTTCTTCGTGGCCGCGCTCCCCGAGGGCCAGCGCACCCGCAACGCCTCCACGGAGGCCGACCGCACGGTCTGGATCCGCCCCGCGGAGGCCGCGGCCCGCTACGACAAGGGCGAGCTCCTGATGATGCCGCCCACCATCGCGACCCTCCGCGCCCTGAGCCCCCACGGTTCGCCCCGAGAGGCCCTGTCCGCGGCCCCGTCCCAGGACATGACCCCGGTCCTGGCCCAGGCACGCCTGGAGGGCGACACCCTGACTCTCTCCTGGCCGGGCCACGCGGAGTTCACGAAGCACATCACACGGGGCGGCGCCAGTTGACCACGCCCGCCGATCCCGCGCCGGGCCGACGCCGCGCCGAGTGCCTGAAGGCTGATCCCGCGCCGGGCCGACGCCGCGCCGAGTGCCCGAAGGCCGATCCCGTGCCGGGCCAACTCCTCGCCGAGTGCCCGAAGGCCGATCCCGTGCCGGGCCAACTCCTCGCCGAGCACCCGAGGTCCCGCCTCGCAGCCACCCGCCCCCGCCCCACGTCCGCCCCCGCCCCGACACTCGCCCCGACAGGAGTCACCCCCGCATGACCGATGCCGCAGCCCTCCCCGGCCAGCCGCGCGGCGGAGTCCTCAGCGGCCCCGCCACCGCCCGCGCGGTGAACGTCCTCGCGCCCAATCCCTCCGCGATGACGCTGGACGGCACGAACACCTGGATCGTCTCGGAGCCGGACTCCCCGCTCGCGGTGGTCATCGACCCGGGCCCGCTGGACGACGCCCATCTGAGCCACGTCATCGAGACCGCCGAGAAGGCCGGCAAGCGCGTGGCCCTGACCCTGCTCACCCACGGCCACCCCGACCACGCCGAGGGCGCCGCCCGCTTCGCCGAGCTGACCCGCACTCACGTACGCGCCCTCGACCCCGCCCTGCGCCTCGGCGACGAGGGCCTCGCGGCCGGCGACGTCATCACCACCGGCGGCCTGGAGATGCGTGTCGTCCCCACCCCCGGCCACACCGCGGACTCCCTCTGCTTCCATCTGCCCGCCGACCGCGCGGTCCTGACGGGCGACACGATCCTCGGCCGCGGCACGACGGTCGTGGCGCACCCCGACGGCCGCCTGGGCGACTATCTCGACTCCCTGCGCCGCCTGCGCTCCCTGACGGTCGACGACGGCGTCCACACGGTCCTGCCGGGCCACGGCCCGGTCCTGGAGGACGCCCAGGGAGCCGTCGAGTTCTACCTCGCGCACCGCGCCAACCGCCTGGCCCAGGTCGAGACGGCCGTGGAGAACGGCCACGTGGAGGCCACCGACGTCGTCGCACACGTGTACGCCGACGTGGACCGCTCCCTGTGGCCCGCGGCGGAGCTCTCCGTCAGGGCGCAGCTGGACTACCTGCGGGAGCACGGCCTGATCTGACGACGGGTTCGCGCGGCGCCTTCACGCCGTGCGCCGCCGCGTACTCGGCGGCCAGCCACGGCCCGACCTCCTCGGTGTACGAGGTGAGGAGGTCCCGGTCGGCGACGGGTTCGTACGCGACGGCGGCGGCGCCACGGATCGGCTCGCCCCACTGCGGGTAGTACCGCGCGAACACCTCGGCCATCTCGCCGAGGTCGCTGGTCCAGCCGCCCCACCGCGGCATGACGAGCGTGAAGGCGGTCCGCACGAGGTGCCGCGAGACGAGGCGGCACACCCGCCGCAGCCCGTCGTCGTCCGGGGCCGCGGCGACCCGCTCGCGCCACCGCGGCAGGAACAGCGCGAGGTCCCCGTTGGTCTCCCGGGCGAGCAGGCCGTCGGGCCGGTAGCGCGGCAGGAACTCGGCGAGGTCGTCGCCGAGCAGCGGCGTGCAGAGGCAGGCGACGAACCACCCCAGGTCGTACGTCTCCAGGGAGCTCAGCACCCGCTCCCGCCCGAGCAGCAGCGCCCCGACCCCGTCGATCTGCTCGAACTCCGCGTCGAGCGCGCTCTCCAGGGCGTCGACGGCGGTCCGGTCGGCCGCGCCGGGCTCATCGCGCAGGACGATCAGCAGATCGAGGTCGGACCGCCCGATCCGCGCCGTTCCCCGGGGAACGGATCCATAGAGGTACGCACTGTCCAGCCGGGCCCCGAACAGCGCGAGCACGCGGTCGCGCGCCGCGGCGACGACGGGACGGAACGCGTCCGGCACGCGCGCGAGGGACCCTTCACGCGCGATGTACCCGTCCTCGTCGAGCCCGGTCCCGGCACTGGTGACGGCACTCCTGTTCATGGGGCAACTGTGCAGCGAGGAACCGCTGAGGTCACGCGCTTTTGGCGGGGCAACCGGGGGAGGACGAAACCGGGCCCCGCCTCCGAAGAGACAGGGCCCGGCGACGTACGAACGGATCGTCAGCGCGACCGCTTGGCGAGCCGCTCCACGTCCAGCAGGATCACGGCGCGGGCCTCGAGCCGCAGCCACCCGCGTCCCGCGAAGTCCGCGAGCGCCTTGTTGACCGTCTCGCGGGAGGCGCCGACCAGCTGGGCGAGCTCTTCCTGCGTGAGGTCGTGCACGACGTGGATGCCCTCCTCGGACTGCACGCCGAAGCGGCGCGACAGGTCGAGCAGCGCGCGGGCCACACGGCCAGGCACGTCGGAGAAGACCAGGTCGGACATCTGGTCGTTGGTCTTGCGCAGGCGCCGGGCGACGGCGCGCAGCAGCGCGGCGGCCACCTCGGGGCGGGCGTTCAGCCACGGCTGGAGGTCGCCGTGGCCCAGGCCGAGCAGCTTGACCTCGGTGAGGGCGGAGGCCGTCGCGGTCCGCGGGCCCGGGTCGAAGAGCGACAGCTCACCGATGAGCTCACCGGGGCCGAGCACCGCGAGCATGTTCTCGCGGCCGTCGGGCGAGGTGCGGTGCAGCTTCACCTTGCCCTCGGTGACCACGTACAGGCGGTCTCCGGGGTCGCCCTCATGGAAAAGCGCATCCCCGCGCGCGAGCGTCACCTCACTCATGGAGGCGCGGAGCTCCGCGGCCTGCTCGTCATCGAGCGCCGCGAAGAGTGGGGCGCGCCGCAGAACGTCGTCCACGAGTTCTCTCCTTGTCGACCTGCTCAGGGGATCTTGATTCCCCCGCATATCAGGGGACCGTGTTCCCCATTTTGCCGGACGGTCCAAACAGTGTGATCAGTCACAAGTCTGCCGCACTGGCGTCGCATGCTGTGCGGGAGGGGGCCAATTGGGGGCCGATCCATGGGGTCAAGGACGGATGTCAGTGCCGGGCCCTAGGCTGGCCGGGTGTCCAAAAAGCCGGTGAGAGCGCAGGCCGTGGGGGCTGAGAAGGTGGCCGCACCCCGCGATTCCGCTGTGGGCGAACAAGCGTCCGGCACTCGCAATAAAGCGACAAAACGGACAACGTCGACGCATCCGCCAACGCCACCCCAGCGGACGACCACGCCCCCCGCACAACAGCAGCCCCCGGCGAAGAAGGCACCGATGACAAAGAAGGCGACGCCCGGGAAGAACCCGGCATCGGCGACGACGACCCCCGCGAAGAAGGCAGCGACAGCCAAGAAGGCGGCACCTGCCGCCAAGAGGTCCACCGCCACGGCGAAGACCACCACTGCCGCCTCCGCCAAGAAGACGGCTGCCCCGGCCAAGAAGTCACCGGCAGCCAAGAAGGCCGCCCCCGCCAAGGCCGCTCCCGCCAAGATTGCCCCCCAGGAGTCCCACACCGCCCTCGTCCGTCGGGCCCGGCGGATCAACCGGGAGCTTGCCGAGGTGTATTCGTACGCCCACCCCGAGCTGGACTTCGAGAACCCCTTCGAGCTCCTGGTCGCCACGGTGCTCTCCGCGCAGACCACCGACCTGCGCGTGAACCAGACGACCCCCCGCCTCTTCGCCGCGTACCCGACCCCGGAGGACCTCGCCGCGGCCGTCCCCGAGGAGGTCGAGGAGCTGATCAGACCGACCGGCTTCTTCCGGGCCAAGACGAAGTCGATCATGGGTCTGGCCAAGGCACTGCGCGACGACTTCGGAGGCGAGGTCCCGGGCCGCCTCGAAGACCTGGTCAAGCTGCCCGGAGTGGGCCGCAAGACCGCCTTCGTCGTCCTGGGCAACGCCTTCGGCGTCCCCGGAATCACCGTCGACACCCACTTCGGCCGCCTCGTACGCCGCTGGAAGTGGACCGAGGAGACGGACCCGGAGAAGGTCGAGACGGCCGTCGCGGCGCTCTTCCCGAAGAGCGAGTGGACGATGCTCTCGCACCGCGTGATCTTCCACGGCCGCCGCATCTGCCACTCCCGCAAGCCCGCCTGCGGTGCCTGCCCGATCGCCCCGCTCTGCCCGTCGTACGGAGAGGGCGAGACCGACCCGGAGAAGGCGAAGAAGCTCCTGAAGTACGAGATGGGCGGACTCCCGGGCCAGCGCCTGAAGCCGCCGTCGGACTACCCGGGCAAGCCGGCGCCCCCGCTCACGGCGGGGTGACATCGGAGCCGGGAGGAACGAACCGAGGGGCCAAGAGCGTTCTCCAACACGGACGGGGGTGCCGATGACGCACGCGAGCGAGACGACGAACGCCACGAACAGCGATACGAACCACTTGGGCAGCGGTTTCGAAGAGACCGACGGAAAGCACGACGGAAAGCACGACGGAAAGCACGGCGGAAAGCACGACGGAAAGCACGGCGGAAGGCACGGCGGAAGGCACGACAGGACGAGCGACGGAAGGCGCGGCCACGCTGCAGAAGCCGCAGAACAGGACGTTCGCGCCCTCGTGAGCGCCGCGGGCCTGCCCCCGTGGCTGGACCCCGTCGTCCACGCCGCCGAGACCATCCAGCCGCTCCAGCTGAGCCGCTTCCTGCCTCCGGAGAGCGGCGCCGGACGCCAGTCCGCCGTACTCGTCCTCTTCGGAGAGGGCGAGCAGGGCCCCGAGCTGCTCCTGATGGAGCGCGCGGGCTCCCTCCGCTCGCACGCGGGACAGCCCTCCTTCCCCGGCGGCGCCCTCGACCCCGAGGACGGCGACCCGCAGGCCGAGGGCCCGCTCCGCGCCGCCCTGCGCGAGGCCGAGGAGGAGACGGGCCTCGACCCCCGCGGCGTCCAGCTCTTCGGCGTGCTGCCCCGCCTCTTCATCCCCGTGAGCGACTTCGTCGTGACGCCCGTGCTCGGCTGGTGGCGCACCCCGACCCCCGTGGGCGTCGTCGACCCGAACGAGACGGCCCGGGTCTTCACGGTCCCCGTGTCCGATCTCACGGACCCCGCGAATCGGGCCACGGCGGTCCACCCCAGCGGTCACCACGGCCCCGCCTTCCTCGTCGAGTCCGCTCTGGTCTGGGGTTTTACGGCCGGAGTGATCGATAGACTCCTGCACTTCGCAGGCTGGGAGCGCCCGTGGGACCGCGACAGGCAGGTCCCGCTCGACTGGCGCGCATGACAAGGTTGCGGGGACGTGGCGACCGCGATGCGAGGCGAGGATTGAATCGGTGAACGTGCTGGACGTCCTGTTGCTGCTTGCCGCGGTCTGGTTCGCGATCGTCGGCTACCGCCAGGGCTTCGTGGTCGGCATCCTCTCGGTGATCGGATTCCTGGGCGGCGGTCTCGTCGCCGTCTATCTGCTGCCGATCGTCTGGGAGGCGCTCACGGACGACGACGCGGCCGCGGTGAGCACGACGGCGGCCGTGGTCGCCGTCGTCATCGTGATCGTCTGCGCCTCGATCGGTCAGGCCTTCACCACCCACCTCGGTAACAAGCTGCGCAGATACATCACGTGGCAGCCCGCCCGCGCCCTGGACGCGACGGGCGGCGCCCTGGTCAACGTGGTGGCGATGCTCCTCGTCGCCTGGCTCATCGGCTCGCTCCTCGCGGGCGCGACGCTGCCGACGCTCGGCAAGGAGCTGCGCAGCTCAAAGGTGCTGCTCGGCGTCGACCGCGCCCTGCCGGGCCAGGCCGACACCTGGTTCACGGACTTCCGCTCGACCCTCGCGCGCAACGGCTTCCCGCAGGTCTTCAGCCCGTTCTCGAACGAGCCGATCACGGAGGTCAGCCCTCCGGACCCCAAGCTCGCCAAGAGCCAGGTCGCCACGACCGCCAAGCGCTCCATCGTGAAGGTCCGCGGCGAGGCCCGCAGCTGCGGCAAGGTCCTCGAAGGCACCGGCTTCGTCTTCGCCGACCGCCGCGTGATGACGAACGCGCACGTGGTCGGCGGCGTGGACGAGCCGACGGTCCAGATAGGCGGCGAGAGCCAGACGTACGACGCGAAGGTCGTCCTCTACGACTGGGAGCGGGACATCGCCGTACTGGACGTGCCCTCGCTCAAGGCACCGGCCCTGGAGTTCACGTCGAAGGACGCGTCCAGCGGCGCCGGCGCCATCGTCGCGGGCTTCCCCGAGGACGGCCCGTACGACGTCCGACCCGCGCGCGTGCGGGGCCGCATCACGGCCGACGGCCCGGACATCTACCACCGAGGCACCGTGCGCCGCGATGTCTACTCGCTCTACGCGACCGTCCGCCAGGGCAACTCAGGCGGCCCGCTGCTCACGCCCGACGGCAAGGTCTACGGCGTGGTCTTCGCGAAGTCCCTCGACGACCCGGACACCGGCTATGCGCTGACCGTGGACGAGGTGCGCGAGGACATCAAGCGGGGCCGCACCGCCAACCAGGAGGTCGACAGTCAGGGCTGCGCGCTCTAGAGCGGCGGTCGGAGGGCCCGCAGGACGGGGTCAGTCGCGCGTGTGCTTGAGCCGCGCGGAGACCCAGCGGGCCCTCCGGCGGAGAATGCGGGGAATCCCCATCTCTTGAGGGGGGCCGTGATGGCCCGGATCCTGTGGCCCGCCCCTCTCGTGGCTGTTCAGCGCTGTGGCCGAGCGGCGATTGCGTGCTGCGTCACTGTAGTCGTGCGTCCAGCCCATACCCCGACGTGTGCCCGTGCCTCATGGTCGGTAATCGCGCACAGGGGCCCCAATTGGCCTATGCGCCAGGCAATTGGCGTTCGTAGGACAGACGTTCCCATGCACCCCGAACGACCCCCACTCACCGATCCGGATCTCACCGATCCGGACCTCACCGATCCGGCTCAGGATCCTTCAGCCAGTTCACCAGCTCCGTGGAGAACGCCACCGGGTCCTCCTCATGGGGGAAGTGCCCGAGACCGTCGAACAGCCGCCAGCGATACGGCGCTTCGACGTACTCGCCGGAGCCCGCCGCGCTCCTCGTACGCATCACGGGGTCGAGCGATCCGTGCAGATGCAGCGTGGGCACCCGTACCGGCCGCTTCATGCGCCGGTTGAACTGGATGCCGTCCGGTCGCGCCATCGACCGCACCATCCAGCGGTACGGCTCGATCGAGCAGTGCGCCGTCGAGGGGATGCACATGGCCCGCTGGTACGTCTGAACCGTCTCGTCGTCCGGCAGGCGCGGCCCGGACCAGTCGCGGACCAGACGGCCCACCAGGGCCCCGTCGTCGGTGACCAGTTGACGCTCCGGCAGCCACGGCCGCTGGAAGCCCCACACGTACGATCCCGCGGCGGTCTGCTTCCGGTCGGACAGCATCGCCGAACGCCAGCGCCGCGGATGCGGCATCGAGGAGACCGCGAGGCGGCGCACCAGCTTGGGCCGCATCACGGCCGCCGTCCACGCGAGGTACCCGCCCAGGTCGTGCCCGACGAGCGCGGCGTCCGGCTCGCCGAGCGACCGCACGACGCCCGTGATGTCGAGCGCGAGGTTCGCCGGGTCGTAACCGCGCGGCGTGCGGTCGCTGCCGCCCACGCCCCGCAGGTCCATCGCGACGGCCCGGAAGCCCGCGTCGGCGAGCGCCACCAGTTGGTGCCGCCACGACCACCAGAACTGCGGAAAGCCGTGCAGGAGCAGGACCAGCGGCCCGTCACCCATCTCGGCGATGTGGAAGCGCGCACCATTGGCGGCCACGTCCCGGTGGGTCCAGGGCCCCTCGATGCGTACGACCGAGGCGGGTTGCGCCGAATGGGCGGCGGGCGTGGGGTCCTGGGGGGCGGGGTCCGTCATGAGGACGAGCGTGCCACAGCCTCCGCCGTCTCACCGACTCGATGACTGACGGCACCCGCAGGGCTCACCGCGCGGGGATGCGGTTTGACGTTCCCCAGT
Organism: Streptomyces sp. NPDC041068; assembly: GCF_040647455.1. NCBI lineage: Bacteria > Bacillati > Actinomycetota > Actinomycetes > Kitasatosporales > Streptomycetaceae > Streptomyces > Streptomyces sp. NPDC041068. The sequence goes on from NZ_JBEZCG010000005.1 coordinate 346,616, forward strand.
ACGGCAGCCGTCTCCTTGGCCGACGCGGCGACCTTCTGCGGGCCCTTGCCCTTCTTGGCCTTCTTGGCGAAGACGACGCCGATCAGCGCGAGCAGCCCGGCCACCAGCACATTGGCGGCGAAGGACAGCACGAAGCAGATCGCGAGGTTCCAGTCGCTCCAGGTGCGGATGCCGTACGCGAGCGCGAAGCTCAGCATCGGCAGCGAGAAGATGAGGACCGCGCCTGCCGCGGCGAACGCGGCACCGCCGAGCGCACCGCGCTTGACGTCCTGTCGCAGCTGGGCCTTGGCCAGCGCGATCTCGTCGTGCACCAGCGCGGACATCTCGCTGGTCGCCGTGGCGACCAGCTGGCCGAGGCTGCGCTCGGCGCCGACGGGCCCGTCGGGTGAGCTCATCGCGTTCTCCCCTTTTTCTCTTCTGATCTCTTCTGAGATATGTCTGCTCAGATCATGCCGGACCGGCACCGTCCTCGCGTTCCCCACCCGAGACTTCGGCACGCCTGCGGTGCTCGGCGGCCTTCTTCTCATAGATGGCGGCCATCCGAAGGTGGTAGTCCGGGTTGTCCATCTCGTAGACGTCGGGGATGCCGTCGAGGTCGTCGTCGCGCTCCTCGTCCTCGTACAGCTTGCGGTACTTGGCGTTCCGTATCTTCAGCAGCACCCCGGCGAACACCGCCGAGATGAGCGAGCCGATGAGGACGGCCGCCTTGATCTCGTCGGTCAGCAGCGGGTCCTCGGAGAAGGCGAGTTCACCGATCAGCAGCGACACGGTGAAGCCGATGCCCGCCAGCGAGGCGACCGCGAACACGTCGGGCCAGGCCAGGTCCTCGTTCAGCTCGGCCTTGGTGAAGCGCGCCGCGAGCCAGGTGCCGCCGAAGATGCCGACCGCCTTGCCGACCACGAGACCGAGCACCACACCGAGCGTCTCGGGCTGGGTGAATACGTCGCCAAGAGCGCCGCCCGAGACGATGACACCGGCGCTGAACAGGGCGAACAGCGGCACGGCCAGGCCCGCGGAGAGGGGGCGTACGAGATGCTCGATGTGCTCGCCGGGGGAGTGCTGCTCGCCGTCCTCCTTGTGGCAGCGCAGCATCAGACCCATGGCGACACCGGCGATGGTGGCGTGGACGCCGCTGTTGTACATCAGGCCCCAGATGGCCAGCGCCAGCGGAACGTAGATGTACCAGCCGCGCACCCGCTTCCTGAGCAGCAGCCAGAAGACGGCGAGGCCGAGGACGGCGCCGCCGAGGGCCGCGAAGTTGAGGTCGCTGGTGAAGAAGACCGCGATGATCAGGATCGCGAAGAGGTCGTCGACGACGGCGAGCGTGAGCAGGAAGGCGCGCAGCGCGGACGGCAGAGAGGTGCCGATGACCGCGAGAACCGCGAGTGCGAAGGCGATGTCGGTCGCGGTCGGCACGGCCCAGCCGTCCATCGAGCCGCCGCCGAAGGCGTTGGTCAGGAAGTAGACGAGCGCGGGCACCGCCATGCCGCAGAGGGCGGCGACGACGGGCAGGGCCGCGGCCTTGGGGTCGCGCAGGTCGCCCGCGACGAGCTCACGCTTGAGCTCGATGCCGGCCACGAAGAAGAAGACGGCGAGCAGCCCGTCGGCCGCCCAGTGCTGTATGGAGAGGTCGAGCCCGAGCGATCCGGGGCCCAGGTGGAAGGTGCGTACGGATTCGTACGAGCCGCCGGCGGTGTTCGCCCAGATCAGCGCGGTGACGGCTGCGACGAGCAGCAGGACACCGCCGACCGTCTCCGTGCGCAGGGCGTTGGCGACGAAGTTCCGCTCGGGGAGCGAGAGGCGTCCGAGCACCTTGCGGTTGTTGTTGCTGGGGGCGGGCGCGGCCACGAGAGTCGACCTCCGGTCGGGTAGGCAGGACTGAGCACATGCCGACCAGACTTCCCGGCGCACCTAGGTACTTCTCGTCGCGTCGTCTTGTCGCGATGTTGACGCGATCCTTAGCTTACCTAACGTACGCATGGGCGAATCCAGTGATCTTCACCTTAAGCACAAAAGGGGCACCCGGCGCGCTTGGCGCCGGGTGCCCTCGCGTCATCCGAAGGAGATCTAGTCCTCGCTGGGCGCGGCCGGCAGCTTGGTCTGGATCAGGTCCATCACGGACGAGTCGGTGAGCGTGGTGACGTCACCGAGCTCGCGGTTCTCCGCGACGTCCCGAAGGAGTCGCCGCATGATCTTCCCGGACCGGGTCTTCGGCAGCTCGGCCACCGGAAGGACCCGCTTCGGCTTGGCGATCGGGCCGAGCGTGGCACCCACGTGGTTGCGCAGGTCCGCGACGAGCCCCTCGTCCTCGGCGTTCGCCGAGCCGCGCAGGATCACGAAGGCGACGATGGCCTGGCCCGTCGTCTCGTCCGCCGCGCCCACGACCGCCGCCTCGGCGACCGCCGGGTGCGAGACGAGTGCCGACTCGACCTCGGTGGTGGAGATGTTGTGCCCGGACACGAGCATCACGTCGTCCACGCGGCCGAGCAGCCAGATGTCGCCGTCCTCGTCCTTCTTGGCGCCGTCACCGGCGAAGTACGTGCCCTCGAAGCGCGACCAGTACGTGTCGATGAACCGCTGGTCGTCGCCCCAGATGGTGCGCAGCATCGACGGCCACGGCTCGGTGAGGACCAGGTAGCCACCGCCGCCGTTCGGCACCTCGTTCGCCTCGTCGTCGACGACGGTCGCGGAGATGCCGGGCAGCGGACGCTGCGCGGAACCGGGCTTGGTCTCGGTCACGCCCGGCAGCGGCGAGATCATCATTGCGCCGGTCTCGGTCTGCCACCAGGTGTCCACGATGGGGCACTTGTCGCCGCCGATGTGCTTGCGGTACCAGATCCACGCCTCGGGGTTGATCGGCTCACCGACCGACCCGAGGACCCGGAGGCTGCTGAGGTCGAACTTCGCGGGGATGTCGTCGCCCCACTTCATGAACGTACGGATCGCCGTCGGCGCCGTGTAGAGGATCGTGACCCCGTACTTCTGGACGATCTCCCAGAAGCGGCCCTGGTGGGGGGTGTCGGGGGTGCCCTCGTACATCACCTGGGTCGCGCCGTTCGCCAGCGGGCCGTACGTGATGTACGAGTGACCGGTGACCCAGCCGATGTCCGCCGTGCACCAGTAGACGTCGGTCTCCGGCTTGAGGTCGAAGACGGCGTGGTGGGTGTACGACGCCTGCGTGAGGTATCCGCCGGAGGTGTGCAGGATGCCCTTCGGCTTACCCGTGGTGCCCGAGGTGTAGAGGATGAAGAGCGGGTGCTCCGCGTCGAAGGCCTCGGGGGTGTGCTCGGCGGACTGCTTCCGCGTGATCTCGTGCCACCACACGTCGCGGCCCTCGGTCCACGCCACGTCCTGCTGGGTGCGCTGGACGACGAGGACCTTCTCGACCCCGTCGACCCGGCTCACGGCCTCGTCCACGGCGGGCTTGAGCGCGGAGGGCTTGCCCCGGCGGTAGCCGCCGTCGGCGGTGATGACGACCTTGGCGTCGGCGTCCTTGATGCGGGCCGCGATGGCGTCGGCGGAGAAGCCGCCGAAGACCACCGAGTGGGCGGCGCCGATGCGGGCACAGGCCAGCATCGCGACGACCGCCTCGGGGATCATCGGCAGATAGACGGCGACGCGGTCGCCCTTCTGGACGCCCAGCTCGGTCAGGGCGTTGGCGGCCCTGCTGACCTCGTCCTTGAGCTCGGCGTAGGTGATGGCCCGGCTGTCGCCGGGCTCACCCTCGAAGTGGATCGCGACGCGCTCGCCGTTGCCCGCCTCGACGTGGCGGTCGACGCAGTTGTACGCGACATTGAGCTTCCCGTCGGCGAACCACTTGGCGAACGGCGGGTTCGACCAGTCGAGCGTCTCGGTCGGCTCCGTGGCCCAGGTCAGCCGGCGGGCCTGCTCGGCCCAGAAGCCGAGCCGGTCAGCCTTGGCCTGTTCGTACGCCTCCGCCGTGACGTTCGCGGCGGCTGCCAGCTCCGCCGGCGGCGCGAAGCGACGCTCCTCCTTCAAGAGGTTGGCCAGGCTTTCGTTGCTCACGACATCTCCCTTTCCCAGGGTGTCCGTTGTGTCCGAAGCCACAGCTCATCAGACACAACCCGTGGTGACAAGGGTCTGCCGAAAATTGGTTTAGACCTTTACCCGGATGGTGCTCGCTAGACCTTGACCCGTGCTGTGGGCGCCACCTGATCGAAGACCTCGTCGGGGAGTTGCTCGGCGTCCGTGCCCTCCGTGAGCAGATAGGCCTGCGCCTCTCCGACGTGGAAGTACATACCGTGCAGCTCGAGATCACCCTCGGCAAGGCGGCGCGCGACCGATTCATGCGCTCTCAAGTGCTCCAACTGCTGGACCACATTGGTGAGACAGAGCTGCTCGACCGCGTCCGCGGGCGCCCGCCCGGCGAGCCGCGCCCAGGCCCTGTCCTGCGCGCCCATCCGCTCCAGGCTCGGCAGGCCGTGCCGCAGCCATCGCTTCAGCGGCGTCTGGGCGCCCCCGGGCGGGGTGTTGAGCAGCGCCTGCATCGCGCCGCACCCGGAGTGCCCGCACACGGTGATGGACCGCACCTTGAGCACATCGACCGCGTACTCGATCGCGGCGCCCACCGAGTCGTCCCCGCTCTCGGCACCCGGCAGCGGCACCAGATTGCCCACATTGCGTACGACGAAGAGGTCACCGGGACCGCTTGACGTGATCATCGAGGTGACGACCCGGGAGTCCGCGCAGGTCAGGAAGAGCTGCGCGGGCTGCTGCCCCTCACGCGCGAGCCGGGCGAGCTCGCCGCGCACATGGGGCGCCGTGTTCCGCTGGAACGCGCTGATCCCGCTGGCCAGTTGGTGGTTGCTGGGCCGCCCCATCTGCTCCTCCTCCTGCGGCCGGTCGCAGTGGTGGTTGCGCCACGGCGTCCAGGGGCGGCAGCAGGAGTGCGAGGCGCTGGCGGGCTCGGCGATGCGGGTCCCGGCGCGCCCGGTGACCTCGACGGTGCCGCCCTGCGAACTGTGCTCGTCCTGCCAGCACTGCAGCGACTCGTACGCGGCATGGTCCATGAAGGAGCCGTCCAACTCCACGACGGCATCGGCCCCTTGGGGGACGAGGTGGAGTGCCCTGCTGAGCCGGGGCACCGCGAGGAAGGTCAACTGCCCGCGTACGCGGATGTGGTGGACGCCGTCCTCCTCGCAGTGGGTGATCCGGGTGCGGGCGAGGCGGTGCAGCGAGACACCTACGGCGACGGCGACGCCGAGCGCCACCCCTTCGAGCACGCCGAGAAGCACCACGCCGAGGGTGGTGACGGCGTAGACGAGGATCTCGCGGTGGCGGGTGATCGTACGGATGTGGTTCAGGCTGACCATCTGGATGCCGACGACCATGACGAGCGCGGCGAGTGCGGCGAGGGGGATCAGCTCCAGGACGGGGACCAGGAGCAACGCGGCCACCACTACCCAAACGCCGTGCAGGATCGTGGAGTTCCTGCTGACGGCGCCCGCTCGCACATTGGCGACACTGCGCACGGCGACCCCGGCGACGGGCAGTCCGCCGAGCACCCCGGAGACGATGTTGGCGCCGCCCTGGCCGAGCAGTTCGCGGTTGAGGTCGGAGCGGCGCACGCCCGCGTGCAGATCGGGCTGCCTGGCGACGAGCTTGTCGATGGCGACGGCGCCGAGCAGCGACTGCACGCTGCACACCAGCGTGATGGTGAGGACGGCGGCGACGAGCCCGAGGGCGGGCCCCTCGGGCAGCCCGGCCAGTGCGTGACTGCGCCACGAGGGCAGGTCGACCTCGTCGACCCGGAGCCCGGCGAGCTGTGTGACGGCCGTCGCGGCGGCCACGGAGATGAGCGCGGCGGGCATGAGCCGGGCGATGCGCCCCGCCCGCCCGGGGATCCGCGGCCAGAGCAGCAGGATCGCCAGCGTGAGGATGCTGATCGTCAGGGCGGCCGGATGCAGGTCTGCCAACTGGGCGGGCAGCGCGCGGAGGTTGTCGAGCACGGAGCTCTGGGGCGTGCCGCCGAGCACGATGTGCAGCTGGGCGACGGCGATGGTGACACCGATGCCGGTCAGCATGCCGTGCACGACGGCGGGGCTGACGGCGAGCGCGGTGCGGGCCACGCGCAGGAAGCCGAGGACGAGTTGGGCGATTCCGGCGAGGACGGTGATGGCGCAAGTGGTCCGCCAGCCGTACCGGTTGATGAGGTCGGCGGTGACGACGGTGAGGCCGGCGGCGGGGCCGCTGACCTGGAGCGGGGACCCGCCGAGCGCTCCGGCGAGGATGCCGCCCACGGCGGCGGCGACGAGGCCCGCCTGGAGCGGCGCTCCGGTGGCGAGGGCGATGCCGAGGGACAGCGGCAGGGCGATCAGGAAGACGGCGACCGACGCGGAGAGGTCGGCGCCCGCGATGCGGAACCTCTTGCCGGGCGGCGGGGCGTGGGGCTTGTTGGCGCGTGGCGTGTGGGCCGAGTCGGTGGTGCGAGTGACGCAGGCAGACATGTTTCCCGTCTCCTCCGGGGCAGCGCGGTCGCGGGACAAGGGGGCCTCCGGAGGCCTCCGGAGGTCGGGTCGCGGCCGTGGGTCACGGCGTTGCAGCGGCGGGATATCTCAACTCTCGGTAAATGAACCGTAATGCAGAGTAAAGGTCGTGGACGGATTATCGGGGCAAATGGGGCAATCGATCACCCTGATGAGTGAATAAGGAATGTGGTCGGCTTGTCGGAACGTGACATTTCCTGCTCCATGCGAGATTTCTGCAGATCTGTCCCGACTTGCACGGAAAGAAGGTGGGCGGAACATGGCCGCCACCCGGAGGATCGCCGCGAGCCTCACCGCCCTCGTGGCGTGCGTAGCGGCACTGGCCGGCTGTGCCGGCGGCGACACCGGCACCAAGGAAGGCGCCCCCGGCGCGAAGAAGGCAGCCGGGGCCCCGGCCCCCAAGAGCGCCGTCCGCATGATCGGTGACGGCTCCACGGCCTTCACCGGCACGCAGCCGCATCTGCCCAGACCGGCCCGCATGAAGCCGGGCCAGAGGCCACCCCAGTTCGTGGTCTTCTCCTGGGACGGCGCGGGTGAGGACGGCCAGAAGCTGTTCTCGCACTTCCGCAAGGTGGCCAAGCGCAACAACGCCACGATGACCTACTTCCTCAGCGGCGTGTACATGCTCCCCGAGGAGAAGCGCAGGCTCTACAAGCCGCCGCAGCACCTGGCGGGCAGCTCGGACATCGGCTTCAACGACCGCCAGGGGATCAAGGACACCGTGGACCAGCTCCGCGGCGCCTGGCTCGAGGGCAACGAGGTCGGCACGCACTTCAACGGCCACTTCTGTGGCAGCGGCCGCGGGGTCGGCGAGTGGTCCGTCGAGGACTGGAAGAGCGAGATCAACCAGGCCAAGTCCTTTGTGAAGGCATGGAAGACGAATACGGGCATGAAGAAGGCGCAGCCTCTGCCCTTCGACTACGACAAGGAACTGATCGGCGCCCGCACCCCCTGCCTCGAAGGCCGCAAGAACTTCATGCGCGCCGCGCGCGAGCTGGGCTTCCGCTACGACACCAGCGGCGTCAACAACCAGCTCTGGCCCAAGAAGAAGGAGGGGCTGTGGGATCTGTCGATGCAGCTCGTCCCGGTCCCCGGCCGTCAGTTCGAGACGCTCACCATGGACTACAACTTCATGGTCAACCAGTCCGGTTCGACCTCGCACGGCGACCCGTCCAAGCACGAGTACTGGGGCGATCAGATGCGTGACGGCCTGCTCCAGGGCTTCGACCGTGCCTACAAGGGCAACCGCGCGCCGCTGATCATCGGCAACCACTTCGAGTCCTGGAACGGCGGCACGTACATGCGTGCCATCGAGGAGACCGTCGAGCGGGTCTGCACCAAGCCCGAGGTGCGCTGCGTCTCCTTCCGCCAACTCGCGGACTGGCTCGACGCGCAGGACCCGAAGACGCTGGCCAAGCTGACCGGACTGCCGGTCGGCAAGGCACCGAAGGAAGGCTGGGCGGCGTTCCTCTCCGCCCAGCCCGCACCGGCCCCGAAGGGCGTCCCGGGCGCTCCGGCGGTCAAGCCGTAGTACCTGCTCGGGTGGTCAAGCCGTAGTGCCTGCTCGGGTGGTCAAGCGGTGGCACCCGACGGCCTGTTCAGGCCGTGGCGACCATCCGCTCGCGCAGCACGAAGTCGGGGTCGACCTGGGCAGCCAGGTCGGCACCCGTCCGCTCGTTCCCCCAACTCTGCGCGTTCTTCAGGTGGAAGTGGATCATCTGGCGGGTGTACCGCTCCCAGTCGCGCTGGTCGTACGCGGCGTCGACGGCGGCCTGAAGCGTGCGCAGGGAACGGCGGTTGTCCTCCTCCAGGAGCTCGAACCGGGGCGGGCGGCCCTTCTCCATGGCGCGCACCCAGTCCGACTGCCCGACGGTCACCAGGAGGTCGTCGCCGACCTGCTCGCGCAGGAAGTCGACGTCGTCCTGGCCTTGGACCTTGTTGCCGACGACCTTGAGGGCGACGCCGAAGTCGCGTGCGTACTCCTTGTACTGGCGGTAGACGGAGACCCCCTTCTTCGTCGGCTCGGCCACCAGGAACGTCATGTCGAAACGCGTGAACATGCCGGAGGCGAAGGAGTCCGAACCTGCGGTCATGTCCACGACCGCATACTCGTCACGGCCGTCGACCAGGTGGTTCAGGCACAGCTCCACCGCTCCCGTCTTGGAGTGGTAGCAGGCGACACCGAGGTCGGCTTCGGTGAACGGCCCGGTGACCATCAAACGCACGCGGGCGTCGTCGAGTTCCACCGGCCGCGCGCACGCGTCGTAGACGGGATTGTCCTCGCGCACCCGCAGGAGCCGTGAGCCCTCGCCCGGGGGCGTCGTCTTGATCATCGTGTCGGCGGAGGCGATCCGCGGGTTGGAGCCCCGCAGGTACTCCTTGATCAGGGGCAGGCGTGCGCCCAGGGCGGGCAGCTCGGCGGCCTCCGCCTCGTCGAGGCCGAGTGCGGGGCCCAGGTGCTGGTTGATGTCGGCGTCCACCGCGATGACGGGCGCGCCGGTGGCGGCGAGGTGGCGGATGAAGAGCGAGGACAGCGTGGTCTTGCCGCTGCCGCCCTTCCCCACGAAAGCGATTTTCATGACCACGAAGGGTAGCCGCTCGGTCACGGCTGGTGCTCGGCTCGCGTGAAGAAGACCACTCCTTCGTGGAGCGGCGCCCCGGAGTACGTAGGCTCGTACTCATGAGTACGACAGCCGACCCGCTCGCCGCCCTCGGGGCACTCCCCGGTGTGGCCGACTCCGTGGACTCCGTGCGCAAGGCCGTGGACCGGGTCTACGGACACCGGATGATGCGCCGCCGCAGCAACGAGATCACCTCCGAGGCGGCACTGCGCGGAGCTCGCGGCTCCGCGGCGCTGTCCGGCGCCGAGTGGGCGCTCGAAGAGGTGCGCAGGCGCAGCGACTTCAGCGGCGACGACGAGGCGCGCACGGTCGGCGCGGCTCTGCGGTTGACCGCCGAGGCCGGTCAACTCCTGTCGATCTGGCGGCAGTCGCCGCTACGGGTGCTCGCGCGCCTGCACCTGGTCGCCGCCGCCGACTCCACCGAGGGTGCGGGGCGTCCCCGCCTGGCGGGTGAGCCCGTCGACGAGCCGCTCGTCGAGCTCCCGCTGCCGGACGCGGAGGAGGTGGCGGGCCGACTGGAGGGCCTGTCGCGGCTGATCATCGCGGGCAGTTCGGCGCCGGCTCTGGTGATGGCGGCCGTGGTCCACGGCGAGCTGACCAGCCTGCGGCCCTTCGGCTCGCACAACGGCCTGGTCGCGCGCGCCGCCGAGCGCATCGTCCTGGTGGGCAGCGGCCTCGACCCGAAGTCGATCTGCCCCGCCGAGGCGGGGTACGGAGAGCTGGGCCGTGCGGCCTATGTGGCGGCCCTCGACGGCTACGCCTCCGGCACTCCGGAGGGTATGGCGGCCTGGATCGCCCACTGCGGCAAGGCCGTTGAGCTCGGAGTGAGGGAGTCGACCGCGGTCTGCGAGGCGCTGCAGCGCGGCGCGGCCTGAGGGGTCGAAGGGGGCCTGCAAAGGGTTGCGGCGGTACGGAGTCCGTACCGCCGCTGGCATGTTCACCGGGTTACCAAGCGTCCTCGAAGTGTTGCCCATCAGGTCGGGAACATTGCCCGTCACCTGGTGCGGCTGGCCCGTAATCGACGGGTCGACGTCGCGTGGGTGCTCGATGTCCATGCTTCGGTCCGTGGGGCCTTGGTTGCGTTTAAAGGTGATCCTCTCGGATGTCCTTGGTCTCGCGGGCCGTTGAATCCTTTGTACTCCTGTCCTGGAGGAAGCGGAAGCCCTGGATGCACTTCTTTACTTTTAGGTTCAAATAGGTGCGAATCGGGCGCAAGGTTTAGGCCTGGGCGACAGGTCGGTCTCCGGGCCTGCCGCGGGCGGGCCCGTGGCAGGCCCGGCAGGCCTGGCCGGCTCCTTGGTCAGCTCGCTGTCGCGCGGCGTCGGCTGGCGAGCCAGACGAGGCCCGCCGTGGCCGCCGCGGCGCCGACCGCGGCCGCCGCGACGAGGGCGGGCCGGGGCGGCACGGAGAGCGCGGGCAGGCGCTGCTTGAGCCGCACCGGGCGGTGGAAGTCGAGGATCGGCCACGCGCGCGTGATGGCCTCGCGGCGCAGCGCGCGGTCCGGGTTGACCGCGAAGGGGTGCCCGACGGACTGGAGCATCGGCAGATCGGTCGCCGAGTCGCTGTAGGCGAAGCAGCGGTCGAGGTCGTACCCCTCCGACTGCGCGAGTTCCTTGATCGCCTCCGCTTTGGTGGGGCCGTAGGCGTAGTACTCCACCTCGCCCGTGAAGCAGCCGTCGTCGCCGACCACCATGCGGGTCGCCACCACTCGGTCGGCGCCCAGGAGTTCACCGATCGGCTCGACCACCTCGGCACCCGAGGTGGAGACGATGACGACGTCCCGTCCGGCGGCGTGGTGCTCCTCGATGAGGGACGCGGCCTCGTCGTAGATGATCGGGTCGATCAGCTCGTGCAGGGTCTCCGCGACGATCTCCTTGACCTGCTGCACGTTCCACCCGCGGCACAGTGCGGAGAGGTACTCGCGCATCCGCTCCATCTGGTCGTGGTCGGCGCCGCCCGCCAGGAAGACGAACTGCGCGTACGCGGTGCGCAGTACCGCTCTGCGGTTGATCAGGCCACCTTGGTAGAACGACTTGCTGAAGGTGAGCGTGCTCGACTTCGCAATGACCGTCTTGTCCAGGTCAAAGAACGCGGCAGTGCGAGGCAAGGAGTGGTTTTCCACGAGCCCGAGCATAGGCGCCCACCATTCGGCGTAAGCTGAGGCGCGTGGGTTTGCCTGAGAAGGCTCTCGGGTACACCATGGAAGTCACGGATCGTTCGCGACCGTGCTAACCCGGTCTGGCTCCTCCCCCCCCGAGTCGGACCGTGGGGACGACCCCCGCTCTCCCCCCCGGCGGGGGTCGTCGCATGTCCGGATGGGTTTTTGAACCCTCCGCTGATCCTCTTCCGGCCCTCGGGCCCTTCTCTTTGCTCTCACGGGCGTCTCGCGCCCTACCCAAGATCCGTCACTGTGTGTAGCCGTTGGGCTGCTCTGCGGAAGTCGGCCTGAAGTCGACGCGATGTCACCGGTATGGGTGACGGGGATATTCACAGCCACCGCCTTGTCCACAGTAATTGACCAAGATCCACACGATTTACCGGATCGCCGCACGCTGATTCCACCCGTTCCGCTCGTGAAGTTCATGGCCGGATTGCTTTGTCCGGTTCTTCGCAGATGCGGGGCGCGGCATTCACAGGGGCTTGTGGTGAGAGGGGGATGGAGATCGTGGGTGGAGTCATTTCGCACGACAGGGCTGCGCCGTCCGACGGGCGGCAGGGCGGACCGCTGATCGTCACGGAGGACGTGGAGCTGCTGGATGACCTGCTGCGGCTGTGCGCCGCGGCGGGTGCGCTGCCCGAGGTGCATCACGGCGGACCCGGGCGCGGAGAGGGCTGGGACGCGGCGCCGCTCGTCCTGGTCGGGGACGACGCGGCGGGCCGGCTGCGCGGTGCCGCTCGGCGGCGCGGGGTCGTGCTGGTTGGGCGGGATCAGGACGATTCCGGGGTCTGGCGGCGCGCGGTGGAGATCGGCGCCGACCATGTGCTGCTCCTGCCGGACGGCGAGCAGTGGCTCGTCGACCGTATCGCCGACGTGGCCGAGGGTGTGGGGCGCCCGGCGCTCACCGTCGGAGTCATCGGCGGTCGCGGCGGCGCCGGGGCCTCCACCCTGGCGTGCGCCCTCGCGGTGACGGCGGCGCGGGCCGGTCGGCGCACGATGCTCGTCGACGCGGACCCGCTGGGCGGCGGCCTGGACGTCCTCCTGGGCGGCGAAGGCGCCGACGGACTCCGGTGGCCGGCCTTCGCCGCGTCGCGGGGCAGGGTCGGCGGCGGGGCGCTGGAGGAGTCGCTGCCGGAGCTGCACGCGCTGCGGGTCCTGAGCTGGGACCGGGGTGATGCGGTCACGGTCGCTCCGGAGGCCGTGCGGGCGGTCGTCGCCGCGGCCCGAAGGCGCGGCGGTGTGGTGGTCGTGGACCTGCCGCGCCGGGTGGACGAGGGCGTCGCCGAGGCGCTGGCGCAGGTGGACCTGGGGCTCCTGGTGGTGCCCCCGGAGCTGCGCGCGGTGGCGGGGGCGCGGCGCGTGGCGTCGGCCGCGGGCATGGTGCTCCGGGATCTGCGGGTGGTGGTCGCGGGGAGCGCCGGACTGGGTGGCCCCGGCGGACTCGACCCGGAGGAGGTCGCCCGGCTGCTCGGACTGCCACTGGTCGGCGAAGTCCCCTGGGAAGCGGGGCTGTTGGCGGGGCAGGCCGCGGGGACACCGCCCGGGGGAGCCGCGCGCGGGCCGCTGGCCCGGTTCTGCGCCGCCTTCTGGGACCGGCTGCCGGTCGACGCGGTGGGAGGGGGCGTATGAGCGCCGTGGTCGGGGCCCGGATGCTGGACGGGGTGCGCCAGTGGCTCGCGGAGAACGGCACGGAGCCGACCCCGGCCCGGGTCGCCGAGGCCCTGCGCGCGCAGGGTCGGGTCCTCGGGGATGCCGAAGTCCTTGGCGCAGCGCAGGAGTTGCGCTCCGAACTCGTCGGGGCAGGGCCTCTGGAACCTCTGCTTGCGGACGGCTCGGTGACCGATGTGCTGGTCGCCGCGCCGGACCGGGTGTGGGTGGACAGGGGCGGGGGCTTGGAGCTCACGGACGTCACGTTCCGGGACGCGGCCGCCGTGCGACGGCTCGCGCAGCGCCTCGCGTCCGTGGCGGGGCGGCGCCTCGACGACGCGCGCCCCTGGGTGGACGCGCGCCTGCCGGACGGCACCCGGCTGCATGCGGTGCTGCCACCGGTGGCCGTGGGCTCGACGTGCCTCTCCCTGCGGGTCGTGCGGCCCCGGGCCTTCACACTCGCGGAGTTGACCGCCGCGGGGACGATCCCACCGGGCGGCGACCGGGTGCTGCGAGCTCTGCTCGACGCCCGTCTGTCCTTCCTGATCAGCGGGGGCACGGGCAGCGGCAAGACGACTCTGCTGAGCGCGCTGCTCGGCCTGGTGGGTCCCAAGGAACGGATCGTCCTGGCCGAGGACTCCGCGGAGTTGAGACCCGAGCATCCCCATGTGGTGCGGCTGGAGTCCCGGCCCGCCAATCAGGAAGGGGCGGGCATGGTCGGCTTGGACGATCTCGTCCGCCAGGCCCTGCGCATGCGGCCCGACCGGCTGGTGGTCGGCGAGGTGCGGGGCGCGGAGGTGGTGCATCTGCTGGCCGCGCTGAACACCGGACACGAGGGCGGCGGCACGGTGCACGCCAACTCCGCAGCGGAGGTACCCGCCCGGCTGGAGGCCCTGGGGACGGCCGCCGGGCTCGATCGGGCCGCGCTGCACAGCCAGTTGGCGGCTGCGCTGTCGGTGGTGATCCATCTCGTGCGCGACCGGGCGGGCCGCCGCCGGATCGCCGAGGTGCATGTGCTGGAGCGGGCGGCATCGGGCCTGGTGGTGACGGTGCCCGCGCTGCGCTGGGGCGAGAGGGCCTTCACCAGGGAGCCGGGCTGGGAGCGTCTGAACTCACTGCTCGGAAACGGCTCTTGGGGCGATGGCTCATGAGTACGTCGATGTGGGCGGCGGCAGCGTGTGCGGGGAGCGCGGCCTGGCTGACGGTAGGACGGGGCCGCGAGGCCCGGCGGGCATGGTCGCTGTTCGCGGGCGGTGCGCCGGAGCAGAGACATGGCCGGTACCGGCAGTGGGCGGTCGCGGCAGCACGCGGGCATCAGGAGTGGTGGTGCCTGGCGGCCGGTCTCCTGGTCGCGCTGCTGGGGGAGTCCGTGGTGCCGCTGGTCGTCGGCGCGGCCGGAGTTCCGCTGGTCGCGCGGGTGCGGCGGGCAGGGGACGCGCGGCGGCAGAGGGAACGGCGCGGCGACGCGGTGATCGGGCTGTGCGGCACGCTCGCCGGCGAAGTGCGGGCGGGACGACAGCCCGGGGAGGCGCTGCGGCTGGCCCTCTACGAAGCGGCCGACGCGGATGACGGTGGGACCGGTGCGACCCGGAGTGCGGTACTGGCAGCGGCGCGGTTCGGCGGAGATGTGCCGGGGGCGCTGAGGGAGGCCGCGCGGCAGCCCGGGGCCGAGGGTCTGCTGGGGCTCGCGGCGTGCTGGCGGGTCGCGGTGGACCGGGGCGCGGGCCTCGCGGCGGGGCTCGACCGCCTGGAGGCTGCTCTGCGCTCGGAGCGGGATCAACGCAACGATCTGCGGGCCCAGTTGGCGGGAGCGAGATCGACGGCCGTGATGCTCGCGGGCCTGCCGGTGCTGGGCCTGCTGATGGGCAGCGCGCTGGGGGCGGAGCCGCTGCGGGTGCTGCTGCACACGGGCGCGGGGCTCGGCTGTCTCGCGGTGGGCGGAGTGCTGGAGGGCGTCGGGGTGTGGTGGGCGCTGCGGATCGTGCGAGGGGCGGAGGGGCGATGAGCGTTGTCCACAGGCTGGGGGTGGTCGCGTGGGGAGCGGCGGCCATGCTCTGGCTGGCGCTGACGGCGCTCGCGGCGCGGCGCGAAAGAGCGCTGTGGCGGCGAGCGGGCAAGGCGTTGAACGTGAAGCGACCACCCACAAGAAGTCGGAGCCGGCATCCGAACCGCCTCGCAGGAGCGCGCGAATGGCTGCTGGCGGCGGGTGCGGCGAGTGCGGCCTATGCCCTGGTGGGCGGAGTACTGGGCCTCACGGCGGGGGCGGCGGCGGGCTACGCCGCATGGCGATACGGACAACGCACGAACGCAGCCGTGAACCAGCCGGAAGAGAAGCCGGAAGAGAAGAGGGCAGCGGAAAGAGCGACACATGAACTGCCCTTGGCGGCTGACCTCTTGGCGGCGTGTGTGGCTGCGGGGGCGAGTCCCGTGGTGGCCGCCCATGCGGTCGGAGAGTCCCTCAAGGGGGCGATCGGTGAGCGACTGGCGAGAGGAGCGGCGGAAGTGCGGCTGGGGAGCGAACCAGCCGATGCATGGAGCCAGTTGGCCGCGATACCTGGAGCCGCGCCGCTGGCCCGGCTCCTGGAGCGGGCGGGTGAGTCCGGAGCACCCGCGGCGGAACCGGTGGCACGCCTCGCCGCGGACGTCCGGGCGGAGCGGGGCCGGGCGGCGACGGCCCGGGCACGCAGGGCCGCGGTCCTGATGGCCGCGCCGGTGGGCCTGTGCTTCTTGCCGGCGTTCGTGACGGTCGGGGTGCTGCCGGTGGTGATCGGCCTTGCGGAAGGGCTGTTGGGCGCGCTCTGAGCCCGACGTCCACACATCGGTTCACACAACAGTCCACACAACAACTGGCACAACACACACGGGGGTTGGCATGCGACGACAGCACATGAAGAAGGACGCCGGAATGGTGACGTCCGAGTACGCGATGGGGCTGATCGCGGCGGTGGGTTTCGCCGGGCTGCTCTACAAGGTGGTGACGAGCGGGCAGGTCAGGGCGGCGCTGCAGGCGGTCGTGGAGAAGGCGCTCGATGTCCCGTTCTGAGGTGGAGCGGGGGTGGTGCACGAGGCGCCGATTCCGGGGGCGTGACGGTGGGTTCGTGACGGCGGAGGCGGCCGTGGTGCTGCCGACGCTGGCGCTGTTCACCATGGCGCTGCTCTGGACCCTGCTGGCCGCGTCCGCGCAGATCCAGTGCGTGGACGCGGCCAGGGCGGGGGCCCGCGCGGCGGCTCGGCAGGACCCGGAAGCCGTGGCTGTGGCGGCGGCGCGGCAGGCGGCGCCGCGCGGGGCGCGTGTCTCCGTGCGGCGCGAGGGCGACCTGGTGCGGGTGGAGGTCGCGGCGGACCCGCCGGGCACGACGGCGTTGGGCCTCGGCCTGCGGCTGCGGCTGCGGTCGGAGGCGGTGGCCTTGGCGGAGGAAACGGTGGGGGTGAGCCCATGAGGGGCGGGAAGTGGCGCGAGGCCGGCAGGGACCGAGGGGCGGCCACCGTGTGGGTGGTGGTCGTCATGGCCGTGCTGTGCGTGGTCTGCGGCGCGGTGCTGGCGATGGCGCAGGTCGTCGTGGCCCGGCATCGGGCGGGCGGCGCGGCGGACCTCGCGGCGCTTGCGGCGGCGGACCGGTGGATGAGCGGCTCCGCGGCGGCGTGCGAGGGAGCTGGGCGGGTGGTGGAGGCGCAGAGGGCGCGGCTTGTGCGGTGTGTGGTGCGGGGGCAGGTCTCCGAGATCACGGCCGCGGCATCCGCGGGCCCTTTCTCGACCACGGTCAGATCCCGCGCGGGCCCGGCGACGCCTTTGCCTGAGCCGTAGTTGGGCGCGGTTGATCGGGTGCCCGGGAGCTTCGGGCTGTGCCCGCCCTTCCCCGAGCTCTCGGCTTCGTCCGAGCAGGGGAGATCCCGCTCGCCCTGCGGAACGCCTGCCCACAGCTGGAGCAGCAGGAACAGCAGGAGCCGTTGGAGCGGCTGGAGCGGCTGGGAGCGGCGATGCCCGCAGCCGAACAGCCGCGCTAGACCGCCGCGTCCCGTAGCAGCACGGAAAGGAGGCGGACCGCGCCCCGCTTGTGCAGGGGGTCGTTGCCGTTGCCGCACTTGGGGGACTGGATGCAGGAAGGGCAGCCCGCCTCGCACTCGCAGGAGGCGATCGCCTGGCGCGTGGCCGTCAGCCACTCCCGTGCCGTGTGGAAGGCCCTCTCGGCGAAGCCCGCCCCGCCGGGATGGCCGTCGTACACGAACACGGTCGGCAGGAGCGTGTCCGGGTGCAGCGGGACGGAGACGCCGCCGATGTCCCACCGGTCGCACGTCGCGAACAGCGGGAGCATGCCGATCGACGCGTGTTCCGCGGCGTGCAGGGCGCCGCCGAGGATCTCGGGATTGACGCGGGCGACGTCCAGTTGGTCCTCGGTGACCGTCCACCAGACCGCGCGCGTACGGAGCGTACGAGGAGGGAGTTCGAGCTTCGTCTCGCCGAGCACCTCGCCCGTGATGAGTTTTCTGCGGAGGAAGGAGACGACCTGGTTGGTGACTTCGACGGAGCCGTAGCAGAGCCGGCCCTCGCCCCAGGGGACCTCGACGTCCGTCTCCAGGATGGAGATCGCCGTGGTGTCGCGCGCGGTCGTGGAGTAGGGAGGTGAGGCCTCCTCGACCAAGGCCACCGACTCCTCCAGGTCGAGGTGGCGCACGAGATACGTGCGGCCCTGGTGGAGGTGGACCGCGCCCTCGTGCACGGTGGTGTGCGCGGCGGACGCGTCGACGGTGCCGAGCAGCCGTCCCGTGCCCTCCTCGACGATCTGGATCGGTTTGCCGCCCTCGCCGCGGATGTCGGTGAGGTCGGCGGCCCGTTCGCGGCGGGTCCAGTGCCAGGCCTTCGTGCGGCGGCGCAGCAGCTTCGCGGCCTCCAGCTGCGGGAGCAGCTCCTCGGCGGCGGGGCCGAAGAGGGCGAAGTCGTCCTCGACCAGCGGCAGTTCGGAGGCCGCCGCGCACAGATGGGGGGCGAGGACGTACGGGTTGTCGGGGTCGAGGACTGTGGACTCCACGGGCTGCTGGAAGAGCGCCTCCGGGTGGTGGACGAGATAGGTGTCCAGCGGGTCGTCGCGGGCGACGAGGACGGCGAGGGCGCCCTGTCCGGAGCGGCCTGCCCGCCCCGCCTGCTGCCAGAGGGAGGCCCGGGTGCCCGGGTAGCCGGCGATGACGACGGCGTCCAACCCCGAGACGTCGACGCCCAGTTCGAGGGCGGTGGTGGCGGCGAGGCCGAGGAGTTCGCCGGAGTGCAGGGCGCGCTCCAGGGCGCGGCGTTCCTCGGGGAGGTAGCCGCCGCGGTAGGCGGCGACGCGGCGGGCCAGGGAGCGGTCGACCTCGGCGAGGCGTTCCTGGGCGATCACCGAGATCAGCTCGGCGCCGCGCCGGGAGCGTACGAAGGCGACCGAGCGGACGCCCTGGACGGTCAGGTCGGTGAGGAGATCGGCCGTCTCGGCGGTCGCGGTGCGACGGACGGGGGCGCCCTTCTCGCCGTGGAGTTCGGTGAGAGGAGGCTCCCACAGGGCGAAGACGAGGTCGCCGCGGGGCGAGGCGTCGTCGGCGACCTCCTTCACCGGCAGCCCCGTGAGGCGCTCCGCGGACACGGCGGGGTCGGCGGAGGTGGCGGAGGCGAGGAGGAACACGGGCTCGGAGCCGTAGCGCGCGCAGAGACGGCGCAGGCGGCGCAGGACTTGGGCGACGTGGGAGCCGAAGACGCCGCGGTAGGTGTGGCACTCGTCGATGACGACGTAGCGCAGGGCGCGCAGGAAGGAGGACCAGCGCGGGTGGGAGGGGAGTATCCCGCGGTGCAGCATGTCGGGGTTGGTCAGGACGTAATTGGCGTACTGACGCACCCACTCGCGTTCCTCGAAGGGGGTGTCGCCGTCGTACACGGCGGGGCGCACCGCGTTCCCGAGAGGGGCCGCCAGCTCGCGGACGGCGCGGCGCTGGTCGGCGGCGAGGGCCTTCGTCGGGGCGAGGTACAGCGCGGTGGTGCCACGGCCGTTGGGGGCCTCGGAGCCGTCGAGCAGGGCGGAGAGGACGGGTGTGAGATAGGCCAGGGACTTGCCGGACGCGGTCCCGGTGGCGACGACCACGGACTCCCCGTCCAGGGCGTGCTCGGCGGCCAGTGCCTGGTGGGCCCAGGGATGCTCGATGCCCGCGGCCCGGACGGCGGATATGACCTCGGGCCGGATGCGGTCCGGCCAGACTGCATACCGAGCCTCACGTGGGGGCAAGTGCTCCGTATGAGTGACGCGCGATGCACGGCTCGGCCCCGCGGTGAGCCGGTCAAGGACCGTCCGCGGGGACGTCTGTGCCGGGGGGCCCGCAGTGGGTCCTCCGGGAGGGGAAATTTTGGCCATCGGCATCGAGTGTGTCACTGGCGGGATGGACAATGGTCCCAAGGCGTCGTGCGCGCCTGCCGGTAAGTGATTGAATGCCATCGCGGCTGGCGATCCGTCCTGGGGGCTCTGCCGAGGTGTCCCGAGGGATGACCGCTCGATAGCAAGGTGCTGGAGGATCCGTGGACCTGTCCCTGTCGACCCGTACCGTCGGCGATCGTACGGTCGTCGAGGTCGGTGGCGAAATCGATGTATATACCGCGCCCAAGCTGCGCGAGCAGTTGGTCGAGTTGGTGAACGACGGCAGTTTTCATCTGGTCGTCGACATGGAGGGCGTGGACTTCCTCGACTCCACCGGGCTCGGCGTGCTGGTCGGCGGCCTGAAGCGCGTGCGTGCCCACGAGGGCTCGCTGCGCCTGGTCTGCAACCAGGAGCGCATTCTCAAGATCTTCCGTATCACTGGCCTGACCAAGGTGTTCCCCATTCACACCTCGGTCGAGGAAGCTGTCGCGGCCACCGACTGAGTGCCGGACCACTGACTGCCGGCCGACAGGCCGGGTGCCCCGGGCCCTCGGCCCGGGGCGGCAGTACAGCAGGGGACCGGGCCTGCGGCCCGGCCCTCTGACAGCACGCGCGTATGTCCGAGGGGGATGCATGGCCACCGTTGAACTCCGCTTCAGCGCGCTGCCCGAGCACGTCAGGACCGCCCGCCTCGTGGCGGCCGCGGTCGCGCGCAGGGCCGGAGTGGACGAGGCCGTTCTCGACGAGGTCAGGCTCGCCGTCGGCGAGGCCTGCACGCGTGCCGTCGGGCTGCATCAGAGCAGCGGGGTCACGGCCCCGGTGCGCGTCGCGCTGATCGAGGACGAGAAGCAGTTCTCCATCGAGGTCGGCGACGAAGCCCCCCGCTCGGCCCCCGGTGACCGGGTGCCCGGCGCGCGGGCCGGTGAGGGCGACGACTCGGAGGCCGAGGGCGAGGACGAGATGGGTCTAGCCGTCATCAGCGGACTCGTGGACGACGTGGAGGTCACCGCGGGCGAGTCCGGCGGCCTCATCCGCATGAGCTGGCCGACCACACCGGCGACGCTGCTGCCCTGACCCCGGCGTCGTACCGCAGGCCCTGTCACCACCTCGGTGAACAGGGCCTTTTATTTTTCCGATCATTAATTCTCGTAGATCGACGATCTCGCGTCGAGGTTCCGTCAACGGTTTTGAGGCATTACCGCTTTCGGGGTCAATCAGGGCCGACGATCATTTGCTGAGAAGCAATCTCAGGTCAATTCCGTTTGTGGCGCTCTGTTTTGATCAGGTTCCGCTCCCTACAATCCGTCCACATCTTGAGCTCAGCCCAAGCGTCAAGGAGGACGAATGGCGGGGCTTTCTACCCCTCATCAGTTTGACCACCCCTCAACCTTCGCAGCCGCAGTCCTGACCGACGACAACCGTCTCATCGTGATGGTCATCGCGGCCGTCGCGCTCGCGGCGCTCGTCGTCGCCGGCGTACTCGTACGCCAGGTGCTCGCGGCGGGCGAGGGCACCGACAGCATGAAGAAGATCGCGACGGCGATCCAGGAAGGCGCGAATGCCTATCTGGGACGGCAGTTGCGCACTCTCGGCGTATTCGCCGTCGTGGTGTTCTTCCTGCTCATGCTGCTGCCCGCGGACGACTGGAATCAGCGCGCCGGACGATCGATCTTCTTCTTGATCGGTGCGGCGTTCTCGGCGACCACCGGCTATATCGGTATGTGGCTCGCCGTGCGCAGCAATGTGCGTGTGGCGGCCGCCGCCCGAGAGGCCACTCCGGCGGAAGGTGAACCCGAAAAGGATCTCACCGCCGTCTCGCACAAGGCCATGAAGATCGCTTTCCGCACGGGCGGCGTCGTCGGCATGTTCACGGTGGGACTCGGTCTTCTGGGCGCCTCCTGTGTGGTGCTCGTCTACGCGGCCGACGCACCGAAGGTGCTGGAAGGCTTCGGCCTCGGCGCCGCGCTGATCGCGATGTTCATGCGTGTCGGCGGCGGCATCTTCACCAAGGCCGCCGACGTCGGCGCCGACCTGGTCGGCAAGGTCGAGCAGGGCATTCCGGAGGACGATCCGCGCAATGCCGCGACCATCGCCGACAACGTGGGCGACAACGTCGGCGACTGCGCCGGTATGGCCGCCGACTTGTTCGAGTCGTACGCAGTTACGCTCGTCGCCGCGCTGATCCTCGGCAAGGTGGCGTTCGGCGACTCCGGGCTCGCCTTCCCGCTGATCGTCCCCGCGATCGGTGTCATCACCGCGATGATCGGCATCTTCGCGGTGGCGCCCCGGCGCTCCGACCGCAGCGGCATGAGCGCCATCAACCGCGGCTTCTTCATCTCCGCGGTCATCTCGCTGGTGCTCGTGGCAGTGGCCGTCTTCGTCTATCTCCCGTCCACGTACGCGGACTTGGACGGCGTCACGGACGCGGCGATCAAGGGCCACGACGGCGATCCGCGGATCCTCGCGGTCGTCGCCGTCGCCATCGGCATCGTCCTGGCCGCGCTGATCCAGCAGCTCACCGGCTACTTCACCGAGACGACCCGGCGTCCCGTCAAGGACATCGGCAAGACCTCGCTCACCGGCCCGGCCACCGTCGTCCTGGCCGGCATCTCCATCGGCCTCGAATCGGCCGTCTACACCGCGCTGTTGATCGGGCTCGGCGTGTACGGGGCGTTCCTGCTCGGCGGTACGTCGATCATGCTCGCGCTCTTCGCGGTGGCCCTCGCCGGTACGGGGCTGCTGACCACCGTCGGCGTCATCGTCGCCATGGACACCTTCGGTCCCGTCTCCGACAACGCGCAGGGCATCGCCGAGATGTCCGGCGACGTCGAGGGCGCGGGCGCGCAGGTGCTCACCGACCTGGACGCCGTCGGCAACACCACCAAGGCCATCACCAAGGGGATCGCCATCGCCACCGCGGTCCTCGCGGCGGCGGCGCTCTTCGGGTCGTACCGCGACGCCATCGCGGAAGCGGCCAAGGACGTGGGAGAGAAGCTCGGCGACGGGGCTCCGATGAACCTCGTCATGGACATCTCGCAGCCCAACAACCTGGTGGGCCTGATCCTCGGGGCCGCGGTCGTCTTCCTCTTCTCGGGGCTCGCGATCAACGCGGTGTCGCGGTCGGCCGGCGCCGTGGTCTACGAGGTGCGGCGGCAGTTCCGCGAGCACCCCGGGATCATGGACTACACCGAGAAGCCGGAGTACGGACGCGTCGTCGACATCTGCACCAAGGACGCGCTGCGCGAGCTGGCCACCCCAGGTCTGCTCGCCGTGCTCACGCCGATCGCGGTCGGCTTCTCGCTCGGCGTCGGCGCGCTCGGCTCGTTCCTCGCGGGCGCGATCGGCACGGGCACGCTCATGGCGGTCTTCCTCGCCAACTCCGGTGGCGCCTGGGACAACGCGAAGAAGCTCGTCGAGGACGGCCACCACGGCGGCAAGGGCAGCGAGGCCCACGCCGCGACCGTCATCGGCGACACGGTCGGCGACCCGTTCAAGGACACCGCGGGCCCGGCCATCAACCCCCTGCTGAAGGTGATGAACCTGGTGGCGCTGCTCATCGCGCCCGCGGTCATCAAGTTCAGCTACGGGGACGACGCCAGCGTCGGGGTGCGGGTGCTGATCGCGGCGTTCTCCATCGCGGTCATCGTCGGCGCGGTCTACATCTCCAAGCGGCGGGGCATCGCCGTCGAGGACGACGGCAACGCCGAGCGCGTGGCCAAGCCGGTCGATCCGGCCGTGGTCTCGTGACCCCGTAACTCCGGGTCGGGCTCTGCCCTGTACGCGGCCGACACGCGGTCGGGACGCTGCCAACACACGGGCGGACGGCGCTTTTTGAGGCGCCGTCCGCCCGTTCGCGTGTGCGGGATATCCGTGAGCCTTCTCTCGCGCTTCCTGCTCTTCTGTCCCTTGGTGCAAATGGCTGCAATAGCGCTGGTATCGGACCTCCGGCATGCGGATGTAGCCCAGTTGGCGTGTAAGTTCCGGGGCCGAGAGCCATGGAAGGGACCAATCCGGTGAACAAGAAGCTTGCAGCCGCACTGTCCGGCGGTGCGGTACTGGTACTCGCGTTGTCAGGGTGCAGCGACGACGGCAACAAGAAGCTGGACGACTGGGCCAAGAAGGTCTGCGACTCCGTGCAGCCGCAGTCGAAGAAGATCGCGGACGCCAACGCGGCGATCCAGAAGGAGACCTCCGACAACAGCTCGCCGGCCGACGTCCAGAAGACCGACTCCAAGGCGTTCCAGGACATGTCCGACGCCTACAAGGCGATGGGCACCTCGGTGAAGAGCGCGGGGGCTCCGCCGGTCGACGACGGGCAGAAGAAGACGGACGACGCCGTCAAGGAGCTCAACGCCATCTCCAAGTCGTACGAGGACCTGAAGAAGCAGGTCGACGGCTTGGACACGAAGAACCAGGCGGACTTCGCGGATGGGCTCAAGGACGTCGCGGGTGAGCTGGACAAGCTGAGCAAGAGCGGGAACGAGGCGCTGGAGAAGTTGCAGGAGGGGGAGGTCGGCAAGGCGATGAACAAGCAGGACAGCTGCAAGAGCGCTGCCGCTACGCCTTCCGGTAAGAGCTAGGTCCCTTCTTGCGCACGTTGCCCCGGAGCGCGGGTACTCCCGTCCGCACCGGGGCAACGTCGCGTTGATCGGTGCCCGGCGGCTTCGGGCTGTGCCCACCCGTTCCGCCGTGCGGAACGCCTGCCCGCAGTGGGGCGGCCCGTCTGTGCGGCTGTGCGGAACGCCTGCCCGCAGCAGGAGCGGCCGGGCTCGGCGGGTCACAATGGGGGCGTGAGTGACACCAGCCCGCTTCCCCTGCCCTCGTCCGACCGCGTCGATGTCGCTGCCTCCCTGCGGAGTGCTCTGCTCGCCGTCGACTTCACTGCCGATGGGCTGCTCGAGTTGCTCGGGGCGCCCGCCTATGCCGCGCTCGCGCGCAGTGAGACCGTCCCCGCGCTGCGGGCCACGCGAGGAGACGGGGCCCTCGCCGCGCTCGTACGCCTCTTTCTGCTGCAGGAATCCGTGCCCCACGCGCGCGTGGCGGACGTTCTGCCCGTCGACGCCCTCCTGGAGAGCGGATGGCTGGTCGAGCGGGACGGTGAGCTGCGGGCGACCGTGGACGTGCGGCCGTACGGCGGGCCGAGCGGTGAGGACTGGTTCATCGTCTCCGACCTGGGCTGTGCGGTCGGCGGGGCCGGCGGCATCGGCAGCCATGAGGAAGGCGTCGTCCTCGGGGTCGGCGGCGCCTCCACGACGCTCGCCGGGGTCACGGTGCGCACGCCCGTCGCGAGCGCCCTCGACCTCGGCACCGGCTCCGGCATCCAGGCGCTGCACGCCGCGCAGCACGCCACGCGCGTGACCGCGACCGACCTCAACCCCCGGGCCCTGCAGTTCACCCGGCTCACCCTGGCCTTGTCCGGGGCCCCGGAGGCGGACCTGCGGGAGGGCTCGCTCTTCGAGCCGGTGGCGGACGACACGTACGACCTGATCGTGTCGAACCCGCCCTTCGTGATCTCGCCGGGCGCCCGGCTCACCTACCGGGACGGCGGGATGGGCGGGGACGATCTGTGCCGCTCGCTCGTTCAGGAGGCGGGGGAGCGACTGAACGAAGGGGGGTACGCGCACTTCCTGACCAACTGGCAGCACGTGGAAGGCGAGGAGTGGCAGGACCGCCTGCGCTCCTGGGTGCCCCGCGGCTGCGACGCCTGGATCGTGCAGCGCGAGGTGCAGGACATCACGCAGTACGCCGAGCTGTGGCTGCGGGACGCGGGCGACCACCGCACGGACCCGGCCGAGTACGCGGCGCGGTACGAGGCATGGCTGGACGAGTTCGAGGCGCGGGGCACGCGCGCCGTCGGGTTCGGCTGGATCACGCTGAGGAAGACCGGGGCCGCCGAGCCGTCCATCACGGTCGAGGAGTGGCCGCACCCCGTCGAGCAGCCGCTCGGCGAGACGGTGCGGGAGTTCTTCGAGCGGCAGGAGTATCTGCGGACGCACGACGACGCGGCGCTGCTGACCGGGCACTTCAAGCTCGCCGACGAGGTCGTGCAGGAACAGGTCGGGCTGCCGGGCGCCGAGGACCCGGAGCACGTCGTGCTGCGCCAGAACCGAGGGATGCGGCGGGCCACCGAGGTGGACACGGTGGGTGCCGGGTTCGCCGGGGTGTGCGACGGCTCACTGAGCGCCGGGCGGATCCTGGACGCCATCGCCCAACTGGTCGGCGAGGACCCGGTGTTGCTGCGGGACCGGACGCCCGCGCAGATCAGGCTCCTCGTGCAGCAGGGCTTCCTGCTGCCGGTCGAGGCGTAGGGGCTCGTACGGTCGAGGCGTAGGTCTCGTACGTGCGCCTCGACGTCGTAGGAAGAGACGTGAAGCGAGAAGCAGGTAGGGACGGCGGGGCAGGAAACCGGCCAACATCGCGGCCGGTTCGGACGCGGCACAGGCAGGCCCCCCGTCGTTCACCCCGATTTCGCGCTCCCGATTCCCGTGCGTGTCAGCCTCCCCCGCAGGGGAACTCGGCACGGGGAGGCAAGGCCATGGAGAGCGGACCGGCGATCTTCGCGGGGACGGTGTTCGCGCTGTTCGGTGCGGGGCTGCTGCTGTGGACCGGCGCGCGGGTCGCGCACCGCTCGCCCGTGGCCCAGGGTGTGAACCCCGTCGCATCGGCGACCCTCGCCACGCTCGTGGGCTCGGGCGCGCTGCTCCTCGGCATGTGGTGCTTCACGCGGCTGTGAGCCGGCTTTGAGGCGGCCGTGAGTCGGCCATGGGGCGGCCACGCGGCGGCCGTGATCCGACTGCGGTCGGCCGCCGTGGACCCGCTCCTTCCGGCTCGTGGGGCCGTGTCCTTCCGGTGAGGCGGACGATCGACTTCCGGGGATCGCGCCGGTGCCGTCGGCCCGTGGGCCCCATGGGGCGCCGAAACAGCAGGTCGCCACTCCGGGCGGCAGAGATGGCGGTAGTCGGGTTACCGTTCGAGTGGCCGTTGCGGGCTTTTCCCGTTTGACACGGGGGCGGGATGTACCGTCACACTCCGCAGCGACAGCGCAACGCAAGCCATGCGGGCACTGCCACCGCACTGCCACGAGCATTGCCACCGCGCATTGCCACCGAGCGTCGACCGGAGAGAAGAGCGAAGTTGTCCCCGACCAGCGAGACCGCACAGGGCGGCCGCCGACTCGTCATCGTCGAGTCGCCTGCCAAGGCGAAGACGATCAAGAGCTACCTCGGCCCCGGCTACGTAGTCGAGGCCAGCGTCGGGCACATCCGTGACCTCCCCAACGGCGCCGCGGAGGTGCCCGAGAAGTACACCGGCGAGGTGCGCCGCCTCGGCGTGGACGTCGAACACGACTTCCAGCCGATCTACGTCGTCAACGCCGACAAGAAGGCGCAGGTCAAGAAGCTCAAGGACCTCCTCAAGGAGTCCGACGAACTCTTCCTCGCCACCGATGAGGACCGCGAGGGCGAAGCCATCGCGTGGCACCTCCTCGAGGTCCTGAAGCCCAAGGTCCCCGTCCACCGGATGGTCTTCCACGAGATCACCAAGGACGCGATCCGCAGCGCCGTCGCCAACCCGCGCGAGCTCAACAAGCGCATGGTCGACGCCCAGGAGACCCGCCGCATCCTCGACCGCCTGTACGGCTACGAGGTCTCGCCGGTCCTGTGGAAGAAGGTCATGCCGCGCCTGTCGGCCGGCCGCGTCCAGTCCGTGGCCACCCGTCTCGTCGTCGAACGGGAGCGCGAGCGCATCGCCTTCCGCTCCGCCGAGTACTGGGACCTGACCGGCACCTTCGGCACGGGCCGCGCCGGTGACGCCTCCGACCCGTCGCAGCTGGTCGCCCGCCTCACCACGGTCGACGGCAAGCGCATCGCGCAGGGCCGCGACTTCAGCTCGCTCGGACAGCTGAAGGCCAACAGCGCGGGCACCCTCCACCTGGACGAGGCGAACGCCCGCGCGCTGGCCGCCGCCCTCCAGGACACGCACTTCTCCGTACGCTCCGTCGAGTCGAAGCCGTACCGCCGCTCGCCGTACGCGCCCTTCCGTACGACGACGATGCAGCAGGAGGCGAGCCGCAAGCTCGGCTTCGGCGCGAAGGCCACCATGCAGGTGGCCCAGAAGCTGTACGAGAACGGCTTCATCACCTACATGCGTACGGACTCCACGACCCTGTCGGACACGGCGGTCGCGGCCGCCCGTGCCCAGGTCACGCAGCTCTACGGCAGCGACTACCTGCCGGACAAGCCGCGCACGTACGCAGGGAAGGTCAAGAACGCGCAGGAGGCGCACGAGGCCATCCGTCCCTCGGGTGATCGTTTCCGCACGCCCGCGGAGACCGGCCTGACCGGCGACCAGTTCCGGCTCTACGAGCTGATCTGGAAGCGGACCGTCGCCTCCCAGATGAAGGACGCGACCGGGAACAGCGTGACGGTCAAGATCGGCGGCCGCGCCTCCGACGGCCGCGACGCCGAGTTCAGCGCGTCCGGCAAGACCATCACCTTCCACGGCTTCCTCAAGGCGTACGTCGAGGGCGCCGACGACCCGAACGCCGAGCTGGACGACCGCGAGCGCAGGCTTCCGCAGGTCAGCGAGGGCGACGCGCTCTCCGCCGACGAGATCTCCGTCGACGGCCACGCGACCAAGCCCCCGGCCCGCTACACCGAGGCCTCGCTGGTCAAGGAGCTGGAAGAGCGCGAGATCGGTCGCCCGTCGACGTACGCGTCGATCATCGGCACGATCCTCGACCGCGGTTACGTCTTCAAGAAGGGGACCGCGCTGGTCCCGTCGTTCCTGAGCTTCGCCGTGGTGAACCTGCTGGAGAAGCACTTCGGCCGGCTCGTCGACTACAGCTTCACCGCCAAGATGGAGGACGACCTCGACCGCATCGCGCGCGGCGAGGCGCAGGCCGTGCCGTGGCTGAAGCGCTTCTACTTCGGCGAGGGTGAGGGCGAGGGCTCCGGAGGCGCCGCCGACGCGGGCAACGGCGACGGCGACCACCTCGGAGGCCTCAAGGAGCTCGTCACCGACCTGGGCGCCATCGACGCCCGCGAGGTGTCGTCCTTCCCCGTCGGCAACGACATCGTGCTGCGCGTCGGGCGCTACGGCCCCTACGTCGAGCGCGGCGAGCGCGACTCCGAGGGCCACCAGCGCGCGGACGTCCCCGACGACCTGGCGCCGGACGAGCTGACCGTCGAGTACGCGGAGGAGCTGCTCGCCAAGCCGAGCGGTGACTTCGAGCTCGGCGCCGACCCGGAGACCGGCCGCCAGATCATCGCCAAGGACGGTCGCTACGGCCCCTACGTCACCGAGGTGCTCCCCGAGGGCACCCCGAAGACCGGCAAGAACGCGGTCAAGCCGCGCACTGCCTCGCTCTTCAAGTCGATGTCCCTCGACACGGTGACGCTCGCGGACGCGCTGAAGCTGATGTCCCTGCCGCGCGTGGTCGGGGCGGACGCGGAAGGCGTCGAGATCACCGCGCAGAACGGGCGGTACGGGCCGTACCTGAAGAAGGGCACGGACTCCCGGTCGATCGACACCGAGGACCAGCTCTTCACCATCACGCTGGAAGAGGCCCTGGAGATCTACTCCAAGCCGAAGCAGCGGGGGCGTGCGGCCGCGAAGCCGCCGCTGAAGGAGCTGGGCGAGGACCCGGTCAGCGGGAAGCCGGTCGTCGTCAAGGACGGGCGCTTCGGGGCGTACGTGACCGACGGCGAGACCAACGCGACGCTGCGGGCGGCGGACTCCGTGGAGGAGATCACTCCGGAGCGGGGCTATGAGCTGCTCGCGGAGAAGCGGGCGAAGGGGCCCGCCAAGAAGACGGCGAAGAAGGCCGCGAAGAAGGCGCCGACGAAGAAGGCTGCCGCCAAGAAGACGGCGGCCAAGAAGACCACTGCCGCGAAGAAGACGACTGCCAAGAAGACCACCGCCAAGAAGACCACTGCCAAGAAGGCGGCGGCTTCGTCCAAGGCGGCTTCTGAGGACTGACGTTTCCTGTGCCGGGCGCCTCGTTTCATGGTGCCCGGCAGCGGGGGCGTTGTGCCCACCTGTTCCGCCCCGCGGAACGCCTGCCCACAACGCGGGCGGTTTCTGCCCAACGGGGATGACCGGACGGTCGTTTGTTCGGGTGGTTCCACGAGGACGCTGTCCGTCCAGATAGGCTGGACGGATGACGCGTGCCGAGCAGCCAACGGCCGGGAATCCGGCCCCCGACGACGCCCTGGTCGCAGATTCCCGAGAGCGTGCCGTTCGCGCCTTGCTGCGCGTGCCGCAGCTGAAGAGGCTGTGGAGTGCCCAGCTCGTCGGCAGTGTCGGCGACGCGCTCGCACTGCTCGTCCTGGTGATCCTCGCGCTCCAGTCGGCCATCGTCGAAGGGGCCTTCGGAGGCGGCTATCGGGGCGTCGCCTTCGCCGTGACCGCCGTCTTCGGAGCACGCGTTCTGGCGACGCTGCTCTTCGGAGCGGTGCTTCTCGGCCCGCTCACCTCCCTCACCTCTCCGGACGGTCCGCTCGACCGCCGCTGGACCATGGTCGGGGCGGACGGCGTGCGTGCCGCGCTGCTTGTCGTCGCGCCGCTGTGGATCGACTGGACCCCGGACAACGCCCTCGCGGTGATCCTGGTGACGTCCTTCGTCGTCGGCGTCGCCGAGCGGTTCTGGACGGTCGCCCGGGAGAGCGCGGCGCCCGCGCTGCTGCCCGCGCCGCCCCTGGAGGGCGCGACGGTGCGGCCGCTGCCGGACCACATGGACGCGCTGCGGCGCCTGTCCCTGCGTACGGGATTCCTGGCGCTGCCCATCGCGGCCGCCGCGCTCGTCGGCATCACGCTCATCGGCAACCTTCTCGGCGCCGGGCTCGACTGGTTCGCGCTGCACCAGGCGGGGCTCGCCTCGTTCGTCGCAGCCGGGCTCTTCGCCGCGTCGCTGTCGATCGTCTACTTCCTCGAACTTCCCGCAGCCCAGACGCCACGCGCGCGTAGCCCCCTCGAAGGGCTGCGCAGGCCGCGCACCGGAACCGGCACCGACAAGGGCCGCACCGGCGCGATCCCGCTCCTCGTCGCGGCCTGCGCCGCCGTCGCAGGGGCCATCGCCGCCGCGGTCGCCGTCGCCGTGCTGCACGCCAAGGACCTCGGCGGCGGTCCCGTCACGTACGGCCTGATCGTCCTCGCACTGACCGGCGGCACCGCCGTCGGCATCCGTACCGCGCCGTCCCTGCTGCCCTCGCTGTCGCGCCGTCGGCTGCTCGCGCTCGCCATCGCCGTCACCGGAGTGGCGCTGCTCGCCGCGGGCCTCGTGCCCGACGTGACGACCGTGCTGCTGCTCCTGGTCCTCGCCGGGGTCTGCGCGGGCGTCGCCGCGAACACCGGGCACGCGCTGCTCGACCAGGAGGTCGAGGACTACCGCAGGACCCGCACGACCGAGCACCTGCAGGCCGTCGTACGCCTGTGTGTCGCGCTCGCCGCGCTGGTGGCCCCGGTGGTCGCCGCCGCGATCGGACCGCACCGCATGGTCAACGGCAAGTTCGTCTTCGACCACGGAGGCGCCGCCTTCACGCTGATGCTGGTCGGCGCGCTGCTCCTGCCGGTGGCCGCGCTGGTCCTCGCCAAGGCCGACGACCGGCAGGGCGTACCGCTGCGGCACGACCTGCTCGACGCGCTGCGCGGCGGCGACGACCCGGTGCAGGCGCCCTGCGCCACCGGCTTCTTCATCGCCCTGGAGGGCGGCGACGGCGCCGGCAAGTCGACGCAGGCCGAGGCGCTCGCCGAGTGGATCCGCGCCAAGGGGCACGAGGTCGTCGTCACGCGCGAGCCGGGGGCCACGCCCGTCGGCAAGCGGCTGCGGTCGATCCTTCTCGACGTGTCGTCGGCCGGTCTTTCGCACCGGGCCGAGGCGTTGCTGTACGCCGCCGACCGGGCCGAGCACGTCGACACGGTCGTACGGCCTGCCCTGGAGCGCGGCGCCGTCGTCATCTCCGACCGCTACATCGACTCGTCCGTCGCCTATCAGGGCGCCGGCCGCGACCTGTCGCCGACCGAGGTCGCCCGCATCAACCGCTGGGCGACCGGAGGCCTCGTACCGAATCTGACGTGTCTGCTCGACGTGTCGCCCGAGGCCGCGCGCGAGCGGTTCACGGAGGCGCCCGACCGTCTTGAGTCGGAGCCCGCCGAGTTCCACGCGCGCGTGCGCTCCGGTTTCCTCACGCTCGCCGCCGCCGACCCGGGGCGCTACCTGATCGTGGACGCCTCGCAGGAGCCGGAGGCGGTCACGACC
The DNA here is from genome assembly GCF_040647455.1 of Streptomyces sp. NPDC041068. Lineage (NCBI taxonomy): Bacteria > Bacillati > Actinomycetota > Actinomycetes > Kitasatosporales > Streptomycetaceae > Streptomyces > Streptomyces sp. NPDC041068. Next base: position 378,175 of record NZ_JBEZCG010000005.1, read on the forward strand.
GTGATCCGGCACCGGCTGGATGTCGTGCTTCCGCTGTCCGAGGCCGAGATCAAGGCTCAGGAGGAGGCCCGCAAGGCCGCCGAGGAGGAGGCGCGGCGCAAGGCCGAGGAAGAGGCCGCGCGCAAGGCCGAGGAGGAGCGTCTGGAGCGCGAGCGCCAGGAGCAGCTCGCCAAGCTCCGTGCCGAGGAGGAGGAGCGCAAGCGGCGCGAGCTTGAGGAGGCCCAGCGCCGCGAGGCCGAGCGGCAGGCCGAGGAGGCCAGGCAGCGCGCCGAGGAGGCGAAGCGCCGTGCCGAGGAGGAGCAGGCGAGGCTCCTCGCCGAGGAGAAGGTCCGCAAGGCCGAGGAGGAGCGGCGCCGCCGGGAGGCCGAGGAAGAGGCGCGGCTGCGGGCCGAGGCGGAGGAGCGGCGGCTCGAGAAGCAGCGCAAGGCGGAGGAGGCCCTGCTGCGGGCGGAGGAGGCGCGGCGTCTTGCGGCGGCTTCCGCGGCGGCGGCCGCCGCCGCTTCGAAGCCGGCGGCTCCGACGCGGGCTCCTGCGGCTCCGACCCAGGCTCCGTCGGCTTCGGCTCCGTCGGCTTCGGCTCCGGCCGCTTCGGAGCAGGCTCCGGCTTCCGATGTGCCGGGTGCGTCGGACACGTCGGATGTGCAGGATGTGCCGGACAACGAGACCACCGTGCCCACGCCGGTGGTGAAGCCGTCGTCCGGCCCCGCCGACGAGACGGCCGTGCTGCCGCAGGTCCCGGCCGACGGTCCCGCGGCGGATGACACGGCGGTCCTGCCGAAGCCGCCCGCGCCCGCGGGGGCCGCGGACGAGACGGCCGTGCTGCCGCCCGTTCGGGAGGACAAGGTTCCGCCGGGGTACTTCCGGGACGAGCGTCCTGCGGCCGCGCCTTCGCCCGACGGCGCCAATGAGCGGACCCGGGAGCTGCCGCAGGTCGACGAGCAGGGCGTGCCGCGGCGGCCCCGTTCCGACTGGGCCGAGGAGACGCCGCTGGACGACCTGCCGTCGCTCGCGGACGAATTGCTCGGCTCGCACGAGGACGACGACGATGACCAGGGCGGGCGGGGACGCCGGGGCCGGAAGGGCCGCTGAGCCTCGCGGCCGGACGGGATTGTCAGAGGCGTCCGCCACAATTGGCAGTCCGGTGTCGGACCCGATGTCCGACGTCCGATGCCCGATGTCTGATGCCCGATGCCTGATGTCTGATGTCTGGCGTCTGATGCCTGGCGTCTGATGTCTGGTGTCGGTGTGTCGGGCAGGAGCAGAGCGCAGAGTAAGGCGGTGACCCCATGAGCGTGTGGGACGACCTGGTGGGGCAGGAGCGGGTCGGCGAGCAGTTGGGAGCTGCCGCCCGGGACGCCGACGCCCTGGTGACGGCGGCCGCCGCGGACACCCCGCCGCCGGAGTCGTCGAAGATGACGCACGCCTGGCTGTTCACGGGCCCGCCCGGCTCCGGACGGGACACCGCCGCGCGTGCCTTCGCCGCCGCCCTGCAGTGCACGAGCCCGGACCGCGCGCTCGGCGGCGCCCCCGGCTGCGGCTTCTGCGACGGCTGCCACACCAGCCTGATCGGCACGCACGCCGACGTGGAAGTGGTGCGCACGGACCTGCTCTCCATCGGTGTGAAGGAGACCCGCGACCTCGTGCGGCGGGCCCAGCTCTCGCCCGCCGGCGGCCGGTGGCAGGTCATCGTCCTCGAGGACGCCGACCGCCTCACCGAAGGCGCGGGGAACGTCCTGCTGAAGGCCGTGGAGGAGCCCGCCCCGCGCACCGTGTGGCTGCTCTGCGCGCCCTCCCTGGAGGACGTGCTGCCGACGATCCGCTCCCGCTGCCGGCACCTGACGTTGCGTACGCCTCCTGTGGACGCCGTCGCCGACGTACTCGTACGGAGAGACGGCATCGAGCCGGATGTCGCGGCGGCCGCGGCGCGTGCCACGCAGGGACACATCGACCGTGCCCGGCGCCTCGCGACCGACCCACGCGCGCGTGAGCGCAGGGCCGCCGTCCTGAAGCTGCCGCTGCGGGTGGAGGAGATCGGCGGCTGCCTCAAGGCGGCGCAGGAGCTGATCGACACGGCGTCGGAGGACGCGAAGCAGGTCGCCGAGGAGGTCGACACCAAGGAGACCGAGGAGCTGAAGGCGGCGCTCGGTGCGGCGCAGGGCGGCCGGATGCCGCGCGGCACGGCGGGCGTGATGAAGGAGCTCGAGGACAAGCAGAAGCGCCGCAGGACCCGTACGCAGCGCGACAGCCTCGACCTGGCGCTCACCGATCTGACCGGGCTCTACAGGGACGTCCTTGCCCTGCAGCTGGGTTCGCAGGTGGCCATCGCCAACACCGAGGTGCAGGACATGCTGCAGCGCCTGGCCCATGGTTCCTCTCCGGAGTCGACGCTGCGCCGCATCGAGGCGATCGGTGCCTGCCGCACCGCCCTGGACCGGAACGTGGCGCCGCTGCTCGCGGTGGAGGCGATGACGGTGGCGCTGCGGTCGGGGTGAATGGCCGCGACCTGCCGGTGTCTTCGCCGCATCCGCTCGGCTTCGCTTGACGGCGTCACCCGTACGGGTACCACGAGTGATCGATCCATCTCGGAGAGTTAGTCTCGCGTGATGGACATCAGCCGTCGCGCCCGCCGCAGCCGTCTCCTTTCCTTCCGCACATGCGGCACGCTGTTCGTGACCGCAGGGCTGCTCATCTCCGGCTGCTCTTCGGGGAGTTCGACGGCGGACGCCTCCATGGCCGCGCTGCCCCGCTCGACGCCCGCGGAACTCGCTCCGTACTACGGGCAGAAGCTGAGCTGGCACGAGTGCGGTGTCCCCGGCTTCGAGTGCGCCTCGATGAAGGTCCCGCTCGATTACGCCGAGCCTGACACCGGCGACATCAAGCTGGCGGTGGCCCGCAAGCAGGCCACCAAGAAGGGCGGCCGCATCGGCTCGCTCCTGGTGAACCCCGGCGGCCCCGGCGGCTCGGCGATCGGCTACCTCCAGTCGTACGCGGCTCTCGGCTACCCCGAAGAGGTCCGCGCCAGTTACGACATGGTCGCCGTCGACCCGCGCGGCGTGGCCCGCAGCGAGCCCGTCACCTGCCTCGACGGCAAGCGGATGGACGCGTACACGCAGACCGACGTCACCCCCGACGACCGGGGCGAGGCCGAGAAGCTGAGCACCGCGTTCGAGGGGTTCGCGGACGGCTGCGAATCGCGGTCGGCGACGGTCCTGCCGCATGTCTCGACGGTCGAGGCGGCCCGTGACATGGACGTCCTGCGGGCGGTGCTCGGCGACGAGAAGCTGTCGTACGTCGGGGCTTCGTACGGCACCTTCCTCGGCGCGACGTACGCCGGGCTCTACCCGGAGCGCGTGGGGCGCCTGGTCCTGGACGGCGCGATGGACCCGTCCCTGCCCGCGCGCCGCATGAACCGCGACCAGACCGCCGGCTTCGAGACGGCGTTCCGGTCCTTCGCGAAGGACTGCGTGGCGCGCGGCGCGGAGTGCCCGCTGGGCTCCGGGAGCCCCGAGGGCGCGGGCAAGCGGCTGAAGTCCTTCTTCCGTGACCTGGACGGAGCGCCTCTGTCCGCCTCCGACACCTCAGGCCGCAAGCTCGGCGAGGCGCTCGCCACGACGGGCGTGATCGCCGCGATGTACGACGAGGGGGCGTGGCCGCAGCTGCGCGACGCGCTCACCTCGGCGATCAAGGACAAGGACGGCGCGGGCCTGCTCTCCCTCTCCGACAGCTACTACGAGCGGGACGGCGACGGCTCGTACGCGAACCTCATGTTCGCCAACGCGGCCGTGAACTGCCTGGACCTGCCGCCCGCCTTCACCTCCCCGGACGAGGTCGAGAAGGCGCTGCCCGAGTTCGAGAAGGCATCCCCGGTCTTCGGCGAGGGCCTGGCCTGGTCGTCGCTGAACTGCGCGTACTGGCCGGTGGAGGCCACGGGCGGCCCCCACCGCATCGAAGCGGAGGGGGCCGCCCCGATCGTGGTCGTCGGCACGACCCGCGACCCCGCCACCCCCTACCGCTGGGCGAAGGCCCTGGCCTCCCAGCTCTCCTCGGGCCGCCTCCTCACCTACGAGGGTGACGGCCACACGGCGTACGGCCGCGGCAGCGAGTGCGTCGACTCGACGATCAACGCCTACCTCCTGAAGGGCACCGCTCCGGAGGACGGAAAGCGCTGCTCGTAGGGGGTGCGGGCGGAATTTCGGACCGGCCGGGGGCCGGTCCGATGGGGGTGTACGGAGCACCCCCGATAACTGTGTAGACTTGGGGACGTTGCTGATCGCACCATGGTGCGGACGGCGCGCCGCCTTAGCTCAGATGGCCAGAGCAACGCACTCGTAATGCGTAGGTCTCGGGTTCGAATCCCGAAGGCGGCTCAGTTGAAGCCCAGGTCACGTTCTGCGTGACCTGGGCTTTTTGTTGTGCTGGATCGGCTGGGGGACGGCCGGGGGCGGAAGGCGATTTGGGAGGCGATGTGTGGGGTTCGTCGGCCTACGCTCGTCTGGTGCAGCGGGCTGGATCATGTTGCGGCGTCGACTGTGATGACCCTGGATGGGGGAGGGCTGCATGGCCAATCGGCATGCCGTCGTCATCGGTGGTTCCATCGGGGGGCTCGGCGCGGCTCGGGTGCTCTCCGATGTGTTCGACAAGGTGACCGTCGTCGATCGGGATCTGCTTCCCTCCGATCCGCGGCATCGGCGTGGCGTTCCCCAGGCCCGTCACACGCATCTGCTGCTCATCAACGGGCGGCTCGCCATGGAGAAGTTGTATCCCGGGCTCACCGCGGAGTTGATCACTCAGGGGCCGTTGCCTGGGATCCCGGGAGTGATGTTCTCTTCCATCAGTTCGGGGCGTTCCGGCTGCCCTTCGCCACCGGGATGCTCGGGATCAGCATGAGTCGGCCCCTTCTTGAATTCACCCTGCGGCGGCGGGTGTTCGGGTTACCCGATGTTGCGGTGCGGGAGCAGGCGTCCGTTGTCGGGCTCGTTGGTGGGGCCCGGCGTGTGACCGGTGTGGTGCTTGACGGTGGTGAGGTGATCGAGGCCGATCTTGTCGTCGACGCCTCCAGGCGCGGCAATGATCGCGCCACCCACTGGCTGGAGCGCATCGGCTGTCGTGCGCCGCCCGTCGAGAAGGTCAAGGTCGACGTCGGCTACACCACCATGGCGCTGCGTCGTCATCCCGATGAGTTCGTGACCGAGGGCGGGGGGCTCATCTGTCTTCAGGCCCTCAATACTCCCGATGACAAGCGTGCCGGTGCCGTGTTCGCTGTTGAGGGTGACCGGTGGATGGTCACCTTGGGTGGGTGGCATCGTACGTATGCCCCCGTCGATCCCGAAGGGTTCGCCAAGTTCGCCGCCGAGTTGGCCATGCCCTGCATATCCGACCGTCGCCACTCTGGAGGCCATCGAACTCGGGCGTTCCCTGGAGCGGTACGGCTCCGCCTCCTCGGAGATGACCCGCGCGTACTTCCGCGCCGCCGGCAAGCTGCTCGACATGCCCTGGCGGATGTCGACCGCCGGGGACTTCAGCTACCCGGAGACCGTTGGGCCCAAGCCGCCCGGTACCGACCTCATGAACTGGTACGTCCGCCGGCTCACGATGGCCAGCCACACCTCCGTGCCGGTCCACCGCGCGCTCCTCGAGGTCCAGCCGATGCTCGCTCCGCCGTCCGTTCTGATGCGGCCCGGGATGGTTGTGAGGGCGCTGATTGCCGCTCGTCGGTCGCCATCGGTTCGGAACAGGGTGTGAGCAGGTTCGCTGCGTGAGGTTCTACGACCTTGCCCAGCGTTGCGATGCCTTTCCTGACGCGCACGTCGCCGTCGCCACTCCGCCGCCGTAGGCCAGGTCCAGGCAGCCGCCGTTGCTGGTGCTCTTCAGCGTGCCGCCCGAGCCCCAGCGCCAGAGGCGTGCCTCGCCCCGGGTGCAGTCGCCCACGAAGACCGCCTGGCCGAGCATGTTGGCGACCAGGCAGGCGCCGCTCTGCTTGTTGACGACCTTGAAGCTGTTGTTCTCCGCGCTCACCGTCTTCCAGGACGCGCTCGCGTCGCCGCAGCTTCCGTCGTCCGCGGAGCCGTACACCTGGGTCAGGCACGCTTCGTTGTCGGCGTTCTTCAGCCGGTAAGGGCCGGATGAGGGGGAGGAGGGGGAGTCCGGTGAGTTCGGTGCGTCGGGAGTGGTGGGGTTGTCGTCCGACGAGTCTCCCGTGTCCCTGCCGCCGTCGCTTCCTTCGTCCCTTCCTCCCGAGCCGCCTCCGTCCTTGTCGTCCGAACTTCCGCCGTCCGTGACGCCGTTGGGCTTCTCCTTGGACGGTGATGAGTCGTCGTCCTTGCCCTCGTCCTTGCCCTTGTCCTCGCCTTTGCCCTCTCGATCCTTCTTCTTCGGCTTCTCCGACTCCGGGGGCGCCGACTCGTCCGCGCCCGGCGGCTGCGCCGGGTCTGCCGTTGCCGTGGCCGAGGGTGTCGAGCCCGCGGCGCGGTCCTGGCCGGTGATGTACGGGAGGTTCTGCAGGGCCAGCGTCGCGCCCGCGGTGACCACGATCACGGGGACGGCGGCCAGCAGGACGCGGTTGCGGCGCCGTTCGGGACGGGGTGGGGGTGCGGTCTTGACCAGCGGTGTGGAATCCGGGGGCGTCGCGGCCGGTGTCTCTGATGGTGTCCCTGCTGGTATCTCCGCCGGTGTAGCCGCCGGTGTCTCCGCCGGTATCTCCGCCAGGGTCGGCACCCTCGCCGCGAACGCCGATCGCTCGGCCAGCAGCGTCAGCGTCGGGGCCGGCCAGGCCGGTGGGGTCGGTGTGGCGTGCCCTGCGGCAAGTTCCCTCAGTTCCTGGGCCGTTGGGCGGCCCTCGGGGTCCTTGTCCAGGCAGGATTCGAGCACCTCGGCCAGCTCGGCGTCGCGCTCGCGAATCGGTGTCAGGTCCGGGGTGTCGTGCACGATGCGGTAGAGCGGGCTGCCCTCGGCTCCGTCGCTGAACGGCCAGCGGCCGCTCGCCGCGTACGCGACCAGGAGGCCCACCGCGAAGATGTCCGATGCGCTGGTCAACCGCCTTTTGCCCGAGGCCTGTTCGGGCGACATGTAGGCGGGCGTGCCGACGACCAGGCCTGTCTGCGTGAGCTGGCTCTGCTCGGCGGCGCGGGCGATTCCGAAGTCGATGAGGGTGACGCCGTCGAGGGTCAGCATGACGTTCGACGGCTTGAGGTCGCGGTGCACCATGTCGCGGGCGTGGACCGACTCCAGGCCCGCGGCGACCTCCCGCAGGAGCAGCCACAGGGCGGCGGGCGCGAGCGGGCCGCCGTGGTCCTCGACGGCTTCGGCCAGGGTGATCCCGGGGACGTACGCGGTGGCGAACCACGGGGGTTCGGCGGTGCGGTCGCTCGCCAGGAGGGGTGCGGTGGCCTCGGCGGGCAGGCGCGCGAGGTTGTCCATCTCCTGGCCGAAGCGGCGCAGGAAGCCCCGGTCCTCGGCGACCACGGATGCCAGCATCTGCTTGACCGCGGCATACCGCCCGTCGGTGACGCCGAGGTACACCCGGCCCATGCCGCCCGCGCCGAGCCGTCCCACCAGGGGGATCGTCCCGATCTGCCGTGGGTCCTGTGCGCGCAGCGGCTCGGCGCCGCTGCCCGTGAGGTCGAACTCGCTTGCCCCGCCTGCCCCGTTCACGCTCTCCCCGTCCACCGGCCTTCCGCGGGGCGGCCGGACCGTGCCGGTCCGTGCGCTCCCCCCGTCCGCACGGACGGACACAGGCCCGGCACGTGATCAGTTTGGACCATCGGGCCGCCGGATTGGAAGGTTCTTCTAGAAAGTTGTTTCGCTTTCGGGGGGTGAGGTGGCCGCGTAGTGGTCACGGGGCGGGGGCAGGCGGCGGCTCGGGTGCGGGTGTCAGCGGGCGTACGAACCCAGGCCGACCAAGCAGTACACGTACTCGTTGACGGTCGATCCATTGAGTGTGTAGCGGTACGAAAAGGCGTACTGCGTCTGGGAGTTGTTCTTGCATTGGCTCAGGTCCGACGTCAGGGGGATCGTCTGGATCACGCGGTAGTGGGCATCCGACGCGGAGCAGGACACCTCGTCGACACCGCTGACCTCCTGCGCCGTCTCGGAGTCCGGCAGCGTTCCGTTGAGGCAGGTGCCCTGCTCGTACGGACTGGGGGCCGGGCTCGAAGGTGTCGCCATCGGGTCGTCGGTCGCGGTGGCGTACGGATCGCTGGAGTACGGATCGTTGGAGTACGGATCGTTGGGATAGGGGGTGTCGGTCGATGGGGCGTAGGTCCCCATGCTGAAGGTCGGGGCGGGGGACGCGGAGCTGTCGCCGTCGTCCCCTTGGCTCAGCAGGCCGGCGACGATTGCGGCGCCGACGGCGCCGAGCACCGCCAGGAAGCCGCGGACTCTGGGCTTGGGGGCGCGGCCCGGCCGCGGCGCGGGAGGTATGGGTTCGGACACCGGGACAGTGTGGATCGGCGGTGGCTCTTTTGGAGTGGGTTTCTAGAGAATGATTCTAGAAAAAATGGTGCTCTACGCTGGTTCCCACCATGACCCCCAAGCAACAACGCGGTGCTGAGACCGCCGATCGCCTTCTGGACGCGGCGCTTCAGGTGTACGCCGAGTCCGGTGAGCAGGGTGTCACCGTCAGCGCCCTGACCAAGGCCAGCGGTGTCAGCCTCGGCAGTCTCTACCACCACTACGGCAGCGTCGACGGCCTCATGAACGCCCTGCTGCTGCGCTGGCTCGGGCGGCTGCTCGGGGAGCTGGCCGGGGCCGTGGAGCGGGCCCGCAGCGCGAGGACCGCCGTGCGTGCCCTGGTGCGGGTGTATCTGGCCTTCATCCAGGAGCATCCGGACGCGGCCCGGCTTCTGCACTCCTCCTACGCCGACCGGCTCGGGATGGCGCAGGCCAGGCAGTTGCGCGACGCGCAGGAGGCCAGGCTGTCGCCGATGGCCGACTGGATCCGGCGGCACATCGCGGCGGGCGCCATCGAGCCGATGCCCGTGCCCGTGGTCGAGGCGCTGATCATGGGGCCGATCATCGCGACTGCGCGCCGCTGGCTCTCCGGTGTCGACGACGTCGACCTCGACGAGGCCGCGCGCATCCTGCCCGAGCGGATCTGGCGCTCGCTCTGCCCGTGAGGGCGTCGCGCCGGGGGCGGTGCGGACCGTATGCCTGTCGAGTCGTTCGCACGTCTCATTGCGCTGTACACCGACCCCGGAAAGGACTTTACGTCCCGCCCCGGGCCTTTCGGGATGGTCGAAAGTCCTGATGCGGAAACCGGAGTTGATCGGAAGCCCCGTTATCATCAAGCGCATGACAGGCTCGTCGGCAGACTCACATGCGCTTCAATCAAGGCAAAAATGAACGTGGTTCGCGTACTCGTCGTCGATGACCAGCCGGTGATCCGCGCGGGCCTGCGCGCATTGCTCGGCGCGGCCGACGACTTGGTGGTCGTGGGCGAGGCGGGCGACGGCGCGGAGGCGGTCGGCATGGCCCGGGAACTCGCGCCCGACGTGGTGCTTCTCGACCTCCGCATGCCCGGGGTCGGCGGAATTGACGCGACGCTTCAACTGACCAGGTCAACGCCTTCCGCGCGGGTCCTTGTCCTCACCAACCACGACTCGGAAGAAGCGGTGCTCGGCGCATTCCAGGCCGGTGCGGCGGGACTTCTTCTGAAGACGTCGACGCCGCGTGAAATCGTCTCGTCGGTGCGTTCGGTGGCGGCCGGTGCGAGTGTTCTCTCGTACGCCGTCATGCGGCGGCTCATATCCCGTCCCGCACCGCGGGCACGGATTCCTCGGGTGGCGGAACTTGCGGGGAAAGTCGCGTCGTTCGGGGAGGGCGAAGTGAAGGTGCTCGCGCTGGTGGGCGCGGGAATGAGCAACAAAGAGATATCCGAGGCGCTGCATCTGTCGCTGGCCAGCGTGAAGACGTATGTGTCGAGGATCCTGCGTCGGCTCGGGCTCGACAACAGGACGCAGGCGGCCATCCTGGCGTATGAGTTGGGGCTCTCGGTGGAGGGGGCGGGGAGGGGCGGGAGGGCTGAGCAGGTCGAGCGGGTCGATCAGGCAGAGCGCGTCGATCCGGCCGAGCGCGTCGATCCGGCCGAGCGGGTCGATCGGGCTGAGGCGCGGCCCGCTCTCGTCGGGCTCGACGAAAGTTGAGCGCACTTGTCTCCCTTTGGTGTCACCTGTCCACTTTGGTGGGACATGACGTCCTTCGGCGCACGGAACGCTGAATCGCAGCGCGTTCCGCACAACCGAAGGGTGACGCCGTGCAGGTCGAGGAGTTCGAGGGCTTCGGGGGCGTTGAGTACGTCGACGACGCGGCGCTCTGCGCGCAGGTGCGCGCGGGTGATCCGCGGGCCTTCCATGTGCTGTGGGAACGCCATGTGCAGATGGCGCGGCAGTGTGCCCTGCACTGCACGCGCGGCAGCACGGCCGACGCCGAGGACGCCGTCTCCGAGGCGATGCTCGGCCTGTTGCAGGCGCTGCGCGGTGGCCGCGGGCCCGTCGGGAACGTGGCGGGCTACCTGAAGTGCTCCGTGCGCCGCGCCGCCGCCCGGATCACCGCGCGGCGCCAGCGGGAGCTGCCCGTCGCCGAACTGCCCGATCGGCCCGGCGAGAACGGCTGCCGGGTCAGCGCGTACTTCGACGCGGTCTGTGCGCGCGAGGCGTTCCTCGGGCTCTCCGAGCAGCGCCGCACCGCCCTGCGCCTCTTCGCCATCGAGGAGCAGGGCGCGGGGCACATCGGCGAACGGCTCGGCATCGCTGCCGGCGCCGCGTCCTCCCTCGTCTACCGCTCCAAGGAGGCCCTGCGCGCCGGTTTCCTGCGGCGTCACGTGCGGCCCGCGAGCGCGGAGTGCGCCGAGGTCATGGACCGCGTCGTGGCCTCGCTGCGCGGACGTTCCGTACGGCGGTACACCGCGGCCGTCTCCTTGCATCTGCACCGCTGTGCGTCCTGCCGCGAGGGGCGGCGGCAACTGCGGGACGTGAATGCGGGGTTGCCTCAGCGGGGGCGTCACGTGCGGTGAGGTCGTCGCCCTCGTCGCCCTCGTCGCCTTCGTCGCCTTCGTCGCGGGGCGCCGGCGCCTGCCGCCCCCGGTGGTGAGGGGCGCCGACGCCCGCCGCCCCCGGGGGCGAGGGGCAGCGGGTGCCGTGCGGTGGTGGGCGGTGGGGTCAGCGGAACAGGCGGCGCCATGTTTCCGGGCCGGGGTAGCCGTCCGCGTCCGCGCCCCGCCAGCCTTGCGCCCGCTGGAAGGACTCCACGTTGCGTCGGTCGGACTCGGACCAGCGCGGCCCCGGGCCCTGTGCGTAGTGCTTGCCGTACCCCTTCTTCACCAGCTGCTTGCCGAGCTTCGTGACGTGGGCGTTGGACTGTCCGGGGCGGAAATGCTGCTTGCCGGGGAACGCGGCGGACGAGCTCCCCGAACTCCCCGAGCCGCCGGAGCCTCCGCCCGAGCCACCGCTCGTACCTCCGCCGATGTCCCGGCCCTTGCCCTCGACCAGGTAGCGCCACGTCGCGGGTCCCGGGATGCCGTCCGCCTCGGAGCCCCGCCAGCCCTGCGCCTCCTGGAACGCCTTCGTCGCCCTGCGGTCGGCGTCCGACCAGCGGGGGCCGGGGCCCACCGAGTAGAAGCGCCCGGCGCCGCGCTCGACCAGCATCTTGCCGAGCCGCGTGACCTGGCTGCCCGAGGCGCCGGGGCCGAAGGCGGACGCGCCGGGGAAGGACGCGGAGCCGCCGCCCGAACCGCCGCCGGTGCCGCCGCCCGAACCGCCGCCGTCCGCCACGTACTTGTAGCGGTAGGGCACGTAGCTGCCGGAGTGGTTCCAGTACGCGTACGGAGTGGTCCGCTTGAGGGTGTGCGGGCGCGTCTGCTCGTACGCCACGTACCGGGTCTTGGACGAGTCCGCCCAGCCGCCGAAGATCGTCACGTGCGAACCCGCGCCGGGGTTGGCCGGGTTGTGGAAGAGCAGCATGTCGCCGGGTTTCAGCTGGCTCTTGGTGATGCGGACGCCGTAGGCGGCGAGGCTGCCCGTCCACTGGTTGCTGCCGAGGCCCCAGGCCATCGAGACGAAGCCCGAGCAGTCCTTGCGGTAGCCCTGGTAGTAACCGCTCATGCTGTACGAGACCCGGGCGTCCACCCAGGTCTGGGCGCGGGCCAGGATCTGGGACCGGGTCAGGCGCATCGGCGTCGAGGCCGATGCCGTGCGGGCGGCCGCGGCCTGGGCGAACAGCGGGCCCGGGGCGCCCTGGCCCGGCGGCAGCGGGTTCTGCGTCGCGAAGGACGGCTGCGCCATGGCGTGGGCGGCACCGGTACCGGCGCCCGTCAGGACGGCGCCGAGCGCCAGGACGGCGGCGGCGCGCGTACCGGCCCGCGAGCCGCCGCTCGCCCGCAGTTCGAGCCGCTCCTGCGCGCAGCCGGGGCAGGGGCAGTCGCGCGCCGCGGATATGTCGTCGAAGGCTGGTGCGTCGAGGGCCAGGGTGTCGAAGGCTGGGGTGTCGACGGTCGGGGTGTCGACGGTCGGGGTGTCGAAGACCGGTGTGCTCACATCGCCCTCCAGGGGTCGAACGGGGAGAAAAGGGGTGCCATGGAGGAGGAGTGTCGAGGTGCGCGGTTATGACGCACTTGGGGCGGGGAGCGATCGACCATGGTCGAAAAGGACGGGATTTCCGGGGACGGGCGAGCGGGGCCGGAGACGGCGGAAGCGGTGGCCGCGCGGCACGGGTTGCGGCCGTTGCCCGTGGAGGGCGGGTTGTTCCGGCGGACCTGGGCGGGGCCGCCGGGCGCGGACGGGCGCCCCGCAGGGACGGCGATCGTCGTGCTCCTGACCACCGAGCCCGGCGGCTTCTCCGCCCTGCACCGGCTTCCGATCGACGAGGTCTGGCACTTCTACGAGGGCGATCCGCTGGAGCTCCTGCTCCTCGCCCCCGACGGCGCGGACCGGCTGGCCGTTCTCGGCACCGCAGGCCTCGGCACCGCAGGCCATGGCACCGCAGGGCAGGTGCAGCTCGTGGTCCCCGCGGGGACGTGGATGGGGGCGCGGGTCGCGGCCGGCGGGCGCCACGGCTGGGCGCTGTTCGGGACGACCATGGCTCCCGGGTTCGTCCCCGAGGACTACGAGGGCGGGGATCCGGAGGTGCTGAGCGCGCGGTATCCGGGGCGGGCGGGGCTCATCCGGGAGCTGTGCCGGGCGGGGGAGCCGCTGCGGATGGACGGGGTGCCCGGAGAGGATGGTTCCCATGCGTGACGAGAGTTTGCCGGGGCTGGGCGGGCGGGTTGTTCTGGTCACCGGGGCCAGTGGTGGTCTCGGTGTCGGTATTGCCTGGCGGTTCGCGCAGGCCGGGGCGGCGGTGGTCGTTCACTATCGGCGGGGCGAGGCGCGGGCCCGTGAGCTGGTCGGGCGGATCACGGCGGCGGGCGGTGAGGCCATCTCCGTATCGGCGGATCTGACGCGCGAGGAGGAGTGCCGCCGCCTCGTCGAAGCGGCGTACGCATGGCGGGGCCGCCTGGACGCGCTGGTCAACAACGCCGGGATCCAGCCGGTGCAGGCACTCGCCGGGATGACCGCCGAGGACTGGCGGCGGCTCTCCGAGGCGAACGTGACCAGCGCGTTCTGCTGCACGCAGGCCGCCGCCGAGCTCATGGCGGAGCAGGACCACGGCGGCACCGTCACGCACATCGCCTCCATCGAGGGCTCCCACCCCGCCCCCGGCCACGCGCACTACAGCGCGTCCAAGGCCGCCCTGATCATGTTCGCCCGCTCGGCCGCCCTGGAGTACGGGCCGCGCGGCATCCGCGTCAACAGCGTCTCGCCGGGGCTGATCGACCGGCCGGGGCTCGCCGACGACTGGCCCGAGGGCGTGGAGCGGTGGGGCCGGGCGGCGCCGCTCGGACGGCTCGGCACGCCCGAGGACATCGGCAGCGCCTGTGTGTTCCTCGCCTCGGACGCGGCGTCGTGGATCACCGGGACGGATCTCGTGGTGGACGGCGGGGTAGGGGCGCGGCCCACCTGGTAGGGCCCTTGGTGTTCTTGATGTCCCCGAGAGCTCAGCGGTCCAGGTACGCCAGTACCGCCAGCACCCGGCGGTTGTCCGTGTCCGAAGGCGGCAGGCCCAGCTTCGGGAAGATGTTGCCGATGTGCTTGGCGACGGCCTTCTCCGAGATGAACAGGGCCTCCGCGATGCCCGCGTTGGAGCGGCCCTGCGCCAGGCACTCCAGGACCTCGCGCTCGCGCGCGGTGAGCGTGGCCATGGCGGTGTCGCGGTCCTTGCGGACCAGGAGTTGGGAGACCACCTCGGGGTCCATCGCGGTGCCGCCCGCCGAGACGCGCTCGATCGTCGCGATGAACTGGGCGCCGTTCGAGACCCGGTCCTTCAGTACGTAGCCGACGCCCTCGGAGCCGCAGGCCAGCAACTCATGGGCGTACAAAGGCTCCACGTACTGCGAGAGGAGCAGGATCGGCAGGCCAGGCACCCGCTCGCGGGCCGTCAGCGCGGCGCGCAGCCCCTCGTCGCTGAAGCCCGGCGGGAGCCGGACGTCGACGATCGCGACGTCCGGCCGCAGGTCCGTGAGCGCGGCGAGGAGCTCGGGGCCGTTGTCGACGGCGGCGACGACCTCGTGCCCGAAGGCGGTGAGGAGCCTGCTGAGACCGTCCCTCAGGAGGAAGTGGTCTTCGGCGAGGACAACGCGCACGGCACCTCCAACGTCACCATGGTCGGTCCGCCGGGCGGGCTGCTCACCGCGAGAACCCCGTCGAAGGTGGCCAGGCGCTGCTCTATGCCGCGCAGGCCGGAACCGCGGGCCGGGTCTGCGCCGCCGTGGCCGTCGTCGGTGACGGTGATGCGGAGGGTGCCCCGGCGGGCCAGGGACTCTCCCGACGGCTCGCTGTCGTGGCGGATGTCGATCCACGCCCGCTCCGCGCCCGAGTGCTTGACGGCGTTGGCCATGATCTCCGAGACGGCGAAGTACGCGGCCGACTCCACCGGCGGCTCGGGACGCGCGGGAAGATCGGATCCGACCTCGGTCCTGAGCGGGCTGATCAGCGCCAACGACCGTACGGCGTCGGTCAGTCCGCGGTCCGCGAGGACCGGAGGATGGATGCCGCGGACCAGGTCGCGCAGCTCCTGGAGGGCCTTGGCGGAGTTCTCGCGGGCCTCGGCGAGCAGGGCGCGGACGGCCTCGGGGTTGGATTCCAGGAGGTGTTCGGCGGCGTCGAGCGTCATGCCCATCGCCACGAGGCGGACCTGCGCGCCGTCGTGCAGGTCGCGTTCGATGCGGCGGATCTCCGCCATCTGCGTGTCGACGGCGGCGGATCGTGTGGTGGTGAGATGGTCGATGCGGTGCGCCATCTCGGCCATTTCCGCGCGCAGTTCGCCTTCGCTCGGCGCGAGCAGCGAGCGCAGGACGTGTTCGTGCAGCCGGATGGCGCGGGGTGCGGCCCAGCGCACGGCGAGCGGGAACTGGAGGGCGCCGAGCACGCCCGCGAGAGCGGCGGTGGGCCAGTTCTGGACCGGCACGAAGAGGTACCAGATGTTGCCCCACTCCTCGGAGAGCCGTACTCCGAACACCGCCGTGACCAGGCCCCACACCCCGCTGAGGACCAGGGCGAGCGGTCCGAAGGCGATCAGCCCGCCGACGCACGGATCGAGACCGATCCAGCGCCGGTCGCGCCACACCTGGCCCTGCCTGCCCGCCAACTGGGCGCGCAGAGCCAGGCCTTGGCCCGTCGTGGGCAGTTCGGGGTAGGGCGCGGGGAAGTCCCTGCCCGACCACTCCTCGGCCAGCTCGCGCTGCCGGTCGGCGAGCCTTCGTACGCTCCTCGTCGCGGCCGGGAGCAGCCGGGCTGCGGGGCCGCCGCCGAGGAGTTGGACGTGGGCCACCCAGAGGGAGATCCAGAAGGACTTCAGGGAGAGGGCCCAGAGGAGGAGGGAGCGTTTGAAGGCGCTGCCGTCCGGGCTGTCTTCCGCGGGCTTGTGCGGTGTGGTCATGAGCTTCCCCCTGGCGCCGTGAACTGCGGTTTCCTGCGATTTCCTGCGGTGCGCGGTTCATTATGGGGCGGGGTGCGGGCGGAAGTCGGTGGTGAAAACTCCCCTCTTCGGGTTCCTCTTCAGGGATCCTCTTCGGCTCGGCTCGGCTCGGCTTCAGCGGATGCGGGACAGCCAGGTGCGGACCGCCGCGTTGAACTCGTCGGGGCGTTCCAGGTTCGGCATGTGGGCCGCCGACTCCACGACGTGCAGCGCGGAGTCGGGCAGTGCGGCGTGCATGGCCTCGGCGCCGGAGACCGGGGTGTACGTGTCGTCGCGGCCCACGACGACGAGGGACGGGACGTCGACGCGGGTCAACAGGTCGCGGTAGTCCGGGCGTTCGGCACGGCCGCGCAGGGCGGCGGCCGCTCCCTCGGGCGGGGCGGCCAGCATCATGCGGTGGACGTACGCGGACGCCTCCGTGTTGTACGGGGCGACCATCTTGTCCCGCACCTCGTCCGCGTACCCCTTCATGCCCTGGGCCAGGAGGCGGTCGGCGAGGGCGTTGCGGAAGGCCTTGCCCTCGGGGGTCTCGGCCTCGGGGAAGGTGTCCGCGAGGAGGAGGCCCGTGACGCGCTCCGGGAACAGGCGGTAACACTCCATCGCGATCTGGCCGCCCATGGAGAGACCGCCGAGCGCGAACTCCCCGACGCCCAGGTGGTCCAGGAGGGCCGCGACGTCCTCGGCGAACGTCGCGAAGGTGGTGGTGCCGGGGACGACGGTGCTCTCGCCGTAGCCGCGGAGGTCCGGGGTGATGACGCGGTGGGTCGCTGCGAGGGCCTCGCGCTGCGGGGTCCACATGGAGCGGTCGAAGGGGTGACCGTGGAGGAGGACGAGGGCCGAAGCCTTGGGCCCGCCCTCGTCGTCATAGCCGATCGTGACGCCGTTGAGCTGCGCGGTTGCCATGGAAAGAGGCTAGGCGGGGGCAATTGGGCGGTGCAATAGGATCTTTGCTCTCGGTGCAATGGGGCAGGGCAGGGCAGGGCAGGGCAGGGCAGGGTGTGGGCGGGGGTGGAGGTGAGCGATGGTCCGGCGTGATGACTTCCGCCTCGTCGCGGATGAAGTGGCTCGGGAGATCGAGAGCGGCGCGCTGCGCAGCGGTGAGCAGTTGCCGCCGCAGCGTGTCTTCGCCCGGCGGCGGCGGATCGCCAACTCCACTGCCATTCGCGTGTACGGAGAGCTCGTACGGCGTGGTCTCGTCGTCGGCGAAGTGGGGCGCGGCACCTTCGTGCGGGCCGGCGCCCCGCATCCTGGCGGCGCCGCGTTGACCGAGGGGCCGTCAGGGGTGCCCGCGTCGCCTTCCGTGCCCGTCAATCTGGAGCTCAACTACCCTGCGGTCGAAGGGCAGTCCGAGCTGATGAGCAGGGCCATCGCGCCCCTGCTGCGCCCCGACGTCCTGCTGGAGGCGACCCGTACCGCCGCCCCCGACGGCACGGCCCAGGCGCGGGAAGCCGCCGCCTCCGTCCTCGCCCGGAGTGGCTGGCGGCCCGCGCCGGAGCAGGTGCTGTTCGCGGGGAACAGTCGGCAGGCCATCGCCGCCGCCCTCTCCTCGCTCGCCCGCCCCGGCGGCCGCATCGGCGTCGAGGAAGTCACGTATCCCCTGGTGAAAGCCATCGCGGGACAGCTCGGCAGCCGCCTCGTGCCCATCGCCATGGACGAACAGGGCATGCTGCCCGGCGCGCTCGCCGACGCCCACAGGGGCGCGTCCCTCCGCGGTGTCTACGTGCAGCCGACCCTGCAGAACCCGTTGTCCGTGACGGCGGGGGAGGAGCGCAGGGATCAACTCGCCGAAGTGATCGCAGAGTTGGGGCTGTATGCCGTCGAGGACGGCACCTGGGGGTTCCTCGCCGACGATGCCCCGGCTCCGCTGGCCGCCCGCCTTCCCGAGCGCGTCGTCCTCGTCGACAGCCTCTCCAAGCGGCTCGCCCCCGGGCTCACCGTCGGCATGCTCGTCGCTCCGCCCGCCCATCTGGACGCTCTCGCCGCGGGGCTGCGGTCCGGGGCGTGGACGGCGGCGGCGTTCAACCTGGAGGCGGCCGTGCGGTGGGTCGCCGACGGAACCGTGGAGACACTCGTCGAGGCCAAGCGCGCCGACGCGGCCGCGCGGCACGAGATCGTGCGGGAGCGGCTGATCGACGCGGGCGTGAAGGGGCGGTTCCGTACCGATCCCCGTGCGTATTACTGCTGGTGGGAGCTGCCCTCGCCGTGGCGTGCCGAGACCTTCGTCGCGGCGGCGGCCGAGCGCGGCATCGCCGTCACTCCTGGCTCGGCCTTCGCCGCGGGCGCGCACTCGGCGCCGGACGCGGTGCGGATCGGGCTCGCGTCGCCGCCGGTGGGGGTGCTGGGCGAGGCGTTGGGGGCGCTCGCCGGGATCGTTCTCCCTTAACGGCATCGGCTGTTCCCCCCGTAACGGCATAGGCTGTTTCCCCGTAACAGCAGCGGCTGTCAGGAAGCCAGCCCCGCCTGGTGCGCAAGGAGCGCCGCCTGCACCCGGCTGTCGCTGCCCGTCTTGTCGAGGACCGCGGCCACGTGCGTCTTGACCGTGCCCACGCCGATGCCGAGCCGCAGTCCGATCTCCAGGTTCGGCAGGCCCGCGCCGAGCATGGCGAGCACCTCGCGCTCCCGGTCGGTGAGGGAGGCGAGGGAGGCCAGACGGCTCTCGGGCCCCTCGGCGGACCCGGCGCCCGGGGCGCCCGAGGGGGCGGGGGCGGTGCCGCCCTGGAGCATCCGCTTGATGACCGTCCCCGTCACGCCGGGCGAGAGCACCGCGTCGCCGGCCGCCGCCGCCCGCACCGCGCGGATCAGCTCGTCCGGGCCCTCGTCCTTGAGCAGGAAGCCGCCCGCGCCCGCCCGCAGCGCGCGTGTCACGTTCTCCTCGTCGCCGAAGGTGGTGAGCATGACCACCTGCGGCCGGGGGTCGAGGGCGGTCAGCGGGCCGATCGCCGCGAGGCCGTCGAGGACGGGCATGCGGATGTCGACGAGCGCGACGTCGGGGTTCAGCTCGGCGGCGAGCGTGACCGCCTCCGCGCCGTTCACGGCCTCGCCGACCACCTCGATGCCGTCGGCGTGCTGGAGGATCATGCGGACGCCGTGCCGGATCATCTCCTCGTCGTCGGCGAGCAGGACGCGGATCGTAGGTGTCGGTGGCGTCGTCATAGGTGCTCCTCGTTCCTACGGTGTCCCTACGGTCTGGCCAGCGGCACCGTGAAGTGGTCGATGGACGTCAGGACATCATTGCTGAAACAGTATCGAGTCACTGCAAAACGGGCGCCTTCCGAGTCCTCGTCCGTCGAGCCGCCGCCCACGTACGGGTACAGGCAGCTCGTCGTCCCCGCCGGGCGCGCCGGTTCGCGTCCGGCGGCCGCCGCCCGCACCGCGTCGCTGTCCGACGGCACCGAGCGCTCCACCTCCTCCTTCGACATCCCGACGTGCACCTCCTGGCGCTCGGCGACGTCCGGACCCGGCTGCGCCTCCGTCACCAGACCGAGGCCGAGGCCGAGCATCAGGGCGACGCCGCCCATCCCGAGGAGCGTCGTGAGTACGCCCGCGATCCGGCTCTGGAGGCCGCCGACCGCACCCTCCTCCGCCGATGTGTCCGGCAGCGGCGGGCCCACGGGTTCGAGGGCGCTCCGGTCCGCCGCGTCGGCGCCCGCGGGGTCCGTCGGGATCGCCGCCGTCACGCCGAAGCCGCCGCCGGGCACCGCGCCCGCCTCGAACGTGCCGCCGAGCAGCGCCACCCGCTCCCGCAGCCCGACCAGACCCCGTCCGGTGCCGAGGCCGGTCGTCGCCGACGGAGGCGTGGGCGGTGCTTCATTGCGTACGGAGATCTCCACCCGGTCGTCGGTGTGCGTGACCGTCACCGCGACCGGTGCCCCCGTCGCGTACCGGTGCACGTTCGTCAGCGATTCGCGGACCACCCGGTGGACCGCCCTGCGCACCGAGGGGCCGTCCTCCGGGCCCAGGTCGGGGCCGTGCCAGGCGAGCGTCACCGGGATGCCGCCGCCGCGTGACTCCTCGACCAGGGCCTCGATGTCGGGGCGGGTGCCGGTCGCGTCGGTCAGGGCGTTCGTGCCGGTGTCGCGCCCCAACGGGCCGAGCACGCCGAGGACTTCACGGAGTTCGTTCATCGCGTCGCGCGTCGCCTTGCGCAGTAGCGTGGCCTCGTCGCGCAGGTCGGGGGCCTGCTTGGAGAGGGCCAGTTCGAGTCCGCCCGCGTGCAGGGAGATCAGGCTGAGGCGGTGGCCCACCAGGTCGTGCATCTCGGCGGCGATCCGGGAGCGCTCGTGGATGCGGGACTCGCTGTCGGCGAGGCGGCGCGCCTGCTCGGCCGCGGCGGTGCGTTCCCGCAGCGCCCGCACCAGACGGTCCTGCTGCCCGGCCGCCGTGCCGACCAGGCCCGGCACGATCACGGTCACCGCCGCGAGCATCGCCCCGAGCGCGAGCCCGTACTGCCAGCTGCCCACGGCCATCGGCCGCGCGGTCGCCGTCGCCACCAGCATCGTCAGGGCGGCCGCGACGAGCAGCGCGGCGACCCTGCGGTGCGGCTCCGCCAGTTGCCGGGCCGCCGGGTAGGCGGCCACCGCGACGAGCAGCCCGGTCGGCGGCATCAGGCCCGCGAGCGCGGCCAGCGCGAGCAGGCTCCCCACGGGGAAGCGTCGCCGGACCACGAGCGCGAGCAGCACCAGGACGCCGTACGCGATCTTCGCCGGGCGGGGGAGCTGGGTGACGGCGCTGCTGGTGCCCGTGTACGTGAGGACGAGCAGGGCGCCGCCCGCGAGCGCCTCCAGGGCGGCGCGGGCCAGGTGCCAGGTGGTGTGGGGGCCGGGGGCGAGCGGTGAGCGGCGCGGGGTGGGGGGACGGGGCGGTTGGGGCATACCGTCAAGTATTGGACAGGGGGTGCCGTCCTCTTCGTACATCTTGAGGGGGATACGGAGTGCGACCTCTGTCTTTCGGCAGAGGCGGAGGTTCGTCCTGCGGCCGTACGGAATCGTGTGTGCGGCACCGAAGACTGGTGCCATGCCCCTGAAGCGCCTCAACATGAAGAAGTCCGGTGTCGTCGTCCTCACCGTCGCCGGATGCCTGGTCGCCGCGGGTGCGGTCGCCGTCGCGGCGCCCGCGCTCAAGGACAGCTCGCTGATGCCGGACGCCGTCAGCGAGCACGTCTTCAAGGAGAAGACGAAGGCCTTCGCGACGGCGGCGGACGCGCCCACCAAGGGAGACCTGGCGTTCGTGCTGCCCTCGTGGATCCCGAAGGACGCCAAGAACGTCAAGGTGAAGGTGAAGACGACCGGCGACGCGAAGCTGATCCGGTTCACGCCGGCCGACGGCGAGCGACTGGACCGGGGCAAGGCCTGTGGTGGGGGTGCGCCGCGCGTCGGGGAGCCCGAGCTCGACGCGCCCTGGTGGCCCGACCGCACGCCGTCCACGTCCCGCGCGGAGTGCGGCGACTTCCACCAGTACCGCGTCGCGGTCCAGGGGGACACCGTGTACGCCTGGACCAACGGCGACGTGTCCCCGGGACACTAGGAGGCGGCGGGGCGTCGGCCGCGGGTGTTGCCCGCGGGACACTTATCAGGATCCTGTCAGGCCGCCGTCCGGATCCGGTTTGCCTGCCGAGCCGCGCCTATCCTCAACGCCATGTGCGCTTTTGTCCTGGTCGCGGAGGACGACGAGAAACAGGCCGAGCTGGTCCGCCGCTACCTGGAGCGCGAGGGTCACACGGTCGCCGTCGTCCACGACGGGTCCACCGCCCTCGCCGAGGTCCGGCGCAGGCCGCCGGACCTGCTGATCCTCGACGTGATGATGCCGGGCACCGACGGCCTTGAGGTCACGCGTCTGCTGCGGGACGCGAGCGGGCCGCCGGAGCTGACGCGCCTGCCTGTCCTGATGCTGACCGCGCGCTCCACCGAGGACGACCTCCTGGCGGGGCTCGATCTGGGCGCCGACGACTACCTCACCAAGCCGTACAGCCCGCGCGAGCTGATGGCCCGGGTGCGGACGCTGCTGCGCCGCGCGGGCGGCATCCACGCGCCGCTGCCGGACGCCGACCGGCGGGTCCTGCGCGTCGGCGGCCTCGTCGTCGATCCGCTGCGGCACGAGGTGACGGTCGACGGGCGCCAGGTCGACTGCACGCCGGGCGAGTTCGACCTGCTGACCGCGCTCGCGGAGGAGCCGGGTCGGGTCTTCACCCGGCCGCAGCTCCTCGACCGGATCCACGGCTCGTCCGGCTACATATCCGCGCGCACGGTCGACGTGCACGTCCTCAACCTGCGCAAGAAGATCGAGTCCGACCCTCGCCGCCCTGATCGGCTCGTGACGGTGTTCGGGGTGGGGTACAAGATGACGGTGCCGGGGGGCGGGGCGGGTGTGGGTGCCGGTGCCGATGCCGGTGCCGGGGTCGGAGTGTGGGCGGGGGCCGGGGCCGGGGTGGGTGCCGGTGCGGGCTCGGGCGTGGGCGCCGGGGCGGGGGCGGGCGCTGATACGGGCCCGGACGTAGGTGCCGGTGTGGGTGCCCAGGGTGGGGCGGCGGCGCGGCGTGGGGCGTGACATTCCGCTCCGCAAGAGCCCCCTGGCGCGTGACATTCCGCTCCGTAAGAGACTCCTGGCCCGTGACATCCCGCTCCGCAAGAGCCTCCTCGCCCGCCTTCTCGCCGTCTCCGTCCTGGTCTCCGTGGGCTCGATCGCCGCGACCGCCTGGCTCGCCGCGCAGACCACGTCCGGCGCGCTGAAGCAGGAGCAAGGACAGGTCCTCGCCGACGACGCCCGCATCTACGACAAGCTCCTCGGCGTCGGCGCGAGCGCCCCGCAGTGGCGCGACGCCGACGAGGCCGTCCGCGAACTGTCCCGCAGCACAGGCCGCCGCATCGCCCTCACCACCCAGGACCGCAAGGTCATCGCGGACTCGGCGTCCCGCCGCACCTCCCTGCCCCCGACCGCGTCCGCCGTGCTCGACCCGCTCTCCGTGGACACGACGCTGGCCCCGGGCCGCGCGGACGAGGGCACGGCCGCCGACCGCATCGACCCGCGCGCGGTCGGCCCCTACCGCCTCACCAAGCA
This sequence comes from Streptomyces sp. NPDC041068, assembly GCF_040647455.1. Taxonomy (NCBI): domain Bacteria; kingdom Bacillati; phylum Actinomycetota; class Actinomycetes; order Kitasatosporales; family Streptomycetaceae; genus Streptomyces; species Streptomyces sp. NPDC041068. The sequence goes on from NZ_JBEZCG010000005.1 coordinate 401,233, forward strand.
GGAGCGCAGGGTCCTGAAGGAGGCCGCGGACCGGAGCGCGGCCTGTCTGACGGAGCTCGGCATGAGCCCCGAGGTCGTCCTCGGGACCGGCGGCCGCCCCTTCGTCCAACTCGACTACCACTCGGGCGAGTTCATGGACTCGCGATGCCGCATGAACCTGCTCGACGTGCCCACCGCGAGCGAGCAGAAGGCGCTCGACAAGCTCAACTCCCTTGCCGACGCCTGCATGAAGCGGCGCGGGCTCGCCCCCGTCCGGGTCAGCCTCGACCTGACCGCGCGGTCCGGGCCGAAGCCGATCGGCGCCGCCCCGACGTCGGTGCCCGTGGCGCCCCGCGAGCCGCCGCCGGGCGACGCTGCGACCGTCCCCAGCCCCACCCCCTCGTACCCCGAGCCGGCCGCGGGCGAGCCGACCGACGCCGCCGTCACGTCCTGCGTGGACACCGCGCGCCGCGAACAGCTCGGCCCCTACGTCTCCTCGCCCGCGCTCCTCTTCATCACCAGCTCCGACGGCACGCGCAGCACGCCCGGCTTCAGCCTCTCCCGCGACAACACGGTCCGCCTGGCCGGGCTCGCCGCGGCCGTCCTCGCCGTCACGGTCGCCGTCACCGCGCTCGCCGCGACCCGCCTGACCCGGCCGCTGCGCGCGCTGACCACCGCCACGCGGCGCATGAAGGCAGGGGAGGCGGGCGATCCCGTACCCGCCAGCGCGACCCGCTCGGCCGGGGAGATCAGCCAACTGGCCGCCGCCTTCAACGACATGGCGGCCCACCGCAAGGCCCTGGAGGAACAGCGCAAGGCCATGGTGAGCGATGTCGCCCACGAGCTGCGCACCCCGCTGTCCAACATCCGCGGCTGGCTGGAGGCGGCGGAGGACGGCGTCGTCGACACCGACCCCGAGCTGGTCACCTCGCTCCTCGAAGAGGCTCTGCTGCTCCAGCACATCGTCGACGACCTGCAGGACCTCGCCGCGGCCGACGCCGGCACGCTCCGCCTGCGCCGCGAGCCGGTGCGCGCCGCCGACATCGCCGAGCAGGTGGCGGCGGCGCACCAGGCGCGCGCGGACGTCGCGGGCGTGAAGCTCAGGGCCACGGCGTTCGGCGACCCCTGGGTGACGGCCGACCCGCTGCGGCTGCGCCAGGCGATCGGCAACCTCGTCTCCAACGCGATCCGTCACACGCCGGAGGGCGGCAACGTACGGATCAGCTGCCGCGCCGTGGACGACGCCGTGCTGATCGAGGTCGCCGACACCGGCACGGGCATCGCGCCCGAGGACCTTCCGCACGTCTTCGACCGCTTCTGGCGCGCCGACAAGTCACGGACGCGCGCGACGGGCGGCAGTGGCCTCGGCCTGTCGATCGTGCGGAAGCTGGTGGAGGCGCATGACGGGACGGTGGCGGCCGAGAGCGTGGTGGGGAAGGGGTCGATGTTCACGGTGCGGTTGCCGGTGGGGTGAGGCGGTCGGTCCGCGCGTGTCGGCTTCTCGGTCTGTACTCCCGGCACTTCCGGTACTCCCGGCACTTCCGGTACTCCTGGTGCTTCCGGTGCTCCTGGTACTCCCCGTACTCCCCGTACTCCCGGTCCGTACGTTGATCCGTACGGCCGCACAGGCATGCGAGGTGGGTGTGTGGGCCGGACCCTGAGGTTCATGTACGTACGCCCCGTCGTCGCCGGCCTCCTCGCGGCCCTGCTCTGCGCCGCGTCACCGGCGGCCGCGGCCCCCGCGCCGTGTCCCGACGACCCCGCTGCCGCTGCGGCTGCCGCTGCCGCGGTCGCCGCCGCGAAGAAGCTGGCCACGCCCGGAGTGCCGGGCGCCAACGACTGGGTGTGCCGCCCCGGCCGCGCCCACCCGCGCCCCCTCGTCCTGGTTCACGGGACCTTCGCCACCGGCAAGGCGTGGGGGATGGCCGTGCCGGTCTTCAGGTCGGCGGGGTACTGCGTCTTCGTCCTGGACTACGGGAAGACCGGCGCCGAGGACATGTACGGCATGGCGCCGGTCGCCGATTCGGCCAAGGAGCTCGGGGTGTTCGTGGAGGGGGTGCTCGCCGCCACCGGTGCCGGTCAGGTGGACGTCGTCGGGCACTCGCAGGGCGGGATGATGCCCCGCCAGTACATGAAGTTCGAGGGCGGAGCGAAGAAGGTGCGCACGCTCGTCGGGATCTCCCCGTCCAACCGCGGCACGACCCTCGACATGCGCGAGGCCCTCGCCAGGGAGCAGCCGAAGCTCGCGGCCACCCTCGCCGTCGTGGAGGACGCGCCCTGCTGGGCCTGCCTGGACCAGCTGGCGGGTTCGGATTTCCTGAAGCGGCTCAACGAGGGCGGACTGACGCTGCCCGGAGTCTCGTACGCCGTGGCCGCGACGAAGTACGACTACGTGGTGACGCCCTACAAGTCCCAGTACCTGTACGACGGCCCCGACGACCGCAACGGGCTCCTCCAGGACCGCTGCGCCTACGACTTCACGCTGCACAGCGGCACGGCCACGGATCCGGTCGCGCTGCGGTTCGCGCTCAACGCGCTGGATCCGGGGCGGGCGGTGGAGGCGGACTGCGGAATCCTCGCGAAGGGGGTCTCCGGCAAAGGCCTCAGGTGAGGGTTTTGGGCAGGAGTGTTGAACGGATCGCGGGACAGGCTGCGGGGCAGATCGCGGGACAGGCTGCGGTGCGGGTTGCGGGACAGACTGCGGGACAGGACGAAAGCCCCGGTCGTTCACCTCCGCCGACCGGGGCTCTCTCTCTGCCCCCGGACCCGGCCGCGGCGGCGACACTCCCCCGAGCTACGCGCTGTGCGCGAGTACCGGCGGGCCAGGTCCGATGCAGTGATCCCATCAGGGCCCGCCAACAGATCGCTAACATGTGGCCAACGGTCAGGGCGAAGGGTCAGGACAGGCAGCGCGGGACAGTACGGGGAGACGGCGTGAGCGAGCGATGCGGGCTGCGGTTCGGTCTGCTCGGAGCGCCTGCCGTGTACGACGCCGAGGGCGAGCCGCGCCCCGTGCGCAGCGCCAAGGGGCGCGCCCTGTTGGCCGCGCTTCTCCTGGAGCCGGACCGGGTCGTCTCGCTCGGCGCGCTCAAGGAGGCGCTGTGGGGCGACCGCCCGCCGGCTTCGGCGCAGGCGTCCCTCCAGAACCATGTGACGCGGCTGCGGCGTCTCCTCGACGATCCGGGGCGGCTGCAGGCGGTGCCGCCGGGGTACCGACTGCAGGTCGGCGAGGGCGAGTTGGACGTACGGGTCTTCGAGGGCCTGGTGGTGCGGGCGCGGACGGCGTACGCGGAGCGGGACTGGGTACGGGTCTCCGGGCTCACCTCCGGTGCGCTCACGCTGTGGCGGGGCACGCCGTTGAGCGGTCTCCCGGACGCGCTGGCCGACCATCCCCTCGTACCGCGCCTGGAAGAGGCACGGCTCCTCGCGCTTCAGTGGCGGTACGACGCGGAGTTGGAGCGCGGCACCGACCTGGCCGCGCTCGCCCCCGAACTGGCGGCGCTGGTCGCGGAGCACCCGCTCCGCGAGGCCTTCCACCGCCAGCTGATGCTGACCTTCCACCGCACGGGCCGCCAGGCGGAGGCCCTCGCCGTCCACCGGGAACTGCGCCGCCGCCTGATCGACGAACTGGGCGTGGAACCGGGCACGGCGGTACGGGACGCGCACCGGGAGGTGCTGCGGGGGCCGGCGGAGCCAGCTGCCGGGACGGCTTCGGTGACGGCTTCGGTGATGCCTTCCGTGACTGTTTCCGACGCGGGGGAGACGCCCGGGGAGTCTGTCGGCGCGCGAAGGGCCGATCGTGCGCAAGGGGTCGAGGGGACGAGTGGGGCCGAGGGTACGAGTAGGGCTGGGGGGACGAGTGGAGCCGAGGGTACGAGTAGGGCTGGGGGGACGAGCGGGGCCAAGGGGGCGAACAGGGTCGATGATGTGCACGGGGTCGAAGATGTGCACGGCGACGAGGACACGAACGGCGCCGATGGCCTCGGCGTCACCGGCGACGAGGCTGAACCCGAGCCCCGCAGCGCGGCCGCGTCGCCCGGCGTAGGCCCGTTCCAGCCCGCCCAACTCCCTCCTGGCCCCGCCCACTTCACCGGACGCGGCGGCACCGTCCGGGAACTTCGGGAAGCCCTCGGCCGAGAGCCGCGCGTCGCCGTCGTCTCCGGGATGGCCGGGGTCGGCAAGAGCGCGCTCGCCGTGCACGTGGCGCACGGGCTGCGGGACGCGTTCCCCGACGGCCAGCTCTACGTCAACCTGCGCGGCGCCACCCCCGGCATGACCCCGCTCACCCCCGGCCAGGCCCTCGCCTCGCTCCTGCGGGACCTCGGGGCCGAGCCCCGGCACACCCAGGAGAGCGCCGAAGACCCGGCCGCCGCCAGCGCGTTGCTCCGCTCGCTGCTCGCGCCCACCCGCACGCTCATGGTCCTGGACGACGCCGCGACCGCCGCGCAGGTGCGCCCCCTGCTGCCCGCGGGCCCCGGCTGCGCGGTCATCGTCACCAGCCGGTCGCCGCTGACCGCGCTCGACGGCGCGGCCCGCTTCCCGCTGGAGCCCCTCTCCGACGGCGAGAGCGCCGCCCTGCTGCGCGCCGTCTCCGGCCGAGACGCGCTCGACGCCGGGCACCCCCTGGTCGAACTCGCGGGCCGCCTTCCGCTGGCCCTGCGCATCGTCGCCGCCCGCCTCGCGGCGCGCCGCGCCCTCACTCCGGACGCCCTCGCCGAACTCCTCACCGTCAGCGGCGGCCGCCTGCACCACCTCGAGTACGACGACCTGAGCGTGCGCCGTTCCCTCGCCGTCGCCCTCGATGCCCTGAGCACCTCGGAACGCCGGGCCGACCGCGACGCCGCCCTCGCCCTGGCCCGGATCGGCGCGCTCGACCTGCCGACGTACGGAGTTCCGCTCCTGGCCCGCCTGTTGGGCACCGACGAGCTGCGCGCGGGCGCGGCCCTCGACCGCCTGGTCGACGTCGCCCTCCTCGACGAGACGGCGTACGGCAGGTACGCCCCGCACGATCTCGTACGCGACTTCGCCCGCGAGACGGCGGCCGCCTCCACGGTCCCCGATGTCACGGTCCCCGACGCCACGACCTCCGCAGGTGCGGACGGCGTCGTGGCAGAGGCCCTCCTCTGGTACGCGGAGTCCGCCCGCCGCACCCTCCTCGCGATCATGCCGGAGGGCCTCGACCGGACCGACCGTCTGCGCGGAGTCGAGCCGCGCCTCGCCGGGAGCGGGTCCGCGGATCCTGCCGGGAGCAGGCCCGCGGAGCCGACCCTGTCCATGGAGGCCGCGTTCGCCTGGGGCGACACCGAACTCGCCAACATCCTCGCCCTCGTCGAACGCCACGGCACCGGCGAGAGCACCGCGGCCCTGGTGCCCGTCCTGGTCCGCTGCCTCTTCCCGTACCTCCAACGCCGCGGCCGCCTCACCGAGTTGGCCGCGCTCGGCACCCCCGCCCTGGCCGCCGCCCGCCGCCAGGGCGACACCGGCGCCCAGGCCCAGGCCCTCACCGACCTCGCCGGCATGCACTTCATGTCGGGCCGCAGCAGCGAGGCCCTCGCCCTGAACGACGAGGCCCTCGCCCTCTGGCGCGGCCTCGGCATCGTGTCCTGCGTACGCCGCGGCCTCAACAACCGCGGCCTCCTCCTCGAAGGCCTCGGCCGCCACGCGGAGTCCGCCGACGCCCTCCACCAGAGCCTGGAGCTCGCCAAGGAACTCGCCGACCCGCTCAGCGAGGCGATCACCCTCAGCCACCTCGGCAACCTCTACGAGCACACGGACGCCCGCGCCGCCATCGTCCACCACGAACGCAGCCTCGCGATCGGCGAGACCATCGGGCACGCCATCGTCCGCCAGTCCGCCCACTGCAACATCGGCTACGCCCACCTCACCCTCGGCGAACCGGCCGCGGCGCTCGCCCACTTCGAGGAGAGCCTGCGCATACACAACGAGTACGAGGACTGGCACGGCAAGTCCCAGGCCCGCCTCGGCCTGGTGCGGGCCCTGCGCGGGCTCTCCCGCACCGAGGACGCGACGCGCGAGTGCGTCGCGCTCGCCGAGGGCGCCGAACAGCGCGGCGACACCCATATGACGGGCCTGGCCCGCCATCAGCGGGGGCTCCTGCTGCGCGACGAGGGCCGCGACGACGAGGCGTACGAGCAATGGCGGTGCGCGCTGCGGGCGTTGGACGGCACGGACAGCAAGGTCGTCGCGGAACTCAGGGCGCTGTTGGCGGCGTGACGCGGGAGTCGTTCTTCGGCGCCTCACTTCGCGTCGGCGTAGCACTCCACGATCGCCGTGGTGAAAGGGAACCTGACCGGCGTCTCCCCGAACGCGATCCGCCCCGCGAGATCCCCTGCCTCGCGGATCGCGCGGGCCACCGCCTCCGCCTCGTCGGCAGGGCAGTGCACGATGACCTCGTCGTGCTGGAAGAAGACGAGCCGTGCCTGCATCCCCGCCTCGTCGATCGTCCGCCGCAGCGCTGCCAGCATCAGCAGGGCCCAGTCCGCGGCGCTGCCCTGCACCACGAAGTTGCGCGTGAAGCGGCCTCGTGCGCGGGCGTTGGTGGAGGCGTAGCCAGGAGTGAACTCGCTGTCGGAGGAGGGGAGTTCGGTGGTCGTGGTCTCCTCCTGCGGGATCCCCGCCTCGTCGTTCTCCCCGGCCCCCGCCGCCGGAGGGCTCGTCCTGCCCAGCCACGTCCGTACGAGGCGGCCCTCCTCGCCCGCCTTCGCCGCGTCGTCGACGTACGCGACGGCGAGCGGGAAGCGGCGGCGCAGCGCGGCCAGGTTCTTCAGGCCGTCGCCCGACGTCTGGCCGTACACCGCGCCGAGCAGTGCGAGCTTCGCGTGTTCGCGGTCGCCGGAGAACGCGCGGTCGGAGAGGCGGGTGTAGAGGTCGTCCTCGCTGCCCGCCACCTCCATCAGGCCCCGGTCGCGGGAGATCGCGGCGAGGACCCGCGGCTCCATCTGGTCGGCGTCGGCCACGACGAGGCGCCAGCCGGGGTCGGCGACGACGGCTCTGCGGATGACCTTGGGGATCTGCAGCGCGCCGCCGCCGTTGGTGGTCCAGCGGCCGCTGACGGAGCCGCCCGGGGTGTACTCGGGGCGGAAGCGGCCGTCGTGCACCCAGTCCTGGAGCCAGCTCCAGCCGTGCGCCGTCCAGATGCGGTAGAGCTTCTTGTACTCGATGAGGGGCCGCACGGCTGGATGGTCGATGCCCTCGATCTCCCAGCGTCGGGTGGACTTCACCTTGATGCCGGCCTGCGCGAAGGCCTTGACGACGTCCGCGGCCAGGTCCGGGCGGACGCGGCGGCCGAAGGCTGCGGAGATCTCGTCGGCGAGCTCGGCCAGGCGGCGGGGTTCGCCGCCGCCCGCGTACCGCTCGCCGAGGAGTTCGGTGAGGAGTTCGCGGTGGAGGTCGGCGCGCCAGGGGAGGCCGGAGGCGTTCATCTCGGCGGCGACGAGCATGCCCGCGGACTCGGAGGCGGTGAGCAGGCGCATGCGGCCGGGGTGGGCCGTGGCGTCGTGTCTTCGCTGCTGCTCGGCATAGACCTCGGCGAGCTCTTCGATGCTTACGGGGGTGCCTCCGGGGCGGGGCTCGAAGAGGGAGTCCTGGGTGCCGGGCTCGGCGGCGCGGGGCGGGGGGTCGGGGGGCACGGGGGCGTTGCGGATGCGGGCGAGGGCGGCGGCCGCGGAACGGGGCTCGCCGAGGCGTCCCTCGTGGCCGAGGAGGAGAAGCTCGGCGGCTTCGATGTCGTAGCAGCGGTCCACGCGGACGCCGGCGCCGAGGAGGTGGGGGTAGAGGGCGGGGGTGGACCGCCAGATCCACCGGGACACAGCGCCGCGCGCCCGCACGGCTTCGCCGAGGTCGGGCTCCCGGACGACGGGTCCTGCGGGCAGGCCGTCCTCACCGAGGGCAAGCAGCTCGACACCCCCACCCTCACCAACGGAAACCAGCCACCGCCCACTCATCCCAGCAGTCTCGCACCCACCACTGACATCGCCGGGGGGCATGCGCGGGGGCATGTGTGTGGGGCATGCGCGTGGGGGCATGCGCGTGGGTGGGCCTGTCGGTCGGGGCGTTCGTGGCTGGGGTTTGCGCCTTGGGTTCGTTGTGGGGCGGGGCCGCGGGGGTATGTCCGTACTCGCCATCTTTGTTGCGGGGTCTTGTTGCTGCGGCTGGGGTGAGCTTTGTGCGCAGTGCTCCGTGCGCACATACCCCCACGTCCCCTCACGTGCGTACGCGACCGCGGGTGGGTGGGGGCGCGCCCTCCACCGGCTGTGGGGTGGGGTCTGTGCCACCGGGGATACCCCAGGCCAACGATGAACCCGGCTCAGCCCCAGGTGGCCGCACCCGGCGTGCACAAGGAACCCCCTGCTGCGAGGGTCGGGGAATGCGAGTGGCGTTGGCGCAGACCGACTGCGCGCTGGGCGAAGTCGAGGCGAACCTGGAGACCGCCAGGGATCAGGTCGAGCAGGCGGCAGCCCAGGCCGCCGATCTCGTCGTCTTCCCGGAGCTCAGCCTCCACGGCTACCACCTGGGCGCTCTGAAGAAGGACACCTCCGTCACGACGGACGACCCCCGCCTCCTCGCCCTGGCGGCACCCGGCGGCCCGGACGTCCTCGTCGGCCTCCACGAGCACACCAGCCTCCGCGCCTACAACACCTCGGCGTACTACACGGACGGCCGCCTCCTCCACGCCCACCGCAAGCTGTACCTCCCGAACTACCTCGCCTGGGAGGAGCGCAAGCACGTCAGCCCCGGCCAGCACCTTCGCGCGTACGACCTCCCGGGCACCCACGGCCGCGCAGCCACCCTCGTCTGCAACGACGCCTGGCAGCCCGTCCTCCCCTGGCTCGCCGTACAGGACGGCGCCGAGGTCATCGTCGTACCCACGAACAGCGCCGCGAGCCTGGACCCCGAAGCCATGGACACCGGCCTGTACTGGGACACGCTGCTCTCGTACACCGCCCGCATGCTCCAGTGCTGGGTCGTCTTCGTGAACCGCGTCGGCAACGAGAACGGCGCCTCCTTCTGGGGCGGCTCCCGCGTCGTCGACCCGCGCGGCACGGTCGTCGCGCAGGCACCGAAGTGGGAGCCGGGCCTGGTGACGGTGGACATCGACGTGCACGAGGCCCGACGGCAGCGCCGTGCCGTACCGCTCGTGGCGGAGGCCCGCCTCGGCCTCGTCGACCGTGAGGTCCGGCGGCTCATCGACGAGGGCGGCGACAGCTAGCCCCCCCGTAATCCCCTTCAGCCCTCTCGGCCCCCGACCGGCCGCTCCACCCGCCCCAGCCACGTCTTCAGCAACGCCTCGATCTGCGCGGCCTCCCGCGGCGTCAACGCGTCAAGGAGCCGTCGCTCGTTGCGCATGTGCTCCGTGAAGGCCTGGTCGATCAACTCCCGCCCCGCATCGGTGAGTCCGACGACACGGCCGCGCCCGTCACCCGCCGCGCGCCGCCGCGTGACGAGTCCGGCGCGTTCGAGACGGTCGACGCGCTTGGTCATGGCGCCCGTCGTGACCATGGTGTGCGCGGCCAGCTCCCCGGGCGCCCTCTCGTACGGCTCACCCGCCCGCCGCAGCGCCGCCAGGACGTCGAACTCGCCCTCGCTCAGCCCGAATCGGCGGTACACGACGCACAGCTCCTCGGTGAGCAGCGCGCCGAGGCGGTGCAGCCGCCCGATCGCGCCCTGCGGCGTCACGTCGACGTCGGGGCGCTCCCGGGCCCACTCGGCCTGGATGCGGGCCACGTGGTCGAGGGGGCCCCGTCCCGATGCGGGGGAGGGCCCGGGTTCGGGCTCGGGTTCGGGTTCGGGTTCGGGTTCGGGTTCGGGTTCGGGTTCGGGCTCGGGTTCGGGCTCAGGTGTGGAGTCAGCCATGCCTTCACTTTAGCTTCCTCGGAAGGCATAGTATCTTCCATGGAAGATACTTCCGGTTCCGCCGCCGCGTCACCCGCGGGGGCCTCACTCCCGGGGGCCCCGCTCCGCTGGGTGCTCCTCACCGCCGTGGCGCCCGTCGCCTGGGGCACGAACTACTACGTCACGCACGAGTTCCTGCCCGCCGGCAGCCCCCTGTACGGCGCGGCGATCAGGGCCCTGCCCGCGGGCCTGCTGCTCCTTGCCGTGGCCCGGCGGCTGCCGCGCGGCTCGTGGTGGTGGAAGTCCCTGGTCCTCGGTGTCCTCAACATGGGCGGCTTCTTCACCCTCGTCTATGTCGCCGCGCAACTGCTCCCGACCAGCCTCGCCTCGACCGTCATGGCGACCTCGCCCCTGGTCATGATGGTGATCGCCTGGCCGCTCCTCGCCGAACGGCCCCGGCTGCCGCACCTGGCGGGAGCGGGCGTGGGGCTCGGCGGCGTCTGTCTGATGCTGCTCAGCGGCACGGCGTCGGCCGACCCCGGCGGCGTGCTCGCCTCCGCCGCCGCGATGCTCATGTCCTCCCTCGGCTACGTCCTCGCCAAGCGCTGGAGCTCCGGTGTCCCGGTACTCGCCTCCACCGCGTGGCAACTCGTCGCCGGGGGAGTGGTGTTGATCCCCGTGGCGGCCGCCGTGGAAGGGGCGCCGCCCGCCCTCGACGTCCCCGCCGCGCTCGCCTTCGCCTACGTCGCCGTGGTGGCGACCGCCCTGGCCTTCGCCGCCTGGTTCGCGGGCCTGCGCCACCTCCCCGCGGGGACGGTGGGCCTGGTCGGGCTGCTCAATCCGGTGACGGGCGTCCTGCTCGGCACCCTCCTCGCTGCCGAGCCGCTCACCGCGCAGCAACTCCTGGGCCTGGCGCTGGCGTTGACGGGAGTACTCCTTGGCCGTCCGCGCGCCGGAAAGGCGGCGGCAGCCACCCTCACCCCCTCCGCGCCACCGCGACCCCGGCAACCGAAGCCACCACCGCCACCAGCGCGCACACCCCCGCCCCCGCCCCGAGCGCACCCCACGGAACCGTCACCGCCGCGGGCACCGAGAGGCTCATGAGCCCGACGGACAGACCCCCCAGGTTGACCGCCGTCACCGCCAGGCCGAGCAGCGCGCCCGCCGCCACCGCCACCAGCGCCTCCCCGGCGACGACCAGTCGCACCTGGCTTCGCGCGGTACCCGCCAGCCGCAGCAGCCCGAACTCCCGCCGCCGCAGGGCCACCACGAAGGCGAACGTCGACGTGGTGACGAACACCGACACGAACGCGGCCACTCCACCCGCCGTGCCGAGGAGGGCGTTGACGGCCACCAGCGCCTCGGCGTCCCGTGCCTCCCCGTCGAGCCGCACGGTCCCGAGCCGCCGTAGGTCGCGCAGGAGTTCGATGTCCACAGGGTGTGGATGAGCGAGCGGCTTCGACACCCGCGCGGTGCCGGGCCCCCGCTCGACCCGCACGGTCAGCCGGTCCTGCCCCACCACGACGACGGGCGACCGACCCCGAGGGCGACGGCCACGAAGGCCCCGACGAGACTGCTCCACCGCGTACGGAGAGAGGCAAGGAAGATCATCACGCCCCCACCTCGGGACCAGCCATGGTCGCAGCCACCTCACCGGCGCCGGGCGCCACGTCCAGGCCCGCCATCGTCGCCGCCACGTCACCGGCGCCGGGCGCCCGCAGCTCGCGCACCACGCGCCCGTCGACGAGGAACACGACCCGGTCCGCGTGCGAGGCGGCCACGGGGTCGTGCGTGACCATCACGACGGTCCGCCCCTCCCCATCCACAAGCCCCCGCAGCAGAGCGAGGACCTGAAGCCCCCGCAGCAGAGCGAGGACCTGCCGGCCGGTCACGGTGTCGAGGGCCCCGGTCGGCTCGTCGCCGAAGAGGACGGCGGGCCGACCGACGAGAGCGACCCTCTGCTGCTGCCCTCCCGACAGCTCACCCGGCCGGTGCCGGGCGCGGTCACCCAGCCCCACCCGCTCAAGGGCCTCACGCACCTCCGTACGCGAGACCTTGCGCCCCGCGAGACGCAGCGGAAGCGCGACGTTCTGGGCGGCGCTCAGCGAGGGCAGCAGATCGAAGGCCTGGAAGACGAACCCGATCCGGTGCCTCCGCAAGCGTGGACTTCCCTGACCCGGAGGGCCTCATGACGGCGACGAAGCTCCCGGCCCGCACGGAGAGATCGACACCGTCGAGCGCGGCGACCGCACCATAGGACCGCCGAACCCCGGAGAGACGTACGACAACGGATTGGCTCATGCCCCAACCCAACCGCCGAGCCCCAGGCCCCCACACGACCACTGGAGGGCGTCCCGGGGTAGGGCTGGCCATACCCCCGGACATCCGGAAAGCCACCCACGCACGCCCCCGCACACCCGCACCCGCGATGGAGACGAGAGGGGACGTGGCGGTGTGTCCGAACGGAGCACTGCGCACAACGCCATCCCGAGCCGGGGCAATCAGGCCCCGCAACAAAGATGGCGAGTACGGAGACACCGCCGCGGCCCCGCCCTCTCACGACCTGAGGCGCGGCCACAGACGCAGACGCCGAGCAACCGCCCACGTGCCACCCACGTACCACCCACCTACTGCCCCATACCCTTGACGCATGGACTCGGTGATCGACAAGGCGTTCGCGGCGGCGCTGTACGGCGACGGCGACGAAGGCCTGGACACCGGCGCGTCGCTCCTTGCGGCGACCCCCGACGCGGACGCCGACCTGCGCCGCCGCGGCGAGGAGTACCTGACCAGGGCCTGGCGCAACGGCTGGCAGCCGGCCGACGTCCTCCGTCTGGTCCGCCGCGACCTGGAGGATCCGCACGTACGCCTGGCCGCGTCCCTGATCCACACGGAGACCGCCCGCTACGCCCACCTGCCCCCACGCTGGGCGCCCCAGCTCGCGGACATCGGCCCCACGGAAGAGCCCGCCCAGGACCGCTTCTCCCGGGCCACCACCCACCTCCAGCTCTACCGCCTGCTCCTGCGCCTCCCCCCGCTGGAACCGGTGGGCCCGCCGCCGGGCGAGGCGCTCCCCGCCCCGGCCGAGGGCGAACCCCGCACCCTCACCCGCATCCGCGCCCTCCTCGCCAAGGCCGAGGCGACCGGCTACCCCGAGGAGGCGGAGGCGCTCACCGCCAAGGCGCAGGAGCTGATGGCGCGGCACTCGCTCGACGAGGCGCTGCTCGCGGCCCGTACCCACGCAAAGGACGTCCCGGCGGCCTGCCGCATCGGCGTGGACGCCCCGTACGAGACGGCGAAGGCGATCCTCCTGGACGCGGTGGCCGCGGCGAACCGCTGTCGCGCGGTGTGGAACGAGGCGTACGGCTTCTCGACGGTGGTCGGCTTCGAACCCGACCTGGAAGCAGTGGAGTTGCTCCACACCTCCCTCCTCGTCCAGGGCACCGCGGCGATGACCAAGGCGGAGGCGCAACAGCGGGCGGGCGGACGCAAACGCACGAAGACGTTCCGCCAGTCGTTCCTCATGGCGTACGCGCACCGCATCGGCGGACGCCTCGCCGATGCGGGCGAACACGCGATGACGGAGGCCGCGGCGGAGGGCGAGTCGCGGGCGGCGCTGCTTCCGGCCCTTGCCGCACGCGACGTGGCGGTCACCGACCGCGCGGAGCGGATGTTCCCGGAGACGACCACGACACGGGTCCGAGGGGTGACGGACGGCGAGGGATGGGCCCACGGCACGGCGGCGGCGGACCGGGCGCAGGTCGCACCTCGGGGCCGGGGTCCGGCGCTGCCCTGAACGAAGGGCGTGCGCGCCCTACTTCAAGAAGTCCGAGCACACATAGGGCCCCAACTCCCCGCCCTCCTGCGGCACTACGGTCACCCGCACGTCGTCCGGACGGGTCCGCTCGCTCTTGTCGAGCACGGCGCTGGCGCGGGCGAGGCTGCAGACGAGTTGGCCGGTGAGGTTGCGGTCGCTGACGGAGGTCGGGTCGATCAGGGTGTCGGGCATCCGCAAGGTGAGCCGGGACCCTCCACCGGTTACCTCGAACTGCCCTTCCTTGACCAAGGTGTTGAGCCCGGCCCGCTGCTCCCCCTCGTCGGGTCCGCCCATCAACAGCTTGATGACGGCTGTCGTTTCGCGGACGTTCTCGTCCGAACGGGAAACCCCCTGGAGCCGCCCCGTCTCGTCGACGAAATAGATCCGCAACCCCTTGGTGAGACCGCCCGCGGCCTCCCCGGCGTCCACCACCCCGGTGGGCCGCACCCCACACCCCGCGAGGGCGAGCGCGGCCAGGCCCAGACCGATTCCCTTGCGTACGGGAGTCATCCGTACGGGAGTCATCCGTGCAAGAGCCATCCGTACAAGAGTCGTCCGTACCGGAGTCCTCGCGGGAGTCACCCCTCGTCCCCTTCCCCGCGTCGCCACGGAAGCCGCAACGAGAACACCGCCCCGCCGCCTTCCCTGTTGGCCACCTCGATCGTCCCTCCGTGCAGTCGTGCGTTCTCCAGTGCGATGGCCGTGCCGAGCCCGCTGCCCTCCGACCGCGTCCGCGCGCTGTCCGCCTTGTAGAAGCGGTCGAAGACGTGGGGAAGGGTCTCGGGCGCGAGGCCGGGCCCCCGGTCGGCGACCTCGACCGTCAGCCAGTCGCCCGCGGCCTCCGCCGTCAGGGTCACGGGCTCGGCCCCGTGCCGCAGCGCGTTGCCGACGAGGTTGGCGACGATCACGTCGACGCGCCGCGGGTCGAGCACGGCCCGCACTCCCTCCGGCAGCCGCGTGTCGATCCGCGAGGTCAAGGCCCGCAGCGCGAGCGTGTTCCGCACGGTGTCGGCGAGGTCGACCTCGCCGAGGTTGAGCCGGGCGGCGCCCGAGTCGAAGCGGGACATCTCCATCAGGTCGTCGACGAGCCGCGAGAGCCGTGCGGTCTCCGCGCTCACCGTGCGGGCGGCGTGCGCCGCGTCCGGCGGCAGCTGGCCCGCGTCCTCGTCGAGCACGGTGGCGACCATCGTCATCGCGGCGAGCGGCGTACGCAGCTCGTGCGAGACGTCGGCGACGAACCGCCGCGCCCTCGTCTCCTGTTCGCGCAGCTCGGCGACGGACGACTCCAGGGCGTCCGCGGTCAGGTTGAAGTCCCGCGCCAGTTCGGCGAGTTCGTCACGGCCCTTGGGCACGTCGACCCGCGAGGACAGGTCTCCCGCGGCGTGCCGACGCGTGGCGCGCCCCAGCTCCCGCACGGGCCGCAGCACCGTACGCGCGGCCAGCAGTGCGAGCACGACGGCGAGCAGCACCACGGGCAGCAGGCCGTCCCGCGCGGCGTCCAGGATCGCCGCGGTGTCGTCCTGTTCGGCCCGCAGCGAGGTGACGGCGTAGACGTCGAGCCCGGACGGCGGCCCGGACTCGAAGGTGACGGGCGTGCCCACCACCAGGTAGGGGCTGCCGTCCCGCTCGATGCGCTGGAAGCTCATCCGCTCCCGCTCGCGCACGGCCTCGCGCAGCGCGTCGGAGATCCGCGACCGGTCGGCGGAGGCGTCGGACGACCCCCGCAGCGTGCGGTACTCGGCGATGACGACGGAGTCCCCGAGCCCGTCCGCGACACCGGCGGCGAAGCGGGTGAGGGACACCTCGTCGGGCGGCATGGCGAGGTCGGCGGCGGCCTGGTCGACGCGGTTCTTGAACTCGGTCCGCACGGCGTCCTGCTTGCGCTCGAGGACGGCGTTGCGGGACTCGCGGTAGGCGAGCCCGGTCGCCGTGACGGCGCTGACGAGCGCGACGAGGACGAAGGCGACGACGAGCCGCGTCCGCAGCCCGCCCCACATCCACCGCCGGGGCCCCGCGCCCGCTCCCCTCCCGGAACGTCGCCTCATACCGGCCCGAACCGATACCCGAAGCCCCGCACGGTCTGCACGAACACCGGCTTGGCGGGCACGTCCTCGATCTTGGCGCGGAGCCGCCCGACCGCCGCGTCCACGAGCCGCGAGTCCCCGAGGAAGTCGTGCTCCCACACCGACCGCAGCAGCTGCTCGCGGCTGAACACCTGCCCCGGTGAGGCGGAGAGCTCCAGGAGGACCCGCAGCTCGGTCGGCGGCAGGGCGATGGGCGTCCCGCGCTTGGTGACGGTGAGCCCGGCACGGTCGATGACGAGACCCGCGTACGTGTCCTCGTCGGGCCGGTGCCGCACCGGCTCGGCCCGGCGCAGCGCGGCCTTGATCCGGGCCTCCAGGACGGGCGCGGTGACCGGCTTGACCACGTAGTCGTCGGCGCCCGCCGCCAGGCCCCGCACGATGTCGCTGTCGTCGCCGCGCGCGGTCAGCATGACGACGGGGATCGTCGACCCGGAGGCGCGGATCCGCCGGCAGACCTCGAAGCCGTCCATGCCGGGCAGCATCAGGTCGAGCACGGCGAGCTCGACGCCCTGGCCCGCAGGCCTGGCGAGCAGGGCGAGGGCCTCCTCGCCGGTGGCCGCGGTGTCGACCGCGTACCCGTGGCGGCGCAGCACCAGTTCCATTCCGTCGCGCACGGACGCGTCGTCCTCGATCAGCAGCACATGGGGGACTCGGGGCATGCCAGCGATTATGGGCGAGGATTTGCCCAGTTCAGGGCGGTAGGGGCGGCAAACCGACGGGCGCGGCGCATTGTTACGTTCTCATCATGCGGCCATGGACCGGCCACCATATGGGCGCGGTTCGGTGAGCCCATGAGTATCCACACCATGCCCCGCGGCACCGCTCGTCTGCGGATGGCCGCACTCGTCGCCGCCCCGGTCCTCGCGTTCTCCGTCGCCTGCGGAGGCGGCGACGGAGTGAAGGAGGAGGGGGTCGCGTCGGCCCCGGAGAAGTCCGGGGGCCAGTCCGAGGAGCAGTCCCCGGACGAGACCGAGACCCCCAAGGCCAAGGGCAACGGCGCGTTCTACGACGCACAGATGAAGTACGTCCAGTGCATGCGCACCAAGGCCGGCCTCAAGGACTTCCCCGACCCCAAGCTCAGCGGCTATCTCGACTGGCCGAAGATCGACGCGATCACCGACCCGAACGGCCACGGCGAGGAGCAGAAGGGCGGCAAGAACGGCGTCTGCAGCAAGGAGTTGACGGACGCGATGAACCGGGAGCCCAAGCGCGACGCGCAGAAGGACTACGAGTCGATGCTCGCGCACGCCAAGTGCATGCGCGACAACGGCCTGTCGAAGTACGCCAACCCGACGATGTCCGGCGGCAACGTCATCCCCGGCGGCGAGACCAACCCGATGGACCCGACGATGAACCAGGACTCGCCCGCGTACAAGAGGGCCAAGCAGGCCTGCAAGGACAAGCTGCTCGAAGGCCTGGACGGGATGCAGGGATGAGACGTCGTACGGGATGGATCGCGGCGGCCGCGGTGGTCGCCGCGGCGGCGGCCGGGGCCGGGGCGTTCGCGGTGGGAGGCGAGGACGCGGGCGCCGACGGCGGGGGCGGCGAGCTGCCGCCCGCGACGGCCACCGTCGTGCGCACCGACCTCGTCAAGTCCAAGACGGTCGACGGGAAGATCGACTTCGCGGGGCGCCGCCCGGTGAAGTCGGCGGTCGAGGGCACGGTCACGGTCGCCGCGAAGGAGGGCACAACCGTCGCGCGCGGCCAGGCACTCTACGAGCTGAACGACAAGCCGGTGACGCTCCTCTACGGGCCGGTGCCCGCCTTCCGCGAGATGAAGGCGGGGGACCGCGGCAGCGACGTACTGCAACTGGAACGCAACCTCGTGGCGCTCGGCCACGGCAGCGGCCTCTACGTGGACCCGCGCTTCGACAAGGCGACCGAGGCCGCGGTCAAGCGGTGGCAGAAGTCCCTCAACCGCGCCCCAACGGGCAGGGTCGGCAAGGGAGATGTGGTCTTCCAGCCCGAACAGGTCAAGGTCGCCAAGGCGAACGCGGCGCTCGCGGACCAGGTCGCCCCCGGGGATCCGGTCCTCACGGCGGCCTCGACGAAGCCGGTCGTCCGGGCGGAGCTCGACCAGGCCGACGTGTCCCTCACCGCGAAGGGCACGAAGGTCGAAGTCGCCCTGCCCAGCGGCAAGAAGGAGCCGGGCAGGGTCACGGGCACGGTGGACCCCGAGCAGTCGGACGAGTCCGAAGGGGGCGGTTCCGGCGGCGACGGCATCACGGTCGAAGTGACCCTGGACGCGGGCAGATCGGCGGCATCGGGGGAGGACCCGAGAGCCACGGCGAGCGTGAGCTTCGTCAGCGAGTCCCGCAAGGACGTCCTCGCGGTCCCGGTCGAGGCGGTCGTCGCCCTGCGCGGCGAGAACGGCGGCTACGGCCTCCAGGTCGTCGAGGGCGGCACGTCCCGCATGGTGCGCGTCGAGACGGGCATGACGGCCGACGGAAGGATCGAGGTCAGCGGCCCCGGCATCGCGGAGGGCACGAAGGTCGGAGCGGCGGCTCCATGACGTCGACACCCACCCCCGTGGTCGAGCTGAGGGACGTCACCAAGTCGTACGAGGGTGACGTGCACGCCCTGCGCGGCGTGAGCCTCACGGTCCGCGAGGGCGAACTCCTCGCGATCGTCGGTCCGTCGGGCTCCGGCAAGTCGACGGCGCTGAACGTCATAGGCACACTCGACAGACCCACGTCGGGCACGGTCCACGTCGCGGGCTACGACGTGAACACCCTCAGCGACGCCCGCCTCTCCACGCTCCGCGCCCGCCACATCGGCTTCGTCTTCCAGCACTTCCACCTGGCGCCGGGCCGGGACGCGGTCGACAACGTCGCGGACGGCCTGCTGTACGCGGGCGTGCCCCTCGGGGAGCGCCGCGCCCGCGCCCGCGCGGCCCTGGAGCGCGTCCGCCTCGGCCACCGCCTGTCGCACCGCCCCGACCAGCTCTCCGGCGGCGAGAAGCAACGCGTGGCGATAGCCCGAGCCCTGGTCGGCGAGCCCGCGCTCCTCCTGGCGGACGAGCCGACGGGAGCGCTGGACACGGCGTCGGGCGAGATGGTCATGGACCTTCTGCACGACCTGAACCGAACAGGCACGACGATCTGCGTGATCACGCACGACAACGACATAGCGGAGTCCTTGCCGCGCAGGATCCGTTTCAGGGACGGCGAAATAACGGCGGACTCCCGCTCTCGGAAGGTGAGTTGAGGACAGTGAAGCGACCCCGACCCACGCGCACCCTCAGGCCGTCCCGCCTCTCCCCGGCGGACGTCCTGCGGGTCGGCGCGGTGGGCTTGCGGGCCCGCCGCGCCCGGGTGGTGCTCTCGGCCCTGGGCATCGCGATCGGCATCGCCACGATGGTCGCGGTCGTCGGCCTCTCCCAGTCCAGCAAGTCGGACCTGATGGCGAAGCTGGACCGGCTCGGCACGAACCTCCTCACCGCGGAGGCGGGCAAGAACGCGGAGGGGTTCGAGGTGCCGCTGCCCAAGTCGGCGGTGGCGATGGTGGAGCGCATCGGCCCGGTCAGCCATGCGACGGCGACGGCGAACGTGGACACGCGCATCCGCCGCAGCGAGGTGGTTCCCGAGGAGCGAACAGCGGGAGTAACGACACAGGCGGCCCGCCCGGACCTGCTGAAGACGCTCAACGCACGTATCCACAAAGGAGGTTGGCTGAACAAGGCGAACGAGAACCTCCCGGTCACGGTGCTCGGATCGGTGGCGGCGGACCGCCTCGGCATCACGTCCCCCGGCGAGAAGATCCTGATGAACGACGAGTACGTGGTCGTGATCGGCATCCTGGAGCCCGTCGAACTGGTCCCGAACCTGGACCGCGTGGCGATGGTCGGCTTTCCGGCGGCCGAGAAGTACTTCCGCTTCGACGGGCACCCGTCCACGATCTTCGAGCGCTCGCCCGACGCCACGGTGGAGGACGTGCGGGAGGTCCTCGCCCGCACGGCCAACCCCGCCGACCCGAGCGCGGTGAAGGTCTCCCGCCCCTCGGACGCCCTGGCCGCGAAGGCAGCGACGGACAAGGGCCTGACGACGCTGATGCTGGGCCTCGGGGCGGTGGCGCTGCTGGTCGGCGGGGTGGGGGTGGCGAACACGATGGTGATCTCGGTCCTGGAACGCCGGGCGGAGATCGGCCTGCGCAGGGCCCTCGGCGCGACCAAGAGCACGATCCGCCTCCAGTTCCTCACGGAGTCCCTGCTGCTCTCGGCGCTGGGCGGTGCGGCGGGAGCGTTCCTCGGCGCGACATCGACGTACGCCTTCGCCCTGGCCCAGGACTGGACGCCGGTGGTCCCCCCGTGGTCCCTGACGGCAGGCTTCGCGGCAACCCTGCTGATCGGCATGGCGGCGGGCCTCTACCCGGCGATCAGAGCCTCACGCCTGCACCCCACGGTGGCGCTGGCCGCGCCCTAGCGAGTCCAGCCGCGTACGCATCGGCGAAGACGGCACACCCCCACGTCCCCGCCCTGCGGACGAACCAGCGCAAACGGCAGTCACAGCCCAACCAGCCTGATATGCCCCGTATCATCACAGAGTGACCTGGCTCCGCGCGCTGAAAGAGACAGCTCGCTCGGGGCTGACCGTCGAGCGCAAACGCCTTGAACCCCTGGTCGCCCTCCGCGGCGCCGCGGGCCTCGCCCTGATCATCGGCGTCAGCCTCACCCTCTTCGGCCCGGCGGTGGCGGCGAGCTCCGCCTTCGGCGCGTACCAAGCCGCCATCGCCACCTTCCAACGCAGCTGGCGCCCCCGCCCGGAACTCGCCCTGGCCTCCGGCACGAGCCTTGCCGTCTCGACCTTCCTCGGCTACCTCACCGGCTCCCACCTGCTCCTCTTCCTCGCCCTGCTGGCCCTCTGGACCTTCCTCGCGGGCCTGAGCTGGGCCGCGGGCCCCACCGTCGGCATCATCGCGTCGTCCAACGTCGCGATCATGCTCGTGACGGTCACACTGCCCACCTCGGTCGTCGCCGCCGCGGGCCACGCGGCGATGATGATCGTCGGCGGCTGTGTCCAGGCGGCGCTGGTGGTCCTCTTCCCGATCCGCAGATGGGGCGCGCACCGTGACGCCCTGGCCGACGCGCTCGCGGCGGAGGCGGACTACGCCCGCAGGCTCCGCCACGACCCCGTGGCCCCCTTCGACCCCGAGCCCCTGATGGCGGCGCGCGACGCGGCGACGATCACCCCGCGCCAGGCCCGCACCCGCCCCGCGGAGCTCCACGGCGCACGCGGCCTCGCGGAACGCATCCGCCCGGTCCTGGCCTCGCTGGCGGACCCGGCGGTGGGCGTCCCGCCGGAGGGCAGGGAACGGGACAGGGTCCGCGAACTCCTTGGCGCGGCCGGCGCCGTCCTGGACGCCGCGGCCCGAGCGATCCGCCACGGCGAACAGGTCAAGATCCCCCCGGCGGCCCTGGCCGCGCTGAGGACCCCGGACACGGGAGCGATCCTCACGGGCCCGGCGTACAGGGCGGCGACCCGCCTGGGCGCGCTCCTGAGAGACGTACTGGAAACGGCGGGCAACACCCAGGGCACCCCCACGCACGACACGGCGACCCCTGCGAATCAGGACATCCCCGCGGACCCGGCTCCTCGATCCTCTGCGAATCAGGACGTCCCCGCGGACCCGGCTCCTCGATCCTCTGCGAATCAGGACGTCCCCGCGGACCCGGCTCCTCGATCCTCTGCGAAACAGGACGTCCCCGCGGACC
>NZ_JBEZCG010000005.1:422772-518415 GCF_040647455.1 Streptomyces sp. NPDC041068
CCCGGCTCCCCGATCCTCTGCGAAACGGGACGTCCCCGCGGACCCCGCCCCCCGATCCACCCCCACCGGAGTCCAGTCCGACACCCAGGCCATCCCCCTCCTCCGCCCCACGCTCCCCGCCCTGGTCCCCGGAGTCCTCCGCGCCGTGCGGGCCGAGTTCCGGCACGACTCCCCGGTCACCCGCCACGCGATCCGCGTCACCGCCGTGGCCTGTGCCGGCTACCTCCTTGGCCACTGGCTCCCCTTCGGGCACGGCTACTGGGCCCCCATGGCCTCGGTCATGGTGATGCGGCCGGACTTCTCCCAGACGTACTCCCGCGCCGTGGCCCGCTTCGGCGGCACCCTCGTGGGCGTCGCGCTCGCCACGGCTGTGGTCCAGCTCGCCGACCCCGGCACCGGCCTGTCCGCCGCGCTCGCCGTGCTCTGCGCCGGAATGATGTACCTGCTGATGCGCACCGGCCAGGTGGCAGCGCAGGCCTGCGTCGCCGCGTACGTCGTGTTCCTGCTCGGCATGGGCGGCCAGCAGTGGACGCAGACGGTCCCGGAACGCGTGGTCCTGACCCTGCTCGGCGGCGTCCTCGCGATGATCGCGTACGCGGTCTACCCCGCGTGGGAGACCCCGCGCCTGCGCACCCGCCTCGCCGACTGGCTGGCGGCGGACGGCCGTTACGCCGCCGCGGTCGTCGACCACTACGCCCACCCGGCGGGCAAGACCTGCCCCGACGTGCGCGAGGCCCTGCTCGAAGCCCGCGACGCCCGCATCGCCTGGCAGGAGGCGGCGAGCCGCGCCAAGAACGAACCGGTGCGCCACCGGGGCCTGTCCCGCGCCGCGGCCGCCGACGCCGAGGAGACGCTGGCCCAACTGGGCCGCGTCGCCATGCTGATGGAGGCCCACCTCCCCGACCGCGACGCGACCCCCGTGCCCGCGGCGGCCCGCCTGGCACAGGCCCTGCGCACGTCGACGGAGCAGGGCGCGAAGGCGGTACGGGAACGCCGCGTCCCGCGCTGGGACGCGGTCCGCAAGGCCCTGGAGGAGTGGGACGGCGAGGGCGTACCCGACCGCGTGGTCCGCAGGGGAGCGGGCCTGCTCCTGGAGACCCTGGACGAACTGTCCGACGCCCTGGACACGACACCGCCACCGATGCTGGTCGACGGCTCGGCCACGAAGAGCCCGGACGCGGACGGGCCGCGGAACCGGAAAGGTCCCGCGGCCCGCTGACGAAATACGCCCGAAGGCGATGCCCGAAGGCCCCCAAGGCCCGAAGGCTCCCAAGGCCCGAAGGCTCCCAAGGCCCCAAGGCCCCAAGGCCCCAAGGCCCGAAGGCGATGCCCGACGCCGAGGCTCAGGACTGCGGCAACCCCGCGGTCGGCAGCCCTTCGGGCAGCTTCCCGCCCTCGGTCTTCAGGAACTCGTCCTTGCCGGCCCCTTCCCAGGCGACCTTCATCGACTTGCCGTCCACGGACTCGACCCGCCCCATCGTGCGGTCCGAATTCCCCTTCGGGCACTTGAGGTTGATCATCTGCGAGCCCATCTCGTCCCCCGCGGTGCCATTGCACAGCACGTCCTCGCCGAGCAGCGTCGCCGTCTTGCCGGTGACGGCGAGGGCGAGCGGCTTCCCGTCGGCGGTGGCGACCCACGTGCCTTCGAGGCTGCCGCCCTTGGCGCCGGAGTCGGAGCCTCCGGTCGAGCCGCCCTCGTCCGACGCGTCGGAGCCACCGGACGCGGACCCGGAGGACCCGTCGGCCGACCCCCGGTCCTTCTTGCCGCCACCGTCCCCGTCACTGCTGCACCCGGTCAGCGCGAGCGCGGCGGCGAGCCCCACCACCGCGACACCGACCCGCACACGACGGACACTACGGACGTACGTACGCACTTGAAGTCCCCCTAAAAGGCCTGGCGTTGCCGGAGTCGCCCCAAGTCGACGCCCCGGCCAAATCGCGCGCCAAGCTACCAGGAGGACTTGCGCACACCCGGCAGGTATCCGGCGTGCGCTTGCTCACGCAACCGCACCCTCGACAACCCGAACGCCCCCACGTATCCGCGCGGACGCCCGTCCACGCCGTCCCGGTTCCGCACCCGCGTCGCACTGGCGTCACGCGGCTGCCGCGCCAACTCCCGCTGTGCGGCGAGCCGTTCGGCGTCACTGCTGCCGCCCCGTCGGATGATCTCCTTCAGCACGGCCCGTCGCGCGGCGTACCGCGCGACGACCAGGCGCCGCTTCTCGTTCTTGGCGATCTTGCTCTTCTTGGCCATTGTTTTCCCTTCGAGGCCTTCGGCCTCCCTTTGGTTTCCCCTTCAGACCTTCACGCCACGGGCACGGATCCTGGCGACGGCCGCCTCGATCCCGATGCTGTCGACGGTCCTGATCCCCTTCGTGCTCAGCCGCAGCCGCACGTACCGCCCCTCGCTCGGCAGCCAGTACCGCTTGCGCTGGACGTTGGGGTCGAAGCGGCGGGACGTCCGCCGGTGGGAGTGGGAGATGTGGTTGCCGAAGCCGGGCTTCGCGCCGGTCAGCTGGCAGTGGGCGGACAAGGTGACGCACCTCTCGGTCGTAGGGACGGCCCCCCAATTGAAAACGGGAGTCATTTTCATATACTAGCCACATGGCCCGCAACGAACTCCGCCCCGTCATCAAGCTCCGGTCCACGGCCGGCACCGGATTCACCTACGTCACCCGCAAGAACCGCCGCAACGACCCCGACCGCCTCACGCTGCGCAAGTACGACCCGGTCGCGGGCCGCCACGTCGACTTCCGAGAGGAGCGCTGACCCATGCGCAAGGACATCCACCCGCCGTACGGCCCCGTCGTCTTCCGCGACAAGGCCGCGGGCTTCGCCTTCCTCACCCGGTCCACCGCGAGCAGTGCCAGGACGATCGAGTGGGAGGACGGCCGCACGTACCCCGTCATCGACGTCGAGGTCTCGTCCGCGAGCCACCCCTTCTACACGGGCACCGCCCGCGTGATGGACACCGCAGGCCGCGTCGAGCGCTTCGAGCGCCGCTTCGGGAAGCGCCGATGAGCGAGGGGACCGCGCTGGACGTCGTGATCGTCGGCGGCCTCCACGCGGACGCCCGCAAGGCGGCCGTCGACGCCCTCCTGGCCACCACACCCGGCAGCGTGGCCCTCCACCACGACCTGTCGACCGCCGTGCGGGGCACCGTCGTGCGCACCGTGCGTGACGCCACCGAGGTGCTCTCCGCCGGCGAGGCCCCGCTGGTCGACGACTGCGCCTGCTGCGCGCTCCGCGAGGACCTGGTGCCCGAGCTGCGGCGCCTCGCGGACGCGGGCCTGGCCGGGCCGGCGGTCGTAGAGCTGTGGGACTCGGTCGAGCCCAAGGCCATGGCGGAGGTGATCGCCGCGCACGGCGGCGAAGGCATCCGGCTCTGCGGTGTCGTCACGGCCGTCGACCCCGCCCTGCTCCTGCCCTACCTCGGCAACGGCGACGACCTCATGGAGGCCGGGCTCGCCGCCGCCCCCACCGACCAGCGCACCGTCGCCGACACCTGGGCACGCCAGCTGGAGTACGCCCCCGTGCTCGCCGTCGCGGACTCGGCCGAGGCCGACGACGAGGACCGCGCCCTGCTCGCCCAGCTCCACCCGACGGCGCGCCAAGTCCCGATCGGCGGCGACGACTTGGCGGTGGCCGCGCGCGTCGGCTTCGACGTCGAGGCCGCGGCCGCCGCGCAGCACCCCGCCTGTGCGCTGCTGCCCGCGGAGGCCGACGCGTGCGGGGTCTCCACCCTCGTATGGCATCGGGAGCGGCCCTTCCACCCGGGGCGGCTCTACGACGCCCTGGAGGACCTGACCTGCGCGGCGGCCCGCAGCCGGGGCCGGTTCTGGCTGGCCGACCACCCGGACACGCTGCTCGGCTGGGACGCGGCGGGCGGCGCGCTCTGCGTCGAGAGCGCCGGGCCGTGGCTGGCCTCGCTGCCGGACGCCGCGTGGGAGATGGTCCCGCCGGTGCGCCGCGCGGCCGCCGCCCTGGACTGGCACCCGGAGCACGGCGACTGCTGCAACCACCTGGTGTTCACCTCGCCGGGCCTGGACCGCGAAGGGCTCGAACGGGTCCTGGAGTCCTGCCTGCTGACGGACGAGGAGTACGCCGCCGGGCGCGACGCCTGGAAACACCTGCCCCCTGCCTTCGACACCCTCCTGGAGGTCTGACCCGTGTCCCCGCGCAAGTCCGCCGCCCGCCCGCAGAAGCCGAAGCCCAACCCCCTGGACGCCGCAGGCATCACGTACATCGACTACAAGGACACCGATCTGCTGCGGAAGTTCATCTCGGACCGCGGCAAGATTCGCAGCCGCCGGGTCACGCGGGTGACCGTGCGCCAGCAGCGCAGGATCGCCGCGGCGATCAAGAACGCCAGGGAGATGGCCCTGCTGCCGTACGGAGCTTCTCGCTGACGGAACCCCTTCCTCCCTCCCCCTTAGCGCACCGCGCCCGTTTTTTCCGGCACTTGGACGGAACATAAACGGGGCGGTGCGCGTCTGTTCCTAGAGCACGGCGGATTCGGCCCGGACGGCGAACCGGACGTAATGACAGACCTGCAATCGACGTACTGACAGATCTGTAACCAAGGGAACACCCCGCGTGCACGTGCATCTGCCCATGCATCGGCATGTGAACACAGCTATGATCCGGGACAGTTGACCACTGCATCTAGAGCCACATCCAGAGCCACCGACGGCACTGCACCACCGGGGAGCGATCTGTGCACCACGCGTTTAACGGCATGGCGGCCACGGAGCTTCACGGGGTGGTCTGGCAGAAGAGCAGACACAGCAACTCGCAGGGCTCGTGCGTGGAGTTCGCGAAGCTGCCGGGCGGCGACGTCGCCGTGCGCAACTCGCGCTTCCCGGACGGTCCGGCGCTCGTCTATACGCGCGCGGAGATAGAAGCGATGCTGCTGGGGATGAAGGACGGCGAGTTCGACCACCTCATAGGCGGCTAGTCCGCCGGGTGGACTCGGCCCGCCCGCGGGCCACGTCGTACCGGCGGACTCAACCCAGGCGGAACAGCGCCCAGACCACCTTGCCGCGCAGCGTGCCGGCGAGCGGGTGCCAGCCCCAGCCGTCGCTGAAGGAGTCCACCAGGAACAGGCCCCTGCCCGACTCCGCCGAGAAGTCGTCGTCGGTGTCGCGCGCGACCGGACTCTCGTCGCTGGGGTCGCGCACCGCGCACACCAGACGAGAGGCCCAGCGCATCAAGTGCAGCCGCACGGGCGGGTCCTGGCGTTCGCGCGGGGTGTCCGCGGGCAGCGCGTGCCGCAGGGCGTTGGTGACGAGCTCGGAGACGACGAGGGCGATGTCGTCGAATCTCTCCTCGAGATCCCACTGATCCAGCGTCGTGCGGGTGAACTGCCGTGCGCTGCCCACCGCTTCGTAACGGGCGGGGAGGGCGACGGACGCCGCGCTGGAGACCGCGGAGGGGTCGAGTGGGGGTAGCCCCTGCCGTAACGGCTCGAGCATGGTCGATCCATTCGTCCCCATGCGAGGCACTCCCCGGTTTCGCGGTACGTAGCGATGGAGCGGTGGCGCGGTCGGTCGCCGATGGTGCGTACAGCGGTGGCGCGCGGACCATGGTTCCGAATGCGTACAGCAGATGCAAGGGCAGATGCACGTGCACGCGCCGGACTTGGTCGCTCCCGTGCGCTTCTTGCCCATTTCTTCCTACGACTTCTTGTGGAGAGCTTTCGGAGCCTTTCCATTTCTGTAACCGGACGTGTACGGCCCGAAGCGTTTAATGGCAGACTGCTGGCTTCCAGTCGATGGGGAGGATTGAGCGAAGTGACCGCAGGGGAGTCGAGCGGCTCGGTGGTACGGCGCATCCTGCTGGGGTCGCAGCTGAGGCGCCTCAGGGAATCCCGCGGCATCACCCGCGAAGCGGCCGGATACTCCATCCGCGCCTCCGAATCGAAGATCAGCCGCATGGAGTTGGGACGGGTGAGCTTCAAGTCCAGGGACGTCGAGGACCTCCTGACGCTCTACGGCGTCACGGACGAAGCCGAGCGCGGCGCGCTCCTCTCCCTCGCCAAGGAGGCCAACCTCACGGGCTGGTGGCACAGTTACTCGGACGTCCTGCCCGGCTGGTTCCAGACATATATCGGTCTGGAGGGCGCGGCCTCGCTCATCCGCGTCTATGAAGTCCAGTTCGTCAACGGCCTGTTGCAGACCGAGGCGTACGCCCACGCGGTCGTCGCGCGCGGTATGAAGGGCGCGAGCAAGGCGGAGATCGAACGGCGCGTCGCGCTGCGCCTGGAGCGCCAGAAGCTCCTCGCCTCCGAGCACGCGCCCCGCTTCCACTGCGTCCTGGACGAGGCGGCGCTCCGACGCCCTTACGGCGACCGGGAGGTGATGAGGGGTCAGATCCAGCACCTCATCGAGATCTCCGAGCGCCCGAACGTCACGCTCCAGGTGATGCCGTTCAGCTTCGGCGGCCACTCCGGCGAGAGCGGCGCCTTCACCATGCTGAGCTTCCCCGAGTCCGACCTCTCGGACGTCGTGTACGTGGAGCAGCTCACCGGCGCGCTCTATCTCGACAAGGCGGAGGAAGTCGCCCAGTACGAACGGGTGGTGGCCCAGCTGCACAAGGACAGCCCGGATCCCGCGGACAGCCGAGACCTTCTCCGTGGTCTACTCCAACTCACCTGAAACATAAGTACTATGACGTGAGATCAGGTGTCTGCTTCCGTTTGCTTCCGTCTGCTGCCGCGGCAAGGGGTCCGTCTCATGTCCTTCTTCACTGACCTGGCTCATCAGTACATCGACGGTGAGTGGAAGGCCGGGTCCGGTTCCTGGGACATCATCGACTTCAATCCGTACGACGGGGAGAAGCTGGCGTCCATCACCGTCGCCACCGCCGACGAGGTCGACCAGGCCTACCGCGCCGCCGAGCGCGCGCAGAAGGAGTGGGCCCAGACCAACCCCTATGCCAGGCGTGCCGTGTTCGAGCGCGCCCTGCGGATCATCGAGGACCGCGAGGAGGAGATCACCGAGGCGATCATCGCCGAGCTGGGCGGCACCCGGCTCAAGGCGGCCTTCGAGATCCACCTCACCAAGGAGTTCCTGCGCGAGGCGGTCCATCTGGCGCTGAGTCCGGAGGGGCGGATCCTGCCGTCACCGGACGACGGCAAGGAGAACCGGCTGTACCGCGTCCCGGTGGGCGTGGTCGGTGTCATCAGCCCCTTCAACTTCCCGTTCCTGCTGTCGATCAAGTCGGTCGCCCCGGCGCTCGCGCTCGGCAACGCGGTGGTGCTCAAGCCGCACCAGAACGCCCCGGTGCTCGGCGGCAGCCTGGTGGCCAGGGTGTTCGAGGACGCCGGCCTGCCCGCCGGGCTGCTGAACGTCGTGATCACGGACATAGCCGAGATCGGCGACGCGCTCATAGAGCACCCGGTGCCGAGCGTCATCTCCTTCACCGGCTCGGACGCGGTCGGCCGCCATGTCGCCACGGTCTGTGCCGCGCACTTCAAGCGGTCGATCCTCGAACTGGGCGGCAACAGCGCCCTGATCGTCCTCGACGACGCCGACATCGACTACGCCGTGGACGCGGCGGTCTTCAGCCGCTTCGTCCACCAGGGGCAGGTCTGCATGGCCGCCAACCGCATCCTGGTGGACCGCTCGGTGGAGGCGGAGTTCACCGAGAAGTTCGTCGCCAAGGTCGCGACGCTCAAGGTCGGCGACCCGGCCGACCCGGCCACCCAGATCGGCCCGCTCATCAACTCCTCCCAGGCGGAGGGTGTCGCGACGCTCGTCGAGCAGACGGTCGAGGCGGGCGCGACGGCGCTGCTGCACGGCCGCACCGACGGGAACCTCGTGGCGCCTTCGGTGCTGACGGGCCTGCCCGCCGACTCCCCGGTGCTGAACCAGGAGATCTTCGGTCCCGTGGCGCTCCTGCTGCCCTTCGACGGCGAGGACGAGGCCGTACGCATCGCCAACGCCACTCCCTACGGCCTGAGCGGCGCCCTGCACACCGGCGACGTCGAGCGCGGCGTACGGCTCGCGAAGCGCATCGACACCGGCATGATCCACATCAATGACGGCACGGTGCACGACGAGCCGATCGTGCCGTTCGGCGGCGAGAAGCACTCCGGTGTCGGGCGGCTGAACGGCGAGGCGACGGTGGACGCCTTCACCACGCAGAAGTGGATCTCGGTGCAGCACGGCAGGTCGCGCTTCCCGTTCTGAGGATCTTCGCGCTGAGGATCTTCGCGCCCCCGAGCCCTTGCGGACAGAAGCTGACCGCAAGGGCTCGTAGCTTGTGGGTGTCGGCGGGAGAACCCGGCGGACATCGACTCCCTTGGGGAAAGGCGGACACCATGGTCACGCACGTGAACGCGGAAGCCCGTGGCGACGAGCGCGGCGCCCTCATCGCTTTCGTGGAGGCCCAGCGCGGCGGCATCCGCCGCTCGGTCATCGGCCTGACCGACGAGCAGGCGAACGCCCGCCCCAGCGCCAGCGAGCTGACCCTCGGGGGCCTGGTGAAGCACGTCGCCGAGACGGAGCTGAACTGGCTGCGCATGGCCCAGCAGAAGCCCAACGAGAGGGCCCGCACCCAGGAGACCTGGGCGGACAGCTTCCGCCTCGTGGAGGGCGAGACCCTCGCCGAGACGCTCGCCTTCTGGGAGCAAGTGGCCCGGGAGACCGAGGAGTTCATCCGTGCGGTGCCGAGCCTCGACGACACCTTCCCGCTGCCCGATGCGCCCTGGTTCCCCAAGGACGGCGCGGTGTCGATGCGCTGGCTGATGCTGCACCTGGTCGAGGAGATCGGGCGGCACGCGGGCCACGCCGACATCGTCCGCGAGTCCCTGGACGGGAAGACGGCCTTCGAGCTGGTGGCGCTGGAGCAGGGATACCCTAGTCAAAGTTGATGACCAGGGGGCTGAGGGAAGGGCGCGGTACATGTCGGCGATCCGGCTTCTGGTTCTGGGGGCCGTGCGCATGCACGGCCGCGCCCACGGCTATCAGGTCCGCAACGACCTGGAGTACTGGGGCGCCCACGAGTGGTCCAACGCCAAGCCGGGCTCGATCTACCACGCGCTGAAGCAGCTGGCCAAGCAGGGTCTGCTGCACGCCCACGAGGTCGCCCCGTCCACGGCCGGCGGCCCGCCCCGCACGGAGTACGAACTCACGGAGCAGGGCACGGAGGAGTACCTCTCCCTGCTCCGCGAGGCGCTGACCAAGTACGACCAGCGGCCCGACATCCTCACGGCGGGGCTCGGCTTCATGGTGGACCTGCCGCGCGAGGAGGTCGTCGGCCTGCTCAAGGAGCGGGCGCGGCGCATGGAGGAGTGGCGGGCCTCCGTCACCGAGTACTACATCCCCGAGGACGGCCCCGAACAGCTGGGCCACATCGGCGAGATCATGAACTACTGGGTGCACACGGCCGACACAGGCGCGGAGTGGACCAAGAGCCTCGCGGCCCGCATCGAGGGCGGCGCGTACACCTTCTCGGGCGAGGGCGAGCCCTTCGTGGGCGTGCTCGCCGAGGACCAGGAGAACCCGTACGCGACGGGGGAGCGGCACGCGGGCGACGACCGCTGAGTCGGTCCCGGACGACCGCCGACCCGGTCCGGAGGGCATCGGCCCGGTCCGGAAGGGGCGCTAATCAAGTTTGACGAATGGCTTCGGCTTGGCTATCTTCGCCCATCTAGTCAAGTTTGACTAAGTGGTCAGCGAGGGGAGCCGGATGACGGACGCGATCGTCGTCGAGGGTGCGCACAAGGCGTACAAGGAGAAGAAGGCGCTGGACGGCCTCGACCTGAGGGTCGGCTGCGGCACGGTGCACGGCGTGCTCGGACCGAACGGCGCGGGCAAGACCACGGCGGTACGGGTGCTCGCCACCCTGCTGCGCGCCGACGAGGGGCGCGTGGAGGTCGCGGGCCACGACGTGCGCCGCAGGCCCGACGAGGTGCGCAGGCGCATCGGTCTGCTGGGCCAGCACGCCGCCGTGGACGAGGAGTTGAGCGGTCGCCAGAACCTGGACATGTTCGGGCGGCTGCATCATCTGGGCGCCCGCCACGCGCGCGTGCGGGCGGATGAGCTCCTGGAGCGCTTCGGCCTCACGGACACGGGCCGCAAGGCGGTCAAGCAGTACAGCGGCGGCATGCGGCGCCGCCTGGACCTCGCGGCCTCCCTCATCACCGACCCCGAGGTGCTGTTCCTGGACGAGCCCACCACGGGCCTGGACCCGCGGGGCCGCGCGGAGGTGTGGGAGTCGGTGCGCTCGCTGGTCGGCGGCGGCACCACCGTGCTCCTGACCACGCAGTACCTGGAGGAGGCCGATCAGCTGGCCGACCGCATCTCGGTGATCGACGGCGGCCGTGTCATCGCGGACGGCACGGCGGACGACCTCAAGGCGAAGCTGGGCGGCGACCGGATCGACGTGGTGGTGCGTGACGCCTCCCAACTCGCCCGCGCGGCCGAGCTGTTGCCGTACGGCGCCACGGTGGACGCGGACCGCCGCATGGCCTCCGCGCCCGTGACGGACCGCATGGAGGCCCTCACGGGCGTCGTACGGGCCCTGCAGGACGCCGGCATCGAGGCCGAGGACGTGGCGCTGCGCAGGCCCACGCTGGACGAGGTGTTCCTGAGCCTGACGGGACGCACGGACGAGGCCGCACCCCGCGAACGTACGAAGGAGGGCGTGTGAGTACGTCGATGAGCTGGGCCGTCACGGACTCCTGGACCATGACCCGGCGCGAACTGGCCCACTGGGCGCGCCAGCCGGTGCAGGTGGTCGTCGGGCTCGCCTTCCCGGTGATGTTGTTGCTGATGTTCAACTACCTGATCGGTGGCGGCAAGGGCATCGAGGGGAATTACGCCGAGTTCCTGGTGCCCGGCATGTTCGCGCTGACCATGGCCTTCGGTCTGGACGCGACGATGGTCGCGGTCACGCAGGACCTGAACAAGGGCGTGATCGACCGTTTCCGCTCGATGCCGATGACCAACGGCGCGGTCCTGGTGGGGCGTTCGGTCGCGGACATGCTGCAGTCCTTCGCCGCGCTCCTGGTCATGATCGGGGTCGGGCTCGCCATCGGCTGGCGCTGGCACGGCTCGTTCGGCGCGGCCCTCGGCGCGGTCGGGCTGCTCCTGCTGCTGCGCTTCGCGATGCTGTGGATCGGCATCCACCTCGCGATGGTCGTGGGCCGTCCCGAGCTGGTGACGGCCGTGCAGATCCTGGTCTGGCCGGTCGGCTTCTTCTCGAACGCCTTCACGGTGCCGCAGAACATGCCGGCCTGGCTGGGCGCCGCCGTCGAATGGAACCCGATGTCGGCGACGGCCACGGCCGTGCGTGACCTGT
The DNA here is from genome assembly GCF_040647455.1 of Streptomyces sp. NPDC041068. Lineage (NCBI taxonomy): Bacteria > Bacillati > Actinomycetota > Actinomycetes > Kitasatosporales > Streptomycetaceae > Streptomyces > Streptomyces sp. NPDC041068. The sequence goes on from NZ_JBEZCG010000005.1 coordinate 434,080, forward strand.
TCGGCAACGACCCCGGCGTGGTGAACACCTCCTGGGCGGCGGAACACGCGGGGCTCCTCGCGGTGCTGTGGCCCGTGGCGCTGGTGGCGGTATTCCTGCCGTTGGCGGTGCGCAGGTTCGGGGCGCTGAGCAAGTAGCGACAGCGGCCTCCGGGCACGGGCTTGCACCTCACGCAACGTGAGGACGCAGGCTGGGGCGCGTACGACGAAGAGAGGGCGGAAGCCATGAGCTACTCGGTGGGACAGGTCGCCGGTTTCGCCGGAGTGACGGTGCGCACCCTGCACCACTACGACGAGATCGGCCTGCTCGCCCCCGGCGGGCGCAGCCACGCGGGCCACCGGCGCTACAGCGAGGCCGACCTGGACCGGCTGCAGCAGATCCTGTTCTACCGGGAGCTCGGCTTCCCCCTCGACGAGGTGTCGGCCCTCCTGGACGACCCGGAAGCGGACCCGCGCGCGCACCTGCGCCGCCAGCACGAGCTGCTGACTGCCCGGATCGAGAAGCTCCAGAAGATGGCCGCCGCCGTCGAGACGGCCATGGAGGCGAGAAAGATGGGCATCAACCTCACGCCCGAGGAGAAGTTCGAGGTCTTCGGCGACCAGGACCCCGACCAGTACGCAGAAGAGGTCCAGGACCGCTGGGGCAACACCGAGGCGTACCGCGAGTCGCAGCGCAGGTCCGCCTCGTACACCAAGGACGACTGGAAGCGGATCAACGACGAGTTCTCCGCGATCCACGCCCACATGGGTGACCTGCTCGACCAGGGGGTCGCGGCCGACTCCCAGGAGGCGATGGACGGCGCCGAGGAGCACCGCCTGTTCATCTGCCGGAACCACTACGAGTGCGCGCACGAACTGCACACCTGCCTCGGCGAGATGTACGTCTCCGACGAGCGGTTCACGGCCTTCTACGAGGCCATCCGGCCGGGGCTCGCGGTGTTCATGAGGGACGCGATCCTGGCGAACGCGGCGCGCGTGGGCCAGGGGAGCGTTTAGGCGGCCGCGACCTCGTGACAGGACGGGGCGGCGGGCCGACACTGCGGGTACGCACCGATTCCATGCGGATGCGCACCGATTCCTGGAGGCGTCATGTCCGGACTGCTCTCCCGCGTCACGAAGTTCGCCCGTAGTCCCGAGGGGCGGCGGGCCGTGCGTGAGGCCCGCCGCGCGTCCGCCGACCCCAAGCGCCGGGCGGACACCAAGCGGCTCATCGGCCGGCTGCGGAGCGGAAAGCACGGCAGGAAGTAGCGGGCTCCTGCGGAAGTGGCGGGCTCCTGCGGAGGCGGTGGGCCCCTGAGGAGGTGGCGGGCCCCCGGGTGGCGCTAGGGCTGCTGCTCGATCACCGCCGCGGTCCCGTACGCGCAGACCTCCGCCGCCCCGTCCATCGCCTCCGTCACGTCGAAGCGGAACATCAGGACGGCGTTGGCGCCACGCGCGCGTGCCTGCTCGATGAGGCGCTCCATGGCCTGGTTCCTGGTCTCCACGAGCGTCTTGGTCAGACCCTTCAGCTCGCCGCCGATCATGGACTTCAGGCCCGCGCCGATCTGGCTGCCGAGGTGGCGGGAGCGGACGGTGAGGCCGAAGACCTCGCCGATCACACGTGTCACGCGGAACCCGGGCACATCGTTGGTGGTCACGACGAGGACGTCGGACTGAGGATTGAGGCCGCCGCCGAAATCTTCGATACCCATGCCTCACAGCTTTGTCCTGGTTGGCCGGGAGTGCACCCTGGGAAGTGTGCGGTGCTCCTCGCAGGCGGGAAGGTGGAACCTGCCCGGGGTACCTCGCGTTGATAACTTTGGGCGGCTGCACCCGCCGCCGCACCGCCCCCTCACCCTCAGGAGCCCGGAACCGTGACGACGCTTGCGCTCGGACCAAGCTGGCTGGATCCGGATTACCTGCTCAACCAGTTCGGTCTCTGGGGCCTGCTGCTGATCGTCTTCGCCGAGTCGGGCCTGCTCATCGGCTTCTTCCTGCCCGGTGACTCGCTGCTGTTCACCACCGGCCTGCTGATCACCACGAACAAGCTGGACACCCCGCTGTGGCTGGCCTGCGTGCTGATCTGCCTCGCCGCGATCCTCGGCGACCAGGCGGGCTATCTCTTCGGCAAGAAGGTCGGCCCCGCGCTCTTCAACCGCCCGGACTCCAAGCTCTTCAAGCAGGAGAACGTGGTCAAGGCCCACGACTTCTTCGAGAAGTACGGCCCGAAGTCCCTGGTCCTCGCCCGCTTCGTGCCGATCGTGCGCACCTTCACGCCGATCATCGCCGGCGTCTCCGGCATGCGGTACCGCTCGTTCATCACGTTCAACATCATCGGCGGCGTCCTGTGGGGCGCGGGCGTCACGCTGCTCGGTGCCTGGCTCGGCAACATCGAGTTCGTCCACAAGAACATCGAGGCGATCCTCATCCTGATCGTCCTCATCTCGGTGGTGCCGATCATCATCGAGTTCCTGCGGGCGCGCGGGAAGTCCAAGAAGGCCGCGGCCGAGGGCGGCGCCCCGGGCCCGGCCCCGGCCCAGCGCGGCCGCCACGCGAAGCGCTGACCCCGGCCTCGTACGCCTAGAAGCCGCGCGTCCGCTTGGCCGCGCGGCGGTTCGCTGCAGACGTCGCGCCCGGCACCTTCAGGATCAGCCGGGAGACCTCGCTCCCCAGGTTCACGCCGATCGCGATGGCCAGCGCCGTAGCGACGGCCTTGGTGAGCGAGTTGATGCCCGTGTTCAGGTCGTTCTGCGCCAGCGCGAGCAGCCCGAAGTACGTCGCGCTACCGGGCAGCAGCGGACCGATCGCCGCAGTCACGTACGGCAGTGAGGACGCGAACCGGTAGCGCGAGAAGAGCTGCCCGAAGAGCCCCACCAGACCGGCCGCGACGGCCGTCGCGGCCACGGGCGACAGCTCCAGCGGGGTGTGCGCCAGGGCACCGAACATCACCCAGGCGATGCCGCCGTTGAGGGTCACGATCAGTACGGTGTGACGTTCCTGCTGGAGCAGGATCGCGAAGGCCAGGCTCAGCGCCATGGACGCCAGGATCTGGATCACGGGACGCGTCGAGGAGACGCCGAACTTCGTCTCCGGAGTCAGGTTCGTGGCGTCGAGCATCACGCCGAGCGACAGCACGAGCAGCACGCCGCAGACGATGCCCACGATGAGGTACATGACCTCCAGGAGGCGCGCGGCCGCGGTGATGTAGTAGCCGGTCAGGCCGTCCTGCACGCCCGCCACCAGGGCCCGCCCGGGGATCAGCGCGAAGAGGCCACCGGTGATGACCGCGGAGGCCATCGACGCCTCGGTGTGGACGAAGCTGAGCGCCACGCCCATCAGGGCGGGCGGCATCGCGGCGCCCACGAACTGGTAGAACTCCGGCAGCCCGCGCCCCGCGCACAGCCAGGCGAGCCGGTCGCCGAGCATCGCGCCGACGGCGGCCACCAGGAAGACCAGCGCGCCACCGCCGACCAGCACGGACGCGGCGCCCGCGAGCAGCCCGCTGGCGGCCGTGAGGGCCCAGCCGGGGTAGGGGTGGCGGTTGCGTCGGATGCCCGCGAGACGGCGGTAGGCCTCCTCAAGGGAGACGTCGATCTCCGGGTCGCTGATGTCGTCCACCAGGTGGAAGACGGCCGCGAGACGCGTGTAGTCCGTGCCCCGGCGGCGCACCGTCCTGGAGGCCGTGACGGGGTCGTCCACCAGCGAGGGCTGGTGCGAGATCGACAGGAGCGTGAACGTCACGTTGGGCTCGCAGCGGTCGAGGCCGTACGAACGGCAGACCGCGAACATGGCCGCCTCGACGTCCTCGGCGCCCTCACCGCCCGCGAGCAGCAGCTCGCCGATACGCAGCGTCAGGTCGAGCACGCGGGGCACGGCGGGCCCGGACTCGTCCTCCTGCTTCTGCGCGGCCTCGGGCGCGGGCCGCTCGGCGACCGGCATGCGCAGCATCGTGCGCATCTGGTCCTGCCAGGGCACGTCCTTGGTGAGCCGCACCAGGGGGATGCCCTGGGCGGGCGTGAAGGCCTGCGGGGCGTTGCGCGCGCTGTAGGTGTGGGGGGTCGTGAACGCCGACTTCTCGGTCTCCTGGGTCGTCGACGACGGCGTCGCGAGCCCCGTGGGGATGGCGAACTCGGACGTGGTCGACGACTCGTCCTCAGGCGCCGGCGGCTGCGTGGCCACCCCGCTGGGCTGCGCGAACGCACTGCGGGCCTCGTCCGACTGCGGCTTGCGGTCCTCGGCCTCCTGCTCGGCCACTGATGCCCTCACTTCTCATACGACGCCTACGCACCCTCCGTATGGCCAGTATGGGCACAGATACACGAACGGGCCGCGTGACCCCCATGGGTCACGCGGCCCGCCCGGGGCGAGAGGCTCAGTGACCGCCCTCGTCCTTGAAGCGCTTGTACGAACGCTCGATCTCGGCCTCGGCGTCCGCGCGGCCGACCCAGTCGGCGCCCTCGACGGACTTGCCGGGCTCCAGGTCCTTGTAGACCTCGAAGAAGTGCTGGATCTCCAGGCGGTCGAACTCGGAGACGTGGTGGATGTCGCGCAGGTGCTCCACGCGCGGGTCCGAGGCCGGGACGCAGAGCAGCTTGTCGTCGCCGCCCGCCTCGTCGGTCATCCGGAACATGCCGATCGCGCGGCACTTGATGAGGCAGCCCGGGAAGGTCGGCTCGTCCAGGATGACGAGGGCGTCCAGCGGGTCACCGTCCTCGCCGAGGGTGTTCTCGACGAAGCCGTAGTCCGCGGGGTAGCTGGTCGACGTGAAGAGGCGACGGTCCAGACGGATCCGGCCGGTCTCGTGGTCCACCTCGTACTTGTTCCGCGAACCCTTCGGAATCTCGATGGTGACGTCGAACTCCACGGGTGGCTCCTCCATGATCAGCACATACTTCGGGTGATTAAGTGTCCCTCACGCAGATGTGTGATCGCGAAAGGGGCTGGTCGTCGTGCCGGAGCTCAAGCCTTGGCAGCGGCCTCGACAGCTGGTGAGACAGCTGTCCAAGCCTTCTGCCGCCAAGCTTCTCGGGGTATCCGCGAAGCTCGGGACCTGGCAACTCACGGCGGGTGCCGCCACCCTCGGCCTCGTTGTCGCGGCCGGGGCTGTGGCCGCGGCCGGCCCTTGGGACTCCTCCGGCCAGCGTACGGCCGAGCGGGAGTGGGCCGCTTCTCAGGAGGCCGAGGGTGGCGCAGATCACGGCGGGCGTACGCCGGGCGGCGTGCCCGAATCGGCCCCGAGCGCCCCTTCTGTGCTCGCGGGGCTCGGCGCACCCGCGGGGACGGCTCCGGCGCCCACCGACGGCGCCCTCGCGGACGTGCTCGACCCGCTCCTGAAGGACCCGGCGCTCGGCCCTGAGCGCTCGGCCGTCGTGCTGGACGCGGTGACCGGGAAGCGGCTCTACGGCAAGGGCGCGGGCGACGCGCTGACCCCGGCCTCCACGACCAAGATCGCCACAGCGGTCGCGGCGCTGTCCGCGGCGGGTCCCGACCACCGGATCGCCACGAAGACGGTCATCGAGCCCGACTCCGAGGACGTCGTCCTGGTCGGCGGCGGCGACCCCACGCTGACCGCCCGCAAGGAGGGCAGGTACGTCGACACCGCGGCGAGCCTGCGCACCCTGGCCGAGGAGACGGCCCGCGCCCTGAAGGCCCGTGGCGTGGACGAGGTGAGGCTCTCGTACGACACCTCGCTGTACTCGGGGCCGCCGCGGCACCCCATCGGGCGCAACGAGAACCTCACCCTGGTGAGCCCCCTGATGGCCGACGAGGGGCGCCTCGACGACTCCTCCAGCGGGACCGCCGACCGCACGGACGACCCGGCGGGCGACGCGGCGAGGAAGTTCGCGGGCTTCCTGAAGGACCACGGCGTCAAGACCAAGGCCAAGGGCGACCCGGGCCCCTCCAAGGCCTCGGACCGCGCGGAGTCGCTCGCGAAGGTCGAGTCGCCGCCGCTCTCGGCCCTGGTCGAGCGGATGCTGACGCACAGCGACAACGACATCGCCGAGGCCCTGGCCCGCCAGACGGCCATCGCCGCGAAGGAACCGGCGAGCTTCGACGGCGCCGACAAGGCGGTCCGTGACCAGCTCGCCGAGCTCGAACTCCCCCTCACCGGCGCGAAGTTCGCGGACGGCAGCGGCCTGGACCGCGCCGACCGCATCTCCGGCGAACTCCTCGCGGCCCTCCTGGACCGCGCCGCCGACCCGGCCCACCCCGAACTGCGCTCCGTGGTGACGGGCCTGCCCGTCGCGGGCTTCACCGGCACGCTCGTCGACCGCTACCCCAAGGACTCCCCGGGCACCGGCGTCGTACGTGCCAAGACCGGCACCCTGTCGGGCGTGAACACCCTGGCCGGCACGGTGGTGGACGCGGACGGCCGCCTCCTGGTCTTCGCCTTCATGACCACGGGTACGACGGACCCCGACGCGGCCCAGGCGGCCCTGGACCGTATGGCTTCGACAGTGGCGAACTGCGGCTGCCGCTGAGCACCATCTGCGACTCCGCCGCGTGGGCGCGACCGTTCACTGTTGGCGTGTACCTCCGTGCCCCGTTGAGGGGCGCGGGGAACTGCGCGACAAGCCACAGCGGACGCGCAGCCGAACAGCGACCAGCTCTGCCCCGTCCGCGTACCGGGCCCGCAGGGGCTGCGCCCCGTCAGGGGCGCGGGGAACTGCGCGAGCGGCCGCCTGCGGCCCGCAGCCGCATCGAGACCAGCCCCGCCCCACCCGCACAACAGGCCCCCTAGGGGCCGAGCTCCCGGGCAACGTCAGGGGTGCAAGCCCCTCCGCAGGAGGGAGCGACCACGTACCGTTGACGCATGACGAGCATCGGTGGTGCGGAGATGGTCGACTGGAATCTCGCGGTGGCGACCGCGACCCGGCTCGTGAGGCCGGGGCCAGAGGTGAGCCGGGACGAGGCGCGGGCCGTCGTCGCCGAGCTCCGTCGGCACGCCAAGTCCTCGGAGGAACACGTCCGTTCCTTCACGAAGATGGGCACGGAGGAGACCCACGACACCCCGGTCCTCGTGGTCGACAGAGCAGGCTGGGTCCGGGCCAACGTGGCGGGCTTCAGGGAGATCCTCAAGCCCCTCCTGGACAAGATGCAGGACCGCAGGGGCAGCGGTCCCGGCGGCGCCGTCCTCGGCGCGGTCGGCGGCAAGGTCACCGGCGTGGAGCTGGGCATGCTGCTCTCCTTCCTCGCCTCCCGCGTCCTCGGGCAGTACGAGACCTTCGCCCCGGCCACCCGCGACCTCCCCGCGGGGGCGAACGGCGGCGGCAGGCTCCTCCTCGTCGCCCCGAACATCGTGCACGTCGAGCGCGAACTGGACGTCGACCCCCACGACTTCAGGCTCTGGGTCTGCCTCCACGAGGAGACCCACCGCACCCAGTTCACCGCCGTGCCCTGGCTGCGCGACCACCTCGAAGGCGAGATCCAGTCGTTCCTCGGCGAGACCGAGGTCGACCCGATGACCGTCCTGGAGCGCGTCAGGGAGGCCGCCCAGTCGCTCGCGGGAGGCCGCCCCGAGGGCGAGGAGGACGACGGCGGCCGCTCCCTCGTCGAGATCGTCCAGACCCCCGCCCAGCGCGAGATCCTCGCCCGCCTGACAGCCGTGATGTCCCTCCTGGAAGGCCACGCGGACTTCGTGATGGACGGCGTGGGCCCGGCCGTGGTGCCCTCCGTGGGCGAGATCCGCGAGAAGTTCAAGGAGCGCAGGGCCCGCGGCGCGAGCCGCCTGGACCAGGCGCTGCGCAAGCTCCTGGGGCTCGACGCGAAATTGCGCCAATATCGCGACGGCGAGCGCTTCGTGCGCGCGGTGGTGGACGAGGTCGGCATGGACGGCTTCAACCGCGTCTGGACGTCCCCGAACACGCTGCCCACTAAGGCGGAGATCGCCAAACCGGCGGACTGGGTCGCGAGGGTGCACCGTAAGGGAGACTGAGGGACCGGATGCGGCCGACGGCAGGAGAACGCCCCCGCAATCACCCGTCCGAGGGACCGTAGGCGATGGGTAGGCGTGCAATGCTCGGGGAACGGCTCGGCTCTGTCACCATCGACACACTCTGAGTGACTGAAACTCGGGATTCCGAGGTCTGGCGAAGACCAGGCCCGGTCTCCGGAGTGGGTCCTGAGTGATTGGTCCGAGGCTCACCCCCCGAACTTCATGAAGGGAACCGGACATGGGTCCCCATCCTGCGGTCGCGGCGATACGCCTGGCGGTCCGCCGCGTACTCCACGACGTACTGACCGACGTACAGCGCAGCTCCGAGAACGACCCCCCACACGAGCAGGCCCCGCCGCCGCTCGTGCTCGTCGCATGCTCCGGCGGCGCCGACTCCATGGCGCTCGCCTCCGCCCTCGCCTTCGAGGCCCCCAAACTCGGTGTCCGCGCCGGCGGCATCACCGTCGACCACGGCCTGCAGCCCGGCTCGGACCTGCGCGCCGCCGAGGTCGTCGTGCGCCTCACGGCCCTCGGCCTGACCCCGGTCGAGTCCGTCGCCGTGGACGTGGGCCGCGACGGAGGCCCCGAGGCCGCCGCCCGCGACGCCCGCTACGCCGCCCTGGATGCCGCCGCCGAACGGCATTCAGCGGCCGCGGTCCTGCTCGGCCACACCCGCGACGACCAGGCCGAGACCGTCCTGCTCGGCCTCGCCCGCGGCTCCGGGATCCGCTCCCTCTCCGGAATGGCCGCGATCTCGGGGGTCGCGGGCCGTTACCGCCGTCCCTTCCTGCACATCGACCGGCAGACGGCCCGCAAGGCCTGCATGGTCCAGTCGCTGCCCGTCTGGGACGACCCGCACAACACCGACCCGGCGTACACCCGCTCCCGGCTGCGCCACGAGGGCCTGCCCGCCCTGGAGAAGGCGCTCGGCAAGGGTGTCGTCGAGGCGCTCGCCCGGACGGCCCAGCTGTCCCGTGACGACGCCGACGCCCTCGACTCGTGGGCCACCCAGGCCGAGGCGACCGTGCGCGACGCCGCGGGCCTCCTGGAGTGCGCCAAGCTCTACGCCCTGCCGCCCGCCGTGCGCCGCCGCATCGTGCGCAGGGCGGCCATCGACGCCGGGGCGCCCGCCGGATCGCTGTTCGCCCGGCACATCGAAGAGGTCGACCGTCTGATCACCGGCTGGCGCGGCCAGGGAGCCATCAATCTCCCGGGCAAAGTCGTGGCTCAGCGACAGGGTGGCAGACTGGTGATCCGGCAAGGCTGACGAGAGGCCACGTTCACCGTGGGCCCTGTGCGGCCGGTGGGACGACCGAAAGTGATGCGGGTGGACGCGAAAGACATGGGCACCGACCTCAAGTCGGTGCTCATCACCAAGGAAGAGATCGACGCGAAGCTGGCCGAGCTGGCCGCGAAGGTCGACGCGGAGTACGCGGGCAAGGACCTGCTGATCGTCGGTGTCCTCAAGGGCGCCGTGATGGTCATGGCGGACCTGGCGCGCGCGCTGTCCACCCCCGTCACGATGGACTGGATGGCCGTGTCCTCGTACGGCGCGGGCACCCAGTCCTCCGGCGTCGTACGGATCCTCAAGGACCTGGACACCGACATCAAGGGCAAGCACGTCCTGATCGTCGAGGACATCATCGACTCCGGTCTGACGCTGTCCTGGCTGCTCTCCAACCTCGGCTCGCGCGAGCCCGCCTCCCTCGAGGTGTGCACGCTCCTTCGCAAGCCGGAGGCGGCGAAGGTCGCGATCGACGTGAAGTGGATCGGCTTCGACATCCCGAACGAGTTCGTCGTGGGCTACGGCCTCGACTTCGCGGAGAAGTACCGCAACCTCCCGTTTGTCGGAACGCTCGCTCCGCACGTCTACGGAGGCTGACGCTCCGTAAGGCCGTGCACGGCGCCGGGGAACCCTCACCCGTTTCCCCGCGTTGGAGCATGCGAAGGCGGGATTGCCAGCCGTCCCGTGCGGCTTCGGGTCACAATGCTGGGGTACCGTCCGAAGAACAGTCTTTATCAAACTCACTATGGCAGGAGGGACGGGGCGTCATCGCTCCGTATGGATGGACGTGAAGCGATACTTCCGTGGGCCAGTCATGTGGATCGTGCTGGCCGTCCTTGCCGTGGTCGTGTTGATGCAGGTCGTCGGCTCGTCCGGTGGCTACAAGACGGTGGACACCGGCCAGGTCGTCCAGGCGATCAACGAGAACAAGGTCGAGTCGGCCAAGCTCACCACCGGTGACGAGCAGATCATCAAGGTCGAGCTCAAGGACGGCCAGAAGGTCAAGGACAGCAGCAAGATCCAGGCGAGCTACATCGGCGACCAGGGCGTCGAGCTGGCCAAGACCCTGCAGTCCAAGTACCAGACCAAGGACATCCCGGACGGTTATACCGTCTCGCCGTCGAAGCAGAACCCGTTCGTCGGCATCCTGCTCTCGCTGCTCCCCTTCGTCCTCATCGTCGTTGTCTTCCTGTTCCTGATGAATCAGATGCAGGGCGGCGGCTCCCGGGTCATGAACTTCGGGAAGTCCAAGGCCAAGCTGATCACCAAGGACACCCCGAAGACGACCTTCGCCGATGTGGCGGGGTCCGACGAGGCAGTCGAGGAGCTCCACGAGATCAAGGAGTTCCTGCAGGAGCCGGCGAAGTTCCAGGCCGTCGGCGCCAAGATCCCCAAGGGCGTGCTCCTCTACGGCCCGCCCGGTACCGGTAAGACGCTGCTCGCGCGTGCCGTCGCCGGTGAGGCCGGGGTTCCGTTCTACTCGATCTCCGGTTCCGACTTCGTCGAGATGTTCGTCGGTGTCGGTGCCTCCCGTGTGCGTGACCTCTTCGAGCAGGCCAAGGCGAACGCCCCGGCGATCGTCTTCGTCGACGAGATCGACGCGGTGGGCCGCCACCGTGGTGCCGGTCTCGGCGGTGGTCACGACGAGCGCGAGCAGACGCTGAACCAGCTGCTCGTCGAGATGGACGGCTTCGACGTGAAGGGCGGCGTCATCCTGATCGCCGCCACGAACCGGCCCGACATCCTCGACCCGGCGCTGCTGCGTCCCGGCCGCTTCGACCGGCAGATCGCCGTCGACCGCCCGGACATGCAGGGCCGTCTGGAGATCCTCAAGGTTCACCAGAAGGGCAAGCCGGTCGCTCCGGACGTCGACCTGTCGGCGGTCGCGCGGCGCACGCCGGGCTTCACCGGCGCGGACCTGAGCAACGTCCTCAACGAGGCCGCGCTCCTGACCGCCCGCAGCGACAAGAAGCTGATCGACAACCTCATGCTGGACGAGGCGATCGACCGTGTCGTGGCCGGCCCGCAGAAGCGGACCCGGATCATGTCCGACAAGGAGAAGAAGATCACCGCGTACCACGAGGGCGGACACGCCCTGGTCGCGGCGGCCTCGCCGAACTCGGACCCGGTCCACAAGGTCACGATCCTGTCGCGCGGCCGGGCCCTGGGTTACACCATGGTCCTGCCCGACGAGGACAAGTACTCCACCACGCGCAACGAAATGCTCGACCAGCTGGCATACATGCTGGGCGGGCGCGCGGCCGAGGAGCTCGTCTTCCACGACCCGACCACGGGCGCGGCGAACGACATCGAGAAGGCCACGGCCACCGCTCGCGCGATGGTCACGCAGTACGGCATGACCGAGCGTCTCGGCGCGATCAAGTTCGGCGGGGACAACACCGAGCCGTTCCTCGGGCGCGAGATGTCGCACCAGCGGGACTACTCGGAAGAGGTCGCCGCGCTGGTCGACGAAGAGGTCAAGAAGCTCATCGAGACCGCGCACAACGAAGCGTGGGAGATCCTCGTCGAGAACCGCGACATCCTCGACAACCTGGTTCTCCAGCTCCTCGAGAAGGAGACCCTCGGCAAGGAGCAGATCGCCGAGGTCTTCGCCGGAATCGTGAAGCGCCCGGCCCGCCCGGCGTGGACCGGCTCCTCGCGGCGTACGCCCTCGACCCGCCCGCCGGTGCTCTCCCCCAAGGAGCTGTCGCTGACGAACGGTGCGAACGGCGCCACCCCCGCGATCACCACGAGCAAGGAGCAGCCCATCGAGGTGGCCCCGGAGGACCGCCCCGAGAGCTGACCCCCTGCGCCTCATCAGGCCCGGAATGGATGCCGCGCCCCCCAGGTTCTAGCCTGGGGGGCGCGGCATTTTCGTACGCCCGCGCGAGACGCACAGGAACGAGGCAAGAGATGACCGACCCGGTGACGCTGGACGGCGAGGGCTCGATCGGTGAGTTCGACGAGAAGCGTGCCGAGAACGCCGTGCGTGAGCTGCTGATCGCCGTGGGGGAGGACCCCGACCGTGAGGGCCTCCTGGAGACCCCGGCGCGCGTCGCGCGGGCGTACCGGGAGATATTCGCGGGCCTGTGGCAGAAGCCCGAGGACGTCCTGACGACGACGTTCGACCTGGGGCACGACGAGATGGTCCTGGTGAAGGACATCGAGGTGATGAGCTCCTGCGAGCACCACCTGGTGCCGTTCGTGGGCGTCGCCCACGTCGGGTACATCCCGTCCTCCGACGGCAAGATCACCGGCCTGTCGAAGCTGGCCCGCCTCGTGGACGTGTACGCGCGCCGCCCCCAGGTCCAGGAGCGCCTGACCACGCAGATCGCCGACTCCCTGATGGAGATCCTGGAGCCGCGCGGCGTCATCGTGGTCGTGGAGTGCGAGCACATGTGCATGACGATGCGCGGCGTACGCAAGCCCGGCGCCAAGACGATCACCTCGGCGGTCCGCGGCCAGCTGAGGGACCCCGCGACGCGCAATGAGGCGATGAGCCTGATCATGGCCCGCTGACCGGGGTCGATTTCGGATCAGCGTCTCAACTTGCCGTCCGCGGTCGGTGGTTGAGGCGCCATGTGTGGGACACGGGCCCGAGCCGGGCTGAAGGCTGCGTGCACGGCACATGCGAGTGGGCAGTCCGGCGCGAGCACGCAGTCGAGCCGGAGCTGGGGACCACTTCGGCGCTCAAGTGCCAGGGGCCGGGACAGGGGAGTCAGTCGGCGCTGTAGGGGCCTGTGAGGCGCCGGGAGGGGCTCGGTGGCCCCTAGGCCGCCGAGGTCGCTCCGCCGCTCTCGTCGTCGTCCTCAGGGAGCTTGCAGACCCGCTCCATGAAGAAGGCGGCCGCTATCACCGCGATGCCCATCAGGACCGAGAGGCCGGCGTAGATCGCCTGGTCGCGGCGGGCCGGGACGTCGAGGAACTCGAGGAGGAAGGCGCCCGTGCCGCCGTACATCCCGGCGACGAGGGCCGCCACCAAGGCGCTGGCCTGGCCGAACACGACGGCGCGGGCCGCCATCATCGGCTCGACGCCCTTCGCGTCGGGGCGGCGCTCGCGCTGGGCGCGCAGGCGCGAGCGCAGCGAGAGCGCCGTCGAGAGCAGGACGACGGCGATCACCGCGAGCACGATCGGCGCGGCCAGCGGAACCCGCGGCAGCGTGCCGACGGAGTCCCACAGGCGGGCGCCCGACCAGGACAGCACTCCGGCCGCGAGGAAGAGGCCGACCAGCGTCCTGATACGCAGTTGCTTCACGGGTGACCCTTCATCGCTTGCTTTCCTCGACCGCCTTCTCCAACGACTACTCCGGCAGCCGGAGTTCCAGGTCCGCGCGGGGAGCGACGCCGTCACGGGTGACCGTGTCGAGCAGCTGCGCCACCGGGCCGCGGCCGGTCAGCTGGGCCTCGGGCTCGACGTCGTGCCAGGGGGCGAGGACGAAGGCGCGCTCGTGCGCGCGCGGGTGGGGCAGGGTGAGCGTCGGGTCGTCGGAGACCACGTCGGCGTACGCCACGATGTCCACGTCGATCGTGCGCGGGCCCCAGCGCTCGTCGCGGACGCGGTGGAAGGCTTCCTCCACTGCCTGTGCGCGCTCCAGGAGCGAGGAGGGCGGCAGGGTCGTCTTCACCACGACGACCGCGTTGAAGTACGAGGGCTGGGAACCGGGTTCCACGCCCCACGGCTCGGTCTCGTACACCGGAGAGACGGCCTTGACCCGCAGGCCGGGGGTGTCCTCAAGGGCGTCGATGGCGCCCTGCAGCGTCTCCAGGCGGTTGCCGAGATTGCTGCCGAGGGAGATCACGGCGCGCTTGGGGTTGGACAGGGTCGTGTCCGCGGCGTCGACCTGCTCGACCACGGAGGTGGGCACCGGCTGGACGGTCGGGTCGCTCTGACCCGCTTTGAAGGGCGCAGTCATACTCGGCTCCGGGTGATGGTGACGGTCACATCGTCGAAGGGGACGGTGATCGGGGCGTCCGGCTTGTGCACGCACACCTCGACCTCCAGGACTCCGTCGTGCTTCAGACACGTCTGGGCGATGCGCTCGGCGAGCGTCTCGATCAGGTCGACGGGCTCGCCCTCGACGACGCCCACGACCTCCTCGGCCACGATTCCGTAGTGCACGGTCTTCGCCAGGTCGTCGTCGGCCGCGGCCGCTCGCGTGTCCAGACCAAGCACCAGGTCCACGATGAAGGTCTGGCCCTCTTCGCGCTCCCGCGGATAGACACCGTGGTGCCCGCGGGCCTTGAGGCCGCGCAGCGCGACACGATCCACGCGAATCACTCCTGCAATCGTCGGTATCGGCAGGCCTGCACCGAGTGCGGTCGGCACACCAGCCTCAATCGAATCTACCTGCGAGCACTGACAGTGCTCGCCCGCGGGGCCTGTCGGCCGCCGCGGCGCACGCCGGTCGAACCGCGTTCGCGCTGCGGCTCCTGGCTGGTAGCCGCCCATACCCGGCGGCCAGTGATCCCAACCACTTCCCAGGGCCTACCCACTCAGGAGGGTGTCTCGTCGCCCTCGTCGTCGTCGGTTTCGGCAAGCACGGGTGACGCGTGGTGCGACCACAGCTTCCATCCGTCGGATGTGCGGCGGAACACATTCGTGGCGACCACGAGCTGGCCCACGAGCGGGCCCAGCTCGCCGCCGCCCTCCGGGGGCGGGCCGCCGCTGAGGATGTTCTCGGTGCACGTGACGAGGGCCGTGTCGCCGGCCACGCCGACCTTCAGGTCGGTCAGGAAGAACTGGATGTACTCCGTGTTCGCCATGATCAGCGCGTACGACCTGAGGACCTCGCCGCGGCCGGTGAGGACCGGCCAGCCGGGGTGGACGCAGGAGATCGCGTCGCCCGTGGTCTCCTCGCCCTCGTCGTCGCCGGCGGTGTCCTCGGAGTCCATCCACAGGTCGGACACCTGGTCGAAGTCACCGCGTTCCAGAGCTTCGTAGAAGGCGGTGTTGGCGAGCTCGACCTGCTCGACGTCGGTCCTGGCCTCGGTCACCGGTGGCCGCCCGCCGCGTCCGTCACGGCCTGGGCGACACGGACCGCGTCGGCCGTCGCCCGCACCTCGTGCACACGGACCGCCCAGGCGCCCTGGTGGGCGGCGATGGCGGAGACGGCGGCGGTGGCGGCGTCGCGCTCGCGGGCGGGCGGCGGGGCGCCCTCGGGGCCCGCGAGGACCCGGCCGAGGAACCTCTTGCGGGAGGCGGCGACCAGGATCGGGTGGCCCAGCTCGCGCAGCCGGTCGAGGCGGGCGAGGAGCGCCAGGTCGTGCTCGGCCTCCTTGGAGAAGCCGAGGCCGGGGTCGACGACGATGCGCTCGGGGGCGATGCCGCCCTCGATGGCGGCCCGCACGCGCGCGTGGAGCTCGTCGACGACTTCGGAGACCACGTCCTCGTAGTGCGGCTCGGCGTGGATGTCGGTGAGGAAGCCGCGCCAGTGCATGACCACGAAGGGAGCTCCGGCGGCGGCGACCGCCGGGACCATGCGCGGGTCGGCGAGGCCGCCGCTGACGTCGTTGACGAGGACGGCGCCGGCGGCCAGGGCCTGCTCGGCGACGGTGGCGCGCATGGTGTCCACGGAGACCGTGACGCCCTCGGCGGCCAGGCCCCGCACGACGGGCACGACGCGGCGGAGTTCCTCGCCCTCGTCCACGCGGGACGCGCCGGGGCGGGTGGACTCGCCGCCGACGTCGACGAGGTCGGCGCCCTGGGCGACCAGGTCGACGCCGTGCTTGACGGCGGCCGTCGTGTCGAACCAGCGGCCGCCGTCGGAGAAGGAGTCCGGCGTCACGTTCACGACGCCCATGACCGCACAGCGGTCCCACTCCGGCAGCCCCTGGACCGATCCCCGCCCGCGCAACGTACTCATGCCTCCAGCGTAGGCCTGAAAGAGGCGTCGTTACGCCGCCTGGACCTCGCGCTCCGCCGCCTGGTGCGGGCAGGGGCGGCGCTGGGGGGTGCCCCTGCGCAGGAAGCGCGGCAGCGCGAGCGTGACGAAGCCCTCGGCCTGCATGGCGGCGAAGCCGATGCGGGGCAGGTCCTTGCTGGAGCGGTAGACGACGAAGCGGGGCTCCCAGCGGGGGCGGAACTTCGCGTTGAACTTGTACAGGGACTCGATCTGGAACCAGCGGGACAGGAAGACAAGCAGGCCGCGCCAGGCGCGCAGGACCGGGCCCGCGCCGATCTTCTCGCCGCGGGCGAGGGCCGCGCGGAACATCGCGAAGTTGAGGGACACGCGCGCGATGCCGAGCTTCGGGGCGGCCTGCAGGGCGGCGACGATCAGCAGCTCGTTCATGCCGGGGTCGGCCGAGCGGTCGCGGCGCATGAGGTCCAGGGAGACGCCGTCCTTGCCCCAGGGGACGAAGTGCAGGACGGCCTTCAGGTCGCCGTAGGCACCCGGCTCCTCGTCGGCCTTGTGGGCGGTGGCGATCAGACAGTCGCCGTCGTTCGGGTCGCCGATGCGGCCGAGCGCCATGGAGAAGCCGCGCTCGGTGTCGGTGCCGCGCCAGTCGTCCGCGGCGCGCTGGATCTTGGCGAGCTCCTGCTCACCGAGGTCACGGATGCGCCGTACGCGCGTCTCGTAGCCATTGCGCTCGATCCGCTTGACCATCTGGCGTACGTTGCGCATCGCACGCCCGGACAGGGAGAAATCCGCGACGTCCACCACCGCCTCGTCGCCCAGTTCGAGGGCGTCGAGGCCGGTCTCGCGGGTCCAGACTTCGCCGCCCGTCTCGGAGCAGCCCATGACGGCGGGTGTCCAGGAGTGCAGCTTGGCCTCGTCCATGAAGCGCTCGATCGCGCCGGGCCAGGCCTCGACGTCGCCGATCGGGTCGCCGCTGGCGAGCATCACTCCGGAGACGACGCGGTAGGTGACGGCGGCCTTGCCGCTGGGGGAGAAGACGACGCCCTTGTCGCGGCGGAGCGCGAAGTGGCCCAGCGAGTCGCGGCCGCCGTGCTTGTCGAGCAGCGCGCGCAGCTTGGTCTCGTCGTCCTCGGTGAGGCGCGCGGCCGGGTGCTCGGGGCGGAAGGCCAGGTAAATGGTGGTGAGCGCGGTCAGCATGCCGAGGGCGCCGAGGGAGAAACCAACCGTCCAGGATGTGCGTCCGTAGTAGTCGACGGGCCCTTCGAAGCCGAAGAGTCCGTACAGGACGTGCTCCAGGCGCTCCGTGATGCTCGGGTCCCCGATGACCTTCCCGGGGTGGACGCTGACGATCACCAGGCCCAGGACGATCGAACCGGCTCCGAGGAGGACGAAGTTGGCCAGCGCGCGCCAGCGGCTGCGCGGATCGGGCAGCGCCGTGAACTCACTCCGATGGCGCAACAGCAGCGCCAGGAGCGCGAGGGAGATCACGACACCGATGACCGAGTGCCGGTACGCGAACTGCGCCACGGCACCCGCGGGGAGCAGCACCACGGCGGCCCGCCAGGCCCGCCGCTTGTTGCGGCGCAGGCCGTGCGCGAGCAGGAGCAGCAGGATGCCCGAGCTGAGCGCGAGGGCGGCCGCGAAGGGGCCGAGCGCGCCGGGCAGGACCTCGGCGATGGCGTGCATGCGGCTGTGCCGGAAGCGGGGGAAGACACCTGCCGCTACATTCAGCAGGCCGACGAGGGCGCAGGCTCTGGCGACGAGGGTCGGTACGGCCTCGGGGCGCGGACCGCGCAGTACCCGGCGGATCCGGCCACCGTGGCGGTCCTCACTGTCCGGAACCCCACCCGACATTTCCCCATCTATCCTGACAGACATCGCATCCCGTAGTTCTGCGAGAGAGCTTTAATCCGGTGCCAAAACGGCATCCGGCACCATTGCGCCCTCTAGGACGGTCCTTCAGGGGAACGGGTTCATTCCCGACCGGAAACGGCTGGAAAAGCTCAGGCAAGGCCGCCGACCCAGGCCGGCGAAGCTCCGGCTCGGTCCGGTCACGCCGCGGCAGACCCCGGCGAAGACAGGCGCCGCGGCGACCCCCGGCAAAGGCAGACGCCGCGGCAACCCCCGGCAAAGTGTAGAAAGCGCAGGCAGGAACACCCCATGGGACTCACGAGCAACAAGGTCCTCGCCCTTGCGGTCTTGCTGGCCGTACTGCTCTTCGTCGGCACCATCTGGCTCTGGCCGCGGCTCGCCCGACGCAGCTGGAAGGCGATCACGGGCCGTATCGGGCTGCTCATCGCCACCCAGATAGCCATCTTCGCCTCGGTGGGTCTCGCCACCAACCAGGCCTTCGGCTTCTACGCCACGTGGGCCGACCTCTTCGGCCAGGAGACCGCCCCCGGAGTGGTGGTGGACCACGATCCGGCCAAAGGAGGATCAGGGCCCGTCAAGGTCGTCGACACCCAGACCGTGAACGTGCCCGGCGGCGGTCGGCCCGCCACCGGCGGCCAGATCCAGAAGATCGAGGTCGGCGGAAAGGAGTCGAAAATAGGCAGCCCCGCCTACGTCTACCTGCCGCCCGAGTACTTCCAGCCCCAGTACAAGAACCGCAAGTTCCCCGCGTCCGTGGTCCTCACCGGCTACCCGGGCACCGCCGAGGCGCTCATCAAGGGCCTGCACTACCCGCAGACCGCCCACCGGCAGGCCGCCGACGGCACGATGCAGCCGATGATCCTGATCATGATGCGGCCGACCGTGGCGCCGCCGCGCGACACCGAGTGCGTGGACATCCCCGGCGGCCCGCAGACCGAGACCTTCTTCGCCAAGGACCTGCCGGGCGCGATATCGCAGCACTACAGGGTGGGCACCAAGGCCGAGAACTGGGGCATCATCGGCGACTCCACGGGCGGCTACTGCGCCCTGAAGCTCGCCGTGCACCACCCGGACAAGTACGGCGCGGGAGCGGGCCTTTCCGCGTACTACAAGGCGCCGATCGACGTCACCACCGGTGATCTCTTCCACGGCGACAAGGAGTTGGAGCGGCGCGCCGACCTGATGTGGTACCTCGACCACATGCCGGCGCCCAAGACGTCCCTCCTGGTGACCAGCAGCAAGCAGGGCGAGGACAACTACCACGACACCTTGAAGTTCATCGACAAGGTGAAGTCGCCCACGCGCGTCTCGTCCATCACGCTCGACAGCGGTGGGCACAACTTCAACACCTGGCGCAGGGAGATCCCCGCGACGCTGCAGTGGATCAGCGGGCGGCTGAGCGACAGCTGAGCACTGCTCGGCGGCGCGCGAAGGCTCAGGGCGTGCCGTTGGCCGCTCAGGGCGTGCCGATGGTCGCTCAGGGCGTGCCGATAGCTGCGACCGTCTCCAACTCGACCTCTTCGCGCGCGATGTCGCGCGCGTCCGCCGCCGTGGAGCGGCGCAGCGCCTCGTGCAGCCGGGCCGGGGTCAGCACGCCCAGGAAGCGGCCCTCGCTGTCCTTGTCGATGACCGCGATCCAACCCGCGTCGTGCTGCAGCATCGTCGCGAACGCCTGCTTGAGGCTCGCGCCGACCGGGAGCCACGCCTCCATGCGGCGGGCGTGCTCGCGGACCGTGCCGCTGCCCACGCGCGCGTGCTCGGCGGAGAGCCAGCCGTGCAGGTTGTTCTCGCCGTCCAGGACGACGGCCCAGCGGGCGTCGAGTTCCCTGGGCAGCGGGTCGTCGAGGTGCACCACGGGTGGCTGTTCCAGGTCGCCCTCCTCGATCGGGGTCACCGAGAGGCGCTTCAGGCCGCGGTCCGCGCCGACGAAGTCGGCCACGTAGTCGTTGGCGGGGGCGCCGAGGACCGTCGAGGGGGTGTCGAACTGCTCGATGCGGCCGTGGCCGTAGACGGCGATGCGGTCGCCGAGGCGGACGGCCTCCTCGATGTCGTGCGTGACGAAGAGCACGGTCTTGCGCACTGCCTGCTGGAGGCGGAGGAACTCGTTCTGGAGGTGCTCGCGCACGACCGGGTCGACCGCGCCGAACGGCTCGTCCATCAGGAGCACCGGCGGATCGGCCGCGAGGGCGCGGGCCACGCCGACGCGCTGGCGCTGGCCGCCGGAGAGCTGTTCGGGATAGCGGTCGCCGAAGACGGCGGGGTCGAGGCCGACCAGGTCGAGGAGTTCGGCGGCGCGCTCGCGGGCCTTGCCGCGTTTGACGCCGAGGAGATGCGGGACGGTCGCCGTGTTCTCGATCACTGTTTTGTGCGGGAAGAGGCCGACCTGCTGGATGACATAGCCGATGCGGCGCCGGAGTTGGACCGGATCGATTCCGGATATGTCGTCGCCGTCGACGAATATCCGTCCTTCGCTCGGCTCGATGAGCCGGTTCACCATTTTCATCGTCGTCGTCTTGCCGCAGCCCGACGGGCCGACGAGCGTGACCAGTTCACCCTCGGCGACCTCGAAGGACAGATCGTCGACGGCTGTGGTGCCGTCCGCGTAGCGCTTGGTGACGTGCTCGAACCGGATCATGGTTCCCCATTGTGGAGGGTGGCGGCGGGCTTTGCGTGAAGGCCATGTTGCGGCAATACAACGAGTCTCGGCGATTGTCAGTGCCGCGCGTTAGGGTCGCCAGACACGGGGGGACGTGTGTGCGGCATACGTCCGGGGATTCGGGGGAGGTGGGGCGCGTGGCCGAGCAGAACTGTCTGGTGACGAACGACTGGATCTGCGGGGAATATCTCCGCACCCGCAGCCAGGAGTTGATCGACGCGACCCTTCAGCATGTCGGGATCACGGTCGCCGCCGTGGCGATAGGCGTCGCCGTGTCCCTGCCGCTCGCGCTGCTCGCGCGGCGCTGGCGCTTCCTCGCGGGACCGATCCTCGGCGTGACGACCGTGCTCTACTCGGTCCCCTCGCTGGCGATGTTCTCGCTGCTCCTGCCCTTCTTCGGACTCTCGGTCTCCCTGGTCGTCACAGGCCTCGTGCTGTACTCCCTCACGGTCCTCGTGCGGAACATCCTGGCCGGCCTCCAGGCCGTCCCCGAAGAGGCCAGAGACGCCGCCAAGGGGATGGGGTACGGCCCGCTGAGACTCCTGTGGGAGGTGGAACTGCCGCTCGCGCTGCCCGCGTTGCTGGCCGGTGTCCGCATCACCACGGTCTCCACGGTCGCGCTGACCACCGTCGGCGCCATCGTGGACTACGGCGGCCTCGGCACCCTCATCCTCGACGGCCTCGACACGACCTTCCGGGCCCAGGTGCTCACGGCATCGGTCCTGTGCGTGCTCCTCGCCGTCGTCGCCGACCTGCTGCTCCTCGGCCTCCAGCGCTGGCTGACCCCATGGACGAGAGCCCATCGAATACGGACGAACCGTGCGTCGCGCAAGGCGGCCGTGGCCAAGGTGGCTGAACCTGCATGAACGCGATCACCGGTGCGTGGGAGTGGCTGACCACGAGTGCCAACTGGCAGGGCGAGAAGGGGGTGTGGCACCGCCTCGCCGAGCATCTGTACTTCAGCGGGGTCTGTCTGGCCATCGCCTGCGTGATCGCACTGCCCCTCGCGCTCTACCTCGGCCACATCGGCAAGGGCGGCGCTCTCGCGGTCAACATCTCCAACGTCGGTCGCGCGGTGCCCACCCTGGCCCTGCTGATCCTGCTCACGCTCACACCGCTCGGCGAGCAGGGCGACGCTCCGACGCTGATCGCCCTGGTGCTGTTCGCGGTGCCGCCGCTGCTGACCAACGCCTACCTCGGGATGCGCGAGGTGGACAGGGCGGTGGTGGAGGCCGCGCGCGGGATGGGCATGAGCGGCGGCCAGTTGTTCGCGCGGGTCGAGCTGCCGCTCGCGTACCCGCTGATCATGACGGGTGTCCGGTCCGCCGGTGTACAGGTCGTCGCGACGGCCACGCTCGCCGCGATGGCGGGCGAGGGCGGCCTCGGCCGGATCATCACGGCCGGGTTCAACCTGCAGAACACGCACCAAGTGGTCGCGGGCGCCGTCCTGGTGGCGCTGCTCGCGCTGCTCGTGGAGGGCGTGCTGGTGCTGGCGGGGCGGGTCTTCGACCCGATGAGGCGCCGGAGCGGCGCGGTCCGGTGAGCGCGGCGGTCGGCCGGGCGCGGTGCAGTGGGTCCGGCCGGGGGCGGCGCAGTGAGTTCTGATTCCTTCCTTTCGAAATGGTGGTTCACCGATGAACAGCACAACGCGTCGCGCGCGACGGATGGCAGGGGCGGCCGCGGCCGTCGTGGCGCTGACCGCGGGGCTCGCCGCGTGTGGCGGGGACAGCCTGGAGGACGACGGCAAGGGGTCGGACAAGGCGGGCGGCGACAAGAAGGGTTCGCTCGTGGTGGGTTCCGCGCGGTTCACCGAGCAGAAGGTTCTCGCCGAGCTCTATGCGGGCGTCCTGGAGGACGCCGGTTATGACGCGCAGGTCAAGACCGTGCAGAACCGCGAGATCTACAAGCCGGAGCTGAAGAAGGGCTCGATCGACATAGCGCCCGAATACGCGGCGACCCTCGCGGAATTCCTCAACCTGGAGAAGAACGGCCCGAAGGCGAAGCCGGTCGCCTCCAGTGATCTCGACGCCACGGTGAGCGCTCTGGAGAAGCTCGCGAAGCCGCAGGGTCTGAAGGTTCTCCCGGCGGGCAAGGCGGTCGACCAGAACGCGTTCGCGGTCTCCAAGGAATACGCCGAGGAGCACAAGCTCAAGACGCTCTCGGATCTCGGAAAGTCCGGTGAGAAGGTCAAGATCGCGGCGGGCGACGAATGCGAGACGCGGCCCTTCTGCGCGCCGGGTCTGAAGAAGAAGTACGGCATCGACGTCGCCGGAATCGACCCCAAGGGCGTCGGCACCACGCAGTCCAAGCAGGCCGTCAAGAACGGCACGGACCAATTGGTGCTGACCACGACGACCGACGCGACGCTGAAGAACTTCGACCTCGTGATCCTCGAGGACGACAAGAAGCTGCAGAACGCGGACAACATCCTCCCTGTGGTGAACGCCGATGAGGCGGGCGACAAGGAGATAGCCGACGCGCTCGGGAAGCTGACCGAGACGCTCACGACGGAAGACCTCATCGAACTCAACCGGAAGGTCGACGAGGAGCGTCAGAAGGAAGCGGATGTCGCGAGGGAGTATCTGGAGTCGAAGGGCCTGATCAAGAAGTAGGACACAAGCGGATCAGAGCCGGATCAGAGCCGGATCAGAGCCGGATCAGAGCCGGATCCGGCGGCGATCGGAAGTTGATCATGAAGTCCGGGAGAAGTTTCGCGGGCGAAGCGGAAGTTGAGCGCTGAAGCAAAGCGGAGGAGGGGTGGGGAGTTGTGGCGAGTTACGGTTGTGGCACCTGCTTTTTGGTGGGCGGGGCACCAGACTTCGCCTACGCGCGGTAAGTTTCTGGCCATGCCACGTGGACGTCACCGCCATTCCCCACCCCTGCACAGGCTGCTTCCCCCCTCGACGGTCGCAGGCGTCTCAGTTCTCTGCGCCGGCGGCGCCTGGATGTTTGCGGAACCGGTCGTGCTCCGCGGGCTCGTCGCGGCCGCGGCCGCCGCTGCCGTCGTCGGCTCGGTCGTCATGCGCCGCTGGGACCAGGCGGCCGGCAAGCGCGTCGCCGAGCTGGTCCGCGCCCGCGCGAGCGACGAGTGGCGCTTCGAGGAACGGATAGCCGAGGCCGAGTCCGACCTCGAGGAGTCCCGCGAGCTGCGGGGCAAGCTGGAGACGAAGCTGCGCGCCAAGCGGTCCGAGCTGGCCGCGCTGCGCAATGAACACGCAGCGCTCCTGCGGCGGTACGCCACCGCGGAGACCGAGCGGGCCAGCGCCCTCGAAGGGCGGCGGCTGCTCGCCATAGAGGCGTCGTCGACGGCGCCCGCGCTGCCGGCCGCGGACGCGGGTACCGGCGCCGAGGACCTGGTCCCCGCGGTGCGAGCCGGTGCCCCGGCGGGCAAGTCCCGTACGGAGAAGCCGCGTACGGAGAAGCCGCGTACGGAGGACTCGGGTACGGAGGACTCGCGTACGGAGAAGCCGCGCGCGGAGAAGCCCCGTACGGAGATGCCGGACAAGCCGGAGAACACGCAGAGCCCCGCGGGTGCCGAGACGCCCCGCCCCTCCGCGCGGCCGGGCGCGAGCCCCACGCCGTCGCTCTTCCTGCGGGCCAACGCGGCACTCGACCGCATGACCCCACAAGCCCCGTCGGCCCCGCGAGTTCCGCAGACCCGGCAAGCGGCGGTCGCGGCGGGGGCGGAAGCGGAGGACGAGTCGCGGGGGAAGCCCGGGGCGGCCGATGGGTACGGCGGGCACGAGCGCGCGGTCGCCGTCGCGCCGCCCGCGCAGGCACGACGCCCGGTGCCCCAGGGCGGCTTCGACTTCTTCGGCACGAAGAGCCTGGCGCCCGCGGCGCTGGAGTCCGTGCAGAACGAGGACCTCGCCGACGTGGTGGGCGAGGAGGCACTCGCCGTCCACAAGGCCGAGGCCGAGGCGGAGTTCAGGGACGCGTCCGAGGACGACGCGGCGCGGGGCGTGGGCCAGGTCATCGACCTGACGGCCCATGACGAGACGGAACAGATCGACGTGGCGGAGCTGCGGACGGCCCTGCGGGCGTAGCGCTCCGCTGGGTGGGGCGGTTCGGGGCCGTCTGGAACCTGCGGGTTCGCTGTGGCTGGTCGCGCGGTTCCCCGCGCCCCTTACGGGGCGCCTCCTCGTGCTCCGTAAGGGGCTACGAAGCCATCCACCGCTCCGGTACCGCCTCCCTGCGCCCCGTGCGGGAGCGGTCCGCCTGGGAGTGGAGCAGGGCCGCCGCCTCGTCCGCGGGGCGCAGGCGGGCCGTCACCGTCTTGTTGGCGCCCGTGTGCACGCGGACGTCGGCCACGTCCTTGTACCGCTCCCAGGGCCCCTGGGAGAGCTGCACGCTCTGTACCTTGGCGTGCGGCACCAGGGAGAGGCGGCGCTTGAGCCGGCCGTGGCGCGCGGCGAAGACCGCGTCCGTGACCGCGAGGCCGTACCCCTTCCACCAGAGCGGCACGCACCACGCCGCGCGCGCGGGCGGCCGCACCAGCTCGGCCGCGTCCGGCACGCGCACGCCCGGCAGGACCCGGCCGATCACCGCCTCCGCGTGCTCCCGGGGAGCGACCGGCACCAGGACGCTGTTGGAGGAGCCCGCCACGTCCAGCTCGACCCGCACCCAGCCGTGCCGCCGCCACAGCATCGGCTGGACGATGTGCACGGTCTGCACCCGGCCCGGCGGCACCGTCTCATGGGCCTTGTCGAGCAGCCCGTGGTCGATGCGGAGGCCGTCCGGGGATTCGCCCACCGTCCAGTCGTACTCCTTGATGAAGCGCCCGCCGCTGCTCGCGAACGCGCCGCCCAGCATGGGCAGGGCGGTCGCGAGGACCGTCCACAGGTTGTGCGTGGCGAACCACAGGAAGGTCGGCACCACGGTCGCGGCGACGAGCATCGCCCAGGGCGCGCCGGTCAGCATCAGGGAGACGGCGAGCATGCGCGGCTGTACGTGCAGCAGGTTCCGCACGGGGGCCTCGCCGACCTCGCGTGCCTCCTCGGGGGCGAAGCCGGCCGCCCGCGCGAGGAGTTCGGCCCGCAGCTCGGATGCCTCCCGCTCACCGAGGTAGGCCAGCTCGTCCTTGTCCTCCGTCCCGATGACGTCCAGCTTGAGCTTGGCGACGCCCACGATGCGGGCCAGCAGGGGCCGCGTCACGTCGACGGCCTGGAGCCGGTCGAGCCGGATGTGGGCGGTACGGCGGAAGAACAGGCCGGTGCGGATGCGCAGTTCGGTGTCGGTGACCGAGAAGTGCGTGAACCACCAGCTGAGGAAGCCGTAGAGGGCGCCGCCGATGATCACCGCCGCGCTGCCCAGGAGCAGGGTGGCGGCGGTCAGTTCGGAGAGGCGCTGCTGTGTGCCGTTCGGGTCGTGGACGGCCCAGCCCACCAGGATCGCAAAGGGCGCCCAGGCGCGGCGCAGGGGCGTGACGGGGTGCAGCCGCCGCTCGTGCGCCACGCCGCCGTCCGCCGTGCCGCTGCCGTCCGCCACGCTGCCGTCCGCCGTGCCGCTTCCGCCGCCCTCCACCGGGCCGCCGCCGTCGGAGATCTCGTGTACGTCGTCCACGGACCGCTCGCCGTTCACAGCCCCGCCGATCGTGCCTCGCCGAGTTCGGTCAGGCGGTCGCGCAGCCGCTCCGCCTCCTCGGGGAGCAGCCCGGGGATGCACGCGTCGGTCGCCGCCGCCGCGGTGTGCAGTTGCACGCTCGCAAGCCCGAAGTGCCGCTCCACGGGGCCCGATGTCACCTCGACGAGCTGCATGCGGCCGTACGGCACGACGGTCTCCTCGCGCCAGAGCACGCCCCGGCTGATGAGCAGGTCGTCGGCGCGCTCGGCATACCGCCACGAGCGCCAGTTGCGGCCCAGCATCGGCCAGCCCCACGCCACGAAGGCGAGCGGCACCGCGGCGAAGGCCGCCCAGGCGGGTCCCGCGAAGAGGCCGAGCAGCACGCCGACGGCCACCGCGAGCGGCACCAGCCAGACCACGAGAAGGAGCCGCCGCATCTTGAGCAGCCCTCGTGGCAGACCGGTCCACACCGGCTCCGTCCGTGCCCCCGCCGGTCCTGCGGGCCCCACCGTCCCCGATTCCATGCCTCAAGCCTACGTACGACCTCCGACAGCCGCGTACGGACGAGAGCGCGTGCGAGAGACTGTGCCCATGAGTCCCACGACGGAGACCACCACGGAGACCACGCTCGGCATCGGCGGAGCGGCCGAGAGCACCGACATGGTGCTCAACATCGGCCCTCAGCACCCGTCCACGCACGGCGTGCTCCGCCTGCGCCTCGTCCTGGACGGCGAGCGGATCCAGCACGCGGAGCCGGTCATCGGCTATATGCACCGCGGTGCGGAGAAGCTCTTCGAGGCGCGGGACTACCGGCAGATCGTGATGCTGGCCAACCGCCACGACTGGCTGTCGGCGTTCTCGAACGAGCTGGGCGTCGTGATGGCCGTGGAGCGGATGCTCGGCATGGAGGTCCCCGAGCGTGCCGTGTGGATGCGCACGCTGCTCGCCGAGCTGAACCGCGTACTCAACCACCTGATGTTCCTCGGGTCGTACCCCCTCGAACTGGGCGGAATCACCCCGGTGTTCCATGCGTTCCGCGAGCGCGAGGAACTCCAGAACGTGATGGAGGAGATCTCCGGCGGCCGCATGCACTACATGTTCAACCGCGTCGGCGGCCTCAAGGAGGACCTGCCCGCGGGATGGGCTTCACGCGCGCGTGCGGCGGTCGCCTCGGTGCGCTCGCGCATGGACGTGTACGACCGTCTGGTGCTCGGCAACGAGATCTTCCGGGGCCGCACACGCGGCGTCGGCGTCCTCACGCCCGAGGCGGTGCATGCCTACGGAGTGAGCGGTCCCATCGCCCGCGCCTCCGGAGTCGACTTCGACCTGCGCCGCGACGAGCCGTATCTCGCGTACGCCGAACTCCAGGACACCCTGAAGGTCGTCACGCGCGAGGAGGGCGACTGCCTGGCCCGCTTCGAGTGCCTCCTGGAGCAGACCCACAACGCCCTCGACCTCGCCGACGCCTGCCTGGACCGGCTCGCCGACCTGCCGCAGGGGCCGATCAACCAGCGCCTCCCGAAGGTCCTCAAGGCGCCCGAGGGGCACACGTACGCGTGGACCGAGAACCCCCTCGGCATCAACGGCTACTACCTGGTCAGCAAGGGCGAGAAGACCCCGTACCGCCTGAAGCTGCGCTCCGCCTCGTACAACAACATCCAGGCGCTGACCGAGCTGCTGCCCGGCCAGCTGGTCGCGGACATGGTGGCGATCCTGGGGTCACTGTTCTTCGTGGTCGGGGACATCGACAAGTAGGTCCGCGTCGAGGAGCAGGGCCGCGTCGAGGCCCGCGCCGACGGGCTGCAGCAGCCACCCGAAGTCCCCGAGCCCGCCGGGCGCGGTGAGTTCGGCGGCTTCTCCCGCGCGCGCGAGGGCGCGTACGTACGCCGTCGGGTCGCTGGAGGCCAGGGACAGCGGCGGGCGGCCGCCGCTCACGCCCAGCGCCCCGAGGGCCGCCCGCTGGGTGAGCAGCAGGGCGCCCTCCTGCGGGCAGGCGGCAGCGCAGGCGTCCAGCGCCACATGGGCCGTGATGTCACAGCTGCCGTCCGGCACCGGCGCCGTCTCGCGGCCCGCCCTGAAGCCCGTCAGCGTCCCGAACGGCGGGCGTCCTTCCCGGGAGTGGGCGTAGTCGACGGCGACCGCGAGGCCGCGCGTGAGGGACGCTGCGGCCGCCGCCCACGCCTCGTCCCGGGGGCGCCCGATCTCGGCGCGCAGCCCCGGCTCGGCGTCCGTCGGCCACCAGCGGGCCAGCCACTCGGCGTCCGGCCCTTCGACGGGACCGCCCGGCGACTCGGTGCCGTCCTCGCGTACGAGCACATGGCGCGGTGTTCCGTCGGCGGCCGCCTCGGCGATGTCCAAGGGGACGTTGTCCAGCCACTCGTTGGCGAAGAGCAGACCCGTGACGCCGCCCGGGGGCGTGGCCCGCCACTCGATGCGCGCGTCGAGGCCCGCGGGGCGCTCCGCGCGCTCGACCGCGTACGCACGCACGCGTGCCGCCACGTCGTGCGGGAGCGCGGCCAGGACGCCCGCGGTCAGCTCGCCGCGGCCCGCGCCCATGTCCACGAAGGCCAGTTCGGCGGGGTGGCCGAGCGCGGCGTCCAGGCGGCGCAGGAGCAGTGCCACCGCGCCCGCGTAGAGGGGCGAGGCGTGCACGGAAGTGCGGAAGTGCCCGGCAGGTCCCTCGGGGCTGCGGTAGAAGCCGTCAGGGCCGTACAGAGCGGTCTCCATGGCCTCGCGCCAGCCGCGCGGGGCGCCCCGTCGGGCCCTCTGATCGTCGTTCGTCACAGCCTGCAGGCTAAGCGGGCCTCCACCTTGGGGAGTACATGTGCTCGATACGGATCGCACCTCCGGTTGACCCCGGGGCACCGCGGGGCTGCCTACGCTGGGTTACGTGCAGCGCCTCTATGACTTCCTCCGCAGACACCCGACATGGGTCGACGGCTTCTGGGCCCTCGTCCTGCTCGGGATCTCCGGGCTCGGTCTGGTCGCCATGTCCGAGACGAACGGCTACGACCCGAAGATCGCGGCGGTCCCCGTCGCCATCGGACTCTCCCTGGTCGTCGCGCTGCGTCGGCGCTGGACCGAGCAGATGCTGGTGCTCGCCGCGGTCATCGGGCTCTTCCAGCTCGTCTTCGACGTGGAGACGATGCCGGCGAACTTCGCGATGCTGGTGGTCATCTACACCGCGGCGGCCGACGGGGAGAAGTGGGCCTCGCGGTTCGCGCTGATCGGCGGTCTGGCGGCGGCGCCGCTGTCGATGATGCGCTGGCCGACGGAGAACACCAGCGCCTTCGGCAACGTCCTCTTCACGATCTTCCAGATCGTGCCCTTCGCGCTCGCCTGGGTCCTCGGCGACTCCATCCGCACCCGCCGCGCCTACCTCGCACAGCTGGAGGAGCGCGCAGACCGCCTGGAGAAGGAGCGCGAGGCGCAGTCGAAGGTCGCGGTGGCGGCCGAGCGCGCCCGGATCGCCCGCGAGCTGCACGACGTGGTCGCGCACAACGTCTCGGTGATGGTGGTCCAGGCCGACGGCGCCGCGTACGTCCTGGACACCGCCCCCGACCAGGCCAAGAAGGCCCTGGAGACGATCTCGGGGACCGGCCGCCAGGCGCTTGCCGAGATGCGCCGCCTGCTCGGCGTGCTGCGCACCGGCGAGCCCGAGGAGAGCGGCGAGTACGTGCCGCAGCCCGACGTCGAGCAGCTCGACGACCTCATCGAGCAGGTGCGCACGGCAGGACTGCCCGTCGACTTCAAGGTCGAGGGCACCCCGCGTCCGCTGCCCAGCGGCGTGGAGCTCACCGCGTACCGCATCGTGCAGGAAGCGCTCACCAACACTCGCAAGCACGGCGGCGAGAACGCCGGTGCGAGCGTGCGCCTGGTCTACTTCGACGACGGCCTCGGGCTGCTCGTCGAGGACGACGGCAAGGGCGCTCCCCACGAGCTGTACGAGGACGGCGGCGCCGACGGCAGCGGGCACGGTCTGATCGGCATGCGCGAGCGCGTCGGCATGGTCGGCGGCACGCTGGACGCGGGGCCGCGCCCCGGCGGAGGATTCCGCATCAGCGCGCTGCTGCCGCTCAAGCCTGCACACTGACACCTGTCACTGAACTTCCCCGAAGGGACTCCTCGATGTCGATCCGCGTGATGCTCGTCGACGACCAGGTGCTGTTGCGCACCGGGTTCCGGATGGTGCTCGCCGCCCAGCCGGACATGGAGGTCGTCGCGGAGGCGGGCGACGGCGTCGAGGCCTTGGAGGTGCTGCGCTCGACCAAGGTCGACGTCGTGCTGATGGACGTCCGCATGCCGAAGCTGGACGGTGTGGAGACGACCCGGCGGGTCTGCCAGGAGGCGAACCCTCCGAAGGTGCTGATCCTGACGACCTTCGACCTCGACGAGTACGCCTTCTCGGGGCTGAAGGCCGGTGCGTCCGGCTTCATGCTCAAGGACGTGCCTCCGGGGGAGCTGCTCGCCGCGATCCGCTCCGTGCACAGCGGCGACGCGGTGGTCGCGCCGTCCACCACGCGGCGCCTCCTGGACCGCTTCGCGCCGATGCTGCCGAACGCCGGCGGGCAGCCGCAGCTCAAGGAGCTGGAGCGGCTGACCGAGCGCGAGCGCGAGGTCATGGTGCTGGTCGCGCAGGGCCTGTCGAACGGCGAGATCGCGGCGCGGCTCGTCCTTTCGGAGGCGACCGTGAAGACCCACGTGGGCCGCATCCTGACCAAGCTGGACCTGCGGGACCGGGTCCAAGTGGTCGTCCTCGCCTACGAGACGGGCCTCGTGCGGGCCGGGGGCGGCTCCTAGCTTCTTGGCCCGACGGTGCGGGGGCTAGCGCAGCACGCCCTCGATGAAGTCGCTGCCCAGGCGCGACACCACGCTGATGTCCAGCTGGTGCTGCACATAGCGGCCGCGGCGCCGGGTGGTGATCAGGCCCGCCTTCTTCAGGACGCTCAGGTGCCGGGATATCTCCGGCGCCGTCATGCCGTGCGCGTCCGCGAGCTCGCTCGTGGTGTACGCCCCGCGCGCGAGGTGGCGGCACAGGCGCATCCGCACCGGGTGGGCGAGCGCGGACATGCGGCGGGTCAGCTGCTCCACGGTGGGCGGCGCGGTCAGACCGGGGGCGCTGATCGGGTACGTGATCGACGCCTGCCAGCCCTTGCGGTGCAGCACCATGAGGTGCGGCCAGCCGAGGCTGGTCGGCACGAGCACCAGGCCTCCCGCCCCCGTGGTGGTGCGGCCCGAGGTGATCTTGTCGACGGTGATGAGGCTGCCGCTCTCGTCCAGGGACACCGCTCCGGAGATGGCCTTCAGGGTCTCCGCCAGGCCCTTGCGGCGCAGCAGCTCGGTCTTGTGCCGGGCGTCCGCGGCGAGCTGGTGGCTCAGGCGGGCCCAGGTGTCGGCGAAGAACGCCTCGTCGCAGTCCTGGAGGAGGTTGCGCAGCCAGGCGCGCACGACCGGCGGGTCGTCCAGGAGCCGCTTGGTGAACAGCACTTGATGCGGGCCGCGGGCGGCGGCCAGGTCCAGCGCGCGCTGCTGCACGGCGGGGTCGGACAGGAGCTGGCGGTTCGGCTCCGCGTACGTCGACTGGCAGGTGAACTCCAGGGCGGCGTCCACGAACTGCTCGTCGGTCAGCTTGTCCAGGAGGTCGAGCTCCTCGGCGAGCGTGGCCCCGGGGAGCGTGGTCTGTCCGGGGATGCCCGCGAACGGCGCGAACACGTCCGAGAACGTCGAGCGCCACAGGAAGTCGGCCTCGCACATGCGGTCGGCCAGGCACGGGTCCAGGCGCGTGGAGACGGCGGTCGCCCAGCCCTGGAGCCCCGGGTGGTGGCCCGGCTCGGACAGTGCGTGCAGCGCCATGCCGAGCTCGGCCAGGGGTGAGGGCACGACGTGGATCCGGTCCTGGGAAAGCCCGCTGATGTCGATGCTCACGCTCATGACCCCATGGTGCACCTCGCCACCGACAGCCGGGCCGTCGATTGACGGCGCTCGTCAATCGACGCGACGCGGGCGGGGCGGCGGGAGCAGTCTGTAGTCATCGCCGGAGCCGCCGAAGCCTCCGGATCCACTTCCCTCACCCTTCGCACCGTGCCCGGATCTCCGGGTTCCGGACCCCGGGTCCCCGTGACCCTGTCGTGTCCGTTACATACCATTTATTCCGAGAGGTGTTCCGTCATGAGCGTCACCCAGCAGTACCTGCTCGACACCTACCGCGCCGCCCAGCACGGCGAGCCGACGCCGCCCGCGCCCGGTCAGCACGACTGGCAGGTCGTCCGCGAGGTCCGCGATTACGGCCGCTTCCGCGCCGTCGTGGCCGAACGCCCCGCCCACGGCAGGTTCCGCGCCGCCCTGGCCCGGCTCGCACGCGGCGGTCGGCTCGGCGGGGGAGGCCTCAGCGGGCGAGGCGTCGCACGAACTCCGCGGCCGCTTCCTTGACGTCCTGGGCCGTCCACTTGAGGCCCTCCTCGGTCACGGTGACCTCCGTGACCGAGAGTCCGGGCGGCCCGTCGGGGAACCACCGCCCGAAGAGCAGGGTCCCGGTCTCCTCGGCCTGCCCCACGGAGGCCTCGTTCAGTACGTCGGGCGCGTACGGCAGCCACACCTGGAACTGATGGGTGTGCGGCCGCTCGGGGTGCACGCGCACCCAGGGGACCTCGGTGTCCGTGAGCCCCTCGTGCAGCGCCTCGGCGATCACGCGCGCGTGGGCGACGTACTCGGGCAGCCGGGGCAGGGTGTGCTTCAGGCCCAGCAGGGCGGAGACCGCGGTCGGGAACTGCTGGAACAGCTGGCCCCCGTAGCGGTGGCGCCACACCCTCGCCTCCTCGACGAGCGTGCGCGGACCGGCCAGCGCGGCGCCGCTGATCCCTTCAAGGGACTTGTAGAACGACACGTACACGGAGTCGGCGAGCCCCGCGATCTCCGCGAGGGAGCGGCCGAAGTGCGGCGTGCACTCCCACAGGCGGGCGCCGTCGAAGTGCACCACCGCGTCCCGTTCACGGGCCGCGTCCACCACCGCCTCCAGCTCCTCCCAGGTCGGCAGGACGTAACCGGCCTCGCGGAGCGGCAGTTCGAGCATCAGCGCGCCGAAGGGCTCCTCGAAGTCCCGCACTTCGTCGGCCGTGGGCAGGCGCGGCTCGTCCGTCGGGTGCACCGTGCGCAGCCCGCTGACCATGGGGAAGGCACTCCCCTCGTGGAGCTCGGGATGTGCCTTCGGATGCAGTGCGACCGTCGCGTTCCCCGTACGCCCCGCCCAGCAGCGCAGTGCGACCTGCTGGGCCATCGTGCCGGTGGGGAAGAAGACAGCGGCCTCCTTGCCGAGCAGACGCGCGACCTCCTCCTCCAGGGTGGCGACGACCGCGTCTCCGTAGATGTCGGTGGGGTCCTGCGGACCGACGACCTCGGGGGCGGCCGCCGCGAGGGCGGCGAAGCGCTCGACGAGCGGCACGAACAGGGGCGAGCGCTGCAGGGTCCGTGCGGCGCCCCGGGCCGCGGCACGGCGCCGGGCCGACTGGAGGGCGTAGTCGTCCGCCTCCCGCGGCTCCGCCCGCCCCTGTTCCCGAGGCTCCGGCTGTTCTTGCTCCCGGGATTCCGGCTGCTCTTGTGCTGCGCTGTTGGAGGCCATGCTCCGAGCATGGCCCGCCCTCCGCCACCAGTCATATGAATAACCACAGCCTGTGGACAGCGGAAGACGCGGCGCCAACCAATCGCGTTAGCATGACGAGAAATCGTCCGGTACCCCGAGCGGACTGGAACGGAAGGCGTCATCGCGTGAACGCATCGCATCAGCCAGACCCGCGGGACCGTCCCGCGAGGCTCACCGTGGGAGTGGTGGGA
Source organism: Streptomyces sp. NPDC041068 (assembly GCF_040647455.1). Classification (NCBI taxonomy): domain Bacteria; kingdom Bacillati; phylum Actinomycetota; class Actinomycetes; order Kitasatosporales; family Streptomycetaceae; genus Streptomyces; species Streptomyces sp. NPDC041068. The sequence continues at coordinate 468,053 of NZ_JBEZCG010000005.1, forward strand.
GCGGGCCGTGTGGGCCCCGCGCTCGCCGCGTCGCTGCAGCTCGCCGGGCACCGCCCGGTGGCCGCGTCCGGAGTGTCCGACACCTCCGTGCGCCGAGCCGCCGTCATGCTGCCCGACGTCCCCCTCGTCCCGCCCGCCCAGGTCCTGGAGCGCGCCGACCTGGTGCTCCTGACCGTCCCCGACGACGCCCTGCCGGGCCTGGTCGAGGGCCTCGCGGAGACCGGGGCCGTGCGCCCGGGCCAGCTCCTCGTGCACACCTCCGGGCGGTACGGCACCAAGGTCCTTGAGCCCGCCCTGCGGGCCGGAGCCCTGCCGCTCGCGCTGCACCCCGCGATGACGTTCACCGGCACCCCCGTCGACGTGCAGCGCCTGGCCGGGTGCTCCTTCGGCGTGACCGCGCCCGAGGAGCTGCGGCTCGCCGCCGAGGCCCTGGTCATCGAGATGGGCGGCGAGCCCGAGTGGATCGCCGAGGAGAACCGCCCGCTGTACCACGCGGCCCTCGCCCTCGGCGCGAACCACCTGGTCACGCTGGTCGCCGAGTCCATGGAGCTGCTGCGCGACGCGGGCGTCGAGGCACCGGACCGGATGCTCGGCCCGCTGCTCGGCGCTGCTCTGGACAACGCCCTGCGGTCGGGCGACGCGGCGCTCACGGGCCCCGTCGCGCGCGGGGACGCGGGCACCGTCGCCGCCCACGTCGCCGAGCTGCGCAAGCACGCCCCGCAGACCGTCGCCGGCTACCTCGCGATGGCCCGCGCCACCGCCGACCGCGCCCTCGCGCACGGCCTGCTCAAGCCGGAGCTCGCCGAGGACCTCCTGGGCGTGCTCGCCCACGGCGCGGGCGGGAACGGCGGAGCCGAAGGAGGCAGCCGATGACCACCACGCTCCTGCACACCGCCGAGTCACTGCGCACGCGCGCGCGTGAAGGCCGCCGGGCGGTCGTCATGACCATGGGCGCCCTGCACGACGGGCACGCCTCGCTGATCCGCGCCGCCCGCCGCATCGCCGGAGCCGAGGGCGAGGTCGTCGTCACGGTCTTCGTGAACCCCCTGCAGTTCGGCGCGGGCGAGGACTTGGACCGCTACCCCCGCACCCTCGAAGCCGACCTCAAGATCGCCGAACAGGCGGGCGCGGACGCCGTGTTCGCCCCCGCCGTCGACGAGGTCTACCCGGGCGGCGAGCCCCAGGTCCGCATCGGCGCGGGCCCCATGGGCACGGTCCTCGAAGGGGCCACGCGCCCCGGCCACTTCGACGGCATGCTCACCGTCGTCGCCAAGCTGCTGCACCTCACCCGGCCCGACGTGGCGCTGTTCGGGCAGAAGGACGCCCAACAGCTCGCCCTGATCCGCCGTATGGTGCGCGACCTGAACTTCGACGTGGAGATCGTCGGCGTCCCCACCGTCCGCGAGGACGACGGCCTGGCCCTCTCCAGCCGCAACCGCTACCTCTCGCCGGACGAGCGGCGCACCGCGCTCGCCCTCTCCCAGGCCCTGTTCGCGGGCCGCGACCGGCATGCCGCCCAGGAGGCCCTGCGCGCGCGTGCCGCCAGCGCCCCCGCCACGCGCGCGCGTGCCGTCGCCCTGAGCGCGATCGGCGAGTCCCGCGCGGCCGCCGACGCGCACGCCGTGGCGCACTCCGCGCCGCCCGCCACGACCGGCGGCCCCGCGGCCGTCGTCGCGGCGGCCCGCCTCGTCCTCGACGAGGCCGCGCGCATGCGGCCCCCGCTCCGGCTCGACTACGTGGCGCTGGTGGACCCGGCCGACTTCACCGAGGTCCGCCCCGGCCACACCGGCGACGCCGTCCTCGCCGTGGCCGCCAAGGTCGGCGCGACGCGGCTGATCGACAACATCCCGCTCACCTTCGGAGCCGCTGTATGAGTGCCACCGGAATACGGCTGCACGCCCCCGCCCCTGGCTGGTCCCTCGACGCCGACCTCGTGGTCGTCGGCTCCGGAGTGGCCGGACTGACCGCCGCCCTGCGCTGTGCGGCCGCCGGTCTGAAGACGGTCGTGGTGACCAAGGCCCGCCTGGACGACGGCTCCACGCGCTGGGCCCAGGGCGGCGTCGCCGCGGCGCTCGGCGAGGGCGACACCCCCGAACAGCACCTGGACGACACGCTGGTGGCGGGCGTCGGCCTGTGTGACGAGCCTGCCGTGCGCACCCTCGTCACCGAGGGCCCCGACGCCGTGCGCCGCCTCATCGAGACCGGCGCCCTCTTCGACACCGACGCCGAAGGCGTCATCGAGCTGGGCCGCGAGGGCGGCCACCACCGCCGCCGCATCGTGCACGCGGGCGGCGACGCGACCGGCGCGGAGATCTCCCGCGCCCTGGTCGATGCCGTCCGCGCGCGCGGCATACCGACCGTCGAGAACGCCCTGGTCCTGGACCTGTTGACCGATGCCGAAGGCCGCACCGCCGGTGTCTCCCTGCACGTCATGGGGGAGGGCCAGCACGACGGCGTGGGCGCCGTCCACGCCCCCGCGGTGGTCCTCGCCACCGGCGGCATGGGCCAGGTCTTCTCGGCGACCACCAACCCGTCCGTGTCCACGGGCGACGGCGTGGCGCTCGCCCTGCGCGCGGGCGCCGAGGTCTCCGACCTCGAATTCGTGCAGTTCCACCCCACGGTCCTCTTCCTCGGCGCGGACGCGGAGGGCCAGCAGCCGCTGGTCTCGGAGGCCGTCCGCGGCGAGGGCGCCCACCTCGTGGACGCCGACGGCGTGCGCTTCATGGTCGGCCAGCACGAGCTCGCCGAGCTCGCGCCCCGGGACATCGTCGCCAAGGGCATCACGCGCCGCATGCTGGAACAGGGCGCCGAGAACGTGTACTTGGATGCCCGGCACTTCGGCGCCGACACATGGGAGCACCGCTTCCCGACGATCCTCGCCGCCTGCCGCGCCCACGGCATCGACCCGGTCACCGAGCCCATCCCGGTGGCCCCCGCCGCGCACTACGCCTCCGGCGGCGTCCGCACCGACCTGCACGGCCGCACCACGGTCCCGGGTCTGTACGCCTGCGGCGAGGTCGCCTGCACCGGGGTGCACGGCGCCAACCGCCTCGCCTCCAACTCCCTTCTGGAAGGCCTGGTCTACGCCGAGCGCATCGCCGCCGACATCACGGCACGGCACGCGGAGAACGCCCTCCACGCGCGCGTGCCGGCCCCCGTCACACAGCCGGAGACCCCGACCCACCCCCTGCTGCCCCCCGAGGCCCGCTTCGCCATCCAGCGCGTCATGACCGAGGGCGCCGGGGTCCTGCGCTCCGCGGAGTCCCTCACCGAAGCGGCGGCCCGCCTCGCCCGTATCCACGCCGAGGCCGCGGGCGCGCTCGCGAACGAGGGCAAGACCGCCGAGCCCGGCGTCGACACCTGGGAGACCACCAACCTCCTGTGCGTCGCCCGCGTCCTGGTCGCCGCCGCCCAGCGCCGCGAGGAGACCCGCGGCTGCCACTGGCGCGAGGACCACGCCGACCGCGACGACGCGGCCTGGCGGCGCCACATCGTCGTACGCCTGAATCCGGACAGGACCCTCGCGGCGTACACGACCGAAACATCCGACTTCCCGCCGACCAGTCCCAGCCCCAGTCCCAGTCCCCAGGAGCAGTGACCGTGAGCACCCCCGACGACCTCCCCCTCGCCCCGACCGGTGGCGGCTGCGGCGATGCCTGCGGCTGTGGCGGGGACGACGCGTTCGACCCCACGGAGTGCGGTCTCGACCCCGCGCTCGCGCAGCTCCTGACCGAGGCGGGCCTCGACCCCGTGCAGATCGAGGACATCGCGCACATGGCCATCGAGGAGGACCTGGCCGGCGGCGTGGACGTCACCACGGTCGCCACCATCCCCGAAGACGCCGTCGCCACCGCCGACTTCGCCGCGCGCGAGGCGGGCACGGCCGCGGGCCTGCGCGTCGCCGAGGCGATCATCTCGGTGGTCTGCGAGGACGAGTTCGAGGTCGAGCGGCACGTCGAGGACGGCGACCGCGTCGAGGCGGGCGACGTCCTGCTGAGCGTCACCACCCGCACCCGCGACCTGCTCACCGCCGAGCGCAGCGCCCTGAACATCCTGTGCCGCCTCTCCGGCATCGCGACCGCCACGCGCGCGTGGGCGGACGTCCTGGACGGTACGACGACGAAGGTCCGCGACACCCGCAAGACGACGCCCGGCTACCGCGCCCTGGAGAAGTACGCGGTGCGCATGGGCGGCGGCGTCAACCACCGCATGTCGCTCTCCGACGCGGCCCTGGTCAAGGACAACCACGTGGTGGCGGCGGGCGGCGTCGCGCAGGCCTTCAAGGCCGTGCGCGAGCAGTTCCCGGGCCTGGCCATCGAGGTCGAGGTCGACACGCTCCACCAGCTGCGCGAAGTCGTGGACGCGGGCGCCGACTTGATCCTCCTGGACAACTTCACGCCGGGCGAGACCGAGGAGGCCGTCGCCGTCGTGGCCGGCCGCGCCTTCCTGGAGTCCTCGGGCCGCCTCACCCTGGAGAACGCCCGCGCGTACGCCGAGACGGGCGTCGACTACCTCGCGGTGGGCGCCCTGACCCACTCCTCCCCGATCCTCGACATCGGCCTCGACCTGCGGGAAGCGGTGCGGGACTGATGCTGCTGACGATCGACGTAGGAAACACCCACACCGTCCTCGGTCTCTTCGACGGCGAGGACATCGTCGAACACTGGCGCATCTCCACCGACGCCCGCCGCACGGCGGACGAACTCGCCGTCCTCCTCAACGGGTTGATGGGCATGCACCCTCTCCTCGGAGAGGAGCTGGGCGACGGCATCGACGGCATCGCGATCTGCTCGACGGTCCCCTCGGTCCTGCACGAACTGCGCGAGGTCACCCGCCGCTACTACGGCGACGTCCCTGCTGTCCTGGTCGAGCCGGGCATCAAGACCGGCGTCCCGATCCTCATGGACAACCCCAAGGAGGTCGGCGCGGACCGCATCATCAACGCGGTCGCGGCCGTCGAGCTCTACGGAGGCCCGGCGATCGTCGTCGACTTCGGTACGGCGACGACGTTCGACGCGGTCTCCGCGCGCGGGGAGTACGCGGGCGGCGTCATCGCCCCCGGCATCGAGATCTCCGTCGAGGCCCTCGGCGTACGCGGCGCCCAGCTCCGCAAGATCGAGCTGGCCCGCCCGCGCAGTGTCATCGGCAAGAACACCGTGGAGGCCATGCAGGCAGGCATCCTGTACGGATTCGCGGGCCAGGTCGACGGCGTCGTGAACCGCATGGCGCGCGAGTTGGCGGGCGCGGGCGGCGACCCGGACGACGTGACGGTGATCGCCACCGGCGGTCTCGCCCCCATGGTGCTCGGCGAGGCCTCGGTCATCGACGAGCACGAACCGTGGCTGACGCTGATCGGTCTCCGGCTCGTCTACGAGCGGAACGTCTCCCGCAGCTGACCTGTATCCGACGCTTGTCCGCCGCCGGGCGTGCACAACCCTCCATGTCCTGCAAGAGTCTGTGCAGGGACGGGACTTGAGTGTGCGTGGGGCGGACTGGGGAGCATGAGGCGCAAGGGACGACTTCGGGCCGTGGTGGTGGCCGCGGCGCTGGCGGGCATGATGTGCGGCCCGGCGACGACGGCCAGGGCGCTCCAGCCCCCCTCCCCGGCCATGGCGGGCGCGGGGGCGGGCATCCTCCCCTGGCTCGCGGTCGCGGCGGTGGCGGCGCTGGGCATCGGAGCCGTGGCCTACGCGATGGTCCGCCGCCGCGCGGACTAGCCGGGGCGGCGGCGCACGCCGAGCGATGCCCCCGCCGCGCCACGAATTGGCGTTAAGCCGATTTTGTCCGATTAGCGCGTATCGTCAGGCCATGCCCACGCCATACGGATCCCGGGGCGGCATGGCCTTCAGTGCGGAGGAGCTGCGTGTGCTCCGTCGCGCTCTGGCGCTCGCCCTGCACCCCAGCCCCGTCTGTGACGAGGATGTCCAGGACTGTCTCCGGCTCGCCGAATCGGTCGACGAGGCGGTGCGCGAGGGCGCCAGGCTGCGCGCCTTCCTGATGGCCGACCTCGCCCGCTACCGGGCGGCCCTGCCCGGCACCGCATCCGGCTACCTCGCGCTGCTCGAGGACGTGCTCGGCACCGGCTACCAGCCGGGCCCCGACGACCTCGCGGCCCTGCGGGCCCTGCGCGGCAACGCCACGGCGGCCGCCCTCCTCGACCGCTGCCGCACCCTCGCCGAACAGGCCGTACGCGCCCGCCTCGCGGGCCGTGCCGTCCCGGCGGCGGCCCCGGCCCCAACGGCGCGCCGCGCGGCCGTCCCCGCCTCGCGCACCCGCCTGCTCGCCCTGCCCGGCGGCCTCGCCGCCGCCGAGGGCCCGACCGCCCCCGAGCCCAAGGCGCCGCCCGAACGCCCGGCCACCCCGGAGCCGTCCCGTCCGGTCCCCACCCCGGCCGAGGTCTTCCCTCCCAAGCGCCGCCCCGCGGAGCCCACGACGCCGACGGACCCGCCGCATCAGCTCGCCGCGGGCTAGCTACCCTGGGGGCATGGACTACGTTTCCGCGCTCCTGCCCCCCGTAGTGATGGCCGTGTTCTTCACCGGTCTCATCGTGACGATCGTGAAGACCCAGGGCGGTGCCAACAAGGCCAAGGAGGACGCGGCCGTCGACGCCGCGATCTCCCGCGCCGAAGCCGTCCAGCAGGCCCCGAAGACCGGCAGCGCCTGATTCCAGGGCGTTCCACCCCCGGCCGGGCCTCCGTGTGACCTGCGAAGGTCACCCACGGTGCCCGGCCATGCACCACGGCGTACGACTCGCATACCTTTCGAGTCGTACGCCCTTTTTGTTGTAGTTGAGAGGAAATTAGGGGTACGCCACGTCCCTCACGCATCACGCCAATAGTGATGTCTCCCACTATTGTTCAGCTGTGCCTCGTCCATTGGGAGAACTCGAAGACTCAGTCATGACGCGGGTGTGGAAGTGGAACCGCCCCGTGACCGTTCGAGAAGTCCTGGAAGACCTACAGCAGGAACGGTCCATCGCCTACACGACCGTGATGACCGTTTTGGACAATCTCCATCAGAAGGGCTGGGTGCGTCGCGAAGCGGAAGGCCGCGCCTATCGTTATGAGGCGGTCTCCACTCGGGCCGCCTACGCCGCCGCACTGATGAACGAAGCCTGGTCGCAGAGCGACAACCCGGCCGCCGCTCTCGTCGCCTTCTTCGGCATGATGTCGCCGGAACAGCGGGAAGCGCTGAGTGACGCGATGCGTATCGTCCAAGGCCCGGAGAACCCCGGCGCGGCGGAGCGCGAGGCAGAGCGATAGCGTCCGCTCATGGCTCCAGAGGTCCCCGAACTCAGCGAACTCAGCGCAAAAGCGGTCTCGGTCCGCAGGGCGCGAACCTCCGATGTGCCGGCCGTGCGCCGGCTCCTCGACTCGTACGTCCGCGAGCGGATCCTCCTGGACAAAGCGACGGTGACGCTTTACGAGGACATCCAGGAGTTCTGGGTGGCTGAACGCGACGACAACGCCGAGTTGGTCGGCTGCGGCGCTCTGCATGTGATGTGGGAAGACCTCGCGGAAGTACGCACGCTCGCGGTGAACCCCGAGGTCAAGGGAGCCGGAGTGGGGCATCAGCTGTTGGACAAGTTGCTGCGGACCGCACGGTGGCTCGGCGTCCGCAAGGTTTTCTGTCTCACCTTCGAAGTCCACTTCTTCGCGAAGCACGGCTTCGTGGAGATCGGCGACACTCCGGTCGACGGAGATGTCTACAGCGAGCTCCTGCGTTCCTATGACGAGGGCGTCGCGGAGTTCCTCGGCCTCGAACGAGTGAAACCGAACACCTTGGGCAACAGTCGGATGCTTCTGCATCTGTGATCGCCGCTGTGGTATTCCGGGCCGCCTCCTGCCCCGGTGGCCTATGTCCGAAACGCGCACGTTTCCAGGCTTCTCAGGGTACCCAGTCTCTCCCAGGGGTTTGTGTTTTTCCAGCAAAAGCGGTTTGCTTTCCGACGTACTGCAGTACTGCATATAACAGGGGCCGGCGAATCGGCGGAGTGCGTCGTGTGGTCCGGCCTCGAAGTTATCGATGAAAGGAAATCCGGTGGCACAGAAGGTTCAGGTCCTTCTTGTCGACGACCTCGACGGTGGCGAGGCGGACGAGACCGTGACGTTTGCGCTGGACGGCAAGTCCTACGAGATCGACCTCACCACGGCCAACGCGGACAAGCTCCGTGGGGCCCTTGAGGACTTCGTCAAGGCCGGTCGGCGTACGGGAGGCCGCGGTTCGAGCGGCCGCGGCAAGGCGCGTGCGGCGGCGGCGAGCAGCGGTCAGGACACCGCGGCGATCCGGGCCTGGGCAAAGGAGAACGGTTTCGAGGTCAATGACCGCGGCCGTGTTCCCGCGTCCATTCGTGAGGCCTACGAGAAGGCCAACGGCTGACGGCTGCGACGTCGCAGCCGGACCCGGTGGCACTGCGTTGCCGCCGTGTCCACAAGTCGTACGAGATCGGAGCCCACGGCGGGGTCGCTGTGGGGCGCAGTCCCGCCTCCCCCCACATCGGGCAGGGACGGCAGCGCCGGCAGCGTCGGCTCCACCTCGCACCCGGGCTCCGGGGGTCGCAGCCACACGGCCGCCCCCCGGGAGCCGGACCACCCCGGCGGCGTGGGCGCGTCGATCCGCCCGCCCGCACCGACCGCGGTCAGATCGAGGGGGATGTCCCCCCACTCCAGCCAGTCGAGCAGCCCCGGCAGCTCGTCCGCGCTTCCCGCGCTCACCAGGAGCCGCATCGTTTCCCCGCGCAGCGCCACCGGAGCCTTCGGCCCGAGGTGACGCAGCGCCGCGAACCCCGCCTCCGCGGGCAGTTCGAGGACGTCGAAGCGCAGCCCCGTCACCAGACGCACCGGACCGGGCTCGGGCGCTGTCGCCCAGCCGAGTTCGTTCTCGTACCACTGACGCACCGGGTCGCTCTGCTCGACCGGTGTCCGGGGATGAGGAACCGTGGGGGCCATGTCCGAGCAACAGCCGGAAGGGCGCCGGGGTTACGCAGGGTCGCGATCCGACCGCGTACGGTGTCCGGAAAGGGGGCGTACGGGCGTGTTGAGCGGCGCAAGAGTGTTCGCCCGTAGCGGAGGGAACCGGGGCGCGCCGCATGGAGTGTCAGTCCTTACGGGTAAGACATCCCTAGTGGGGAGGGGCGACACGCAGGCTTTGGCGTCTCACGTTCGCCATCGGCGTAGTGATGGTGGGGGTAACTGCCTGGCCTGCGGGAACATCGTCTCGCACCATCGGGTTGGAGCAGTTGTCGGCGTTCGGGGTCAGGAGATCCTCCGAGTTGGGGTCCGGGTGTCGGCAGTTGGAATGAGCGGTCCCCGCTTGCGGGACTAAGCTGCGGAAGGACAGGGAGGGGACCGACCCCTTACTGCCTGACCGCTCTGAGGAGCGATTAACGATGTTCGAGAGGTTCACCGACCGCGCGCGGCGGGTTGTCGTCCTGGCTCAGGAAGAAGCCCGGATGCTCAACCACAACTACATCGGCACCGAGCACATCCTCCTGGGCTTGATCCATGAGGGCGAGGGTGTCGCCGCTAAGGCCCTGGAGAGCCTCGGGATTTCGCTCGAGGCGGTCCGCCAGCAGGTGGAGGAGATCATCGGTCAGGGCCAGCAGGCCCCGTCCGGCCACATCCCCTTCACCCCCCGTGCCAAGAAGGTCCTGGAGCTGTCGCTCCGCGAGGCCCTTCAGCTGGGCCACAACTACATCGGCACGGAGCACATCCTGCTCGGCCTGATCCGCGAGGGCGAGGGCGTCGCCGCCCAGGTCCTGGTCAAGCTGGGCGCCGATCTCAACCGGGTGCGGCAGCAGGTCATCCAGCTGCTCTCCGGTTACCAGGGCAAGGAGACCGCCACCGCCGGCGGTCCTGCCGAGGGCACGCCCTCCACGTCCCTGGTGCTCGACCAGTTCGGCCGGAACCTCACCCAGGCCGCTCGTGAGTCCAAGCTCGACCCGGTCATCGGGCGCGAGAAGGAGATCGAGCGGGTCATGCAGGTGCTGTCCCGTCGTACGAAGAACAACCCGGTCCTCATCGGTGAGCCCGGCGTCGGCAAGACCGCCGTCGTCGAGGGTCTCGCCCAGGCCATCGTCAAGGGTGAGGTGCCCGAGACCCTCAAGGACAAGCACCTCTACACCCTCGACCTCGGTGCCCTGGTGGCCGGCTCGCGCTACCGCGGTGACTTCGAGGAGCGCCTGAAGAAGGTCCTCAAGGAGATCCGCACCCGCGGCGACATCATCCTGTTCATCGACGAGCTCCACACCCTGGTGGGTGCGGGTGCCGCCGAGGGCGCGATCGACGCCGCCAGCATCCTCAAGCCGATGCTGGCCCGCGGTGAGCTGCAGACCATCGGTGCGACCACGCTCGACGAGTACCGCAAGCACCTGGAGAAGGACGCCGCTCTCGAGCGCCGCTTCCAGCCCATCCAGGTCGCTGAGCCGTCGCTGCCGCACACCATCGAGATCCTCAAGGGCCTCCGCGACCGGTACGAGGCGCACCACCGTGTGTCCATCACCGACGAGGCCCTCGTCCAGGCCGCGACCCTGGCCGACCGGTACATCTCGGACCGCTTCCTGCCGGACAAGGCGATCGACCTGATCGACGAGGCCGGTTCCCGGATGCGCATCCGCCGGATGACCGCGCCGCCGGACCTCCGCGAGTTCGACGAGAAGATCGCGGGCGTGCGCCGCGACAAGGAGTCGGCCATCGACTCCCAGGACTTCGAGAAGGCGGCCTCTCTCCGCGACAAGGAGAAGCAGCTGCTCGCCGCGAAGGCCAAGCGGGAGAAGGAGTGGAAGGCCGGCGACATGGACGTCGTCGCCGAGGTCGACGGCGAGCTGATCGCCGAGGTCCTGGCCACGGCGACCGGTATCCCGGTCTTCAAGCTGACCGAGGAGGAGTCGAGCCGCCTGCTGCGCATGGAGGACGAGCTCCACAAGCGCGTCATCGGCCAGAAGGACGCCGTCAAGGCGCTTTCGAAGGCGATCCGGCGTACGCGTGCGGGTCTGAAGGACCCGAAGCGTCCCGGCGGTTCGTTCATCTTCGCCGGTCCGTCCGGTGTCGGTAAGACCGAGCTGTCCAAGGCGCTCGCCGAATTCCTCTTCGGCGACGAGGACGCGCTGATCTCCCTCGACATGTCGGAGTTCAGCGAGAAGCACACGGTCTCGCGTCTCTTCGGTTCCCCGCCCGGATACGTGGGTTACGAAGAGGGCGGCCAGCTGACCGAGAAGGTCCGCCGCAAGCCGTTCTCCGTCGTCCTTTTCGACGAGGTCGAGAAGGCCCACCCGGACATCTTCAACTCGCTCCTGCAGATCCTGGAGGACGGTCGCCTGACCGACTCCCAGGGCCGCGTCGTGGACTTCAAGAACACGGTCATCATCATGACGACCAACCTTGGAACCCGTGACATCTCGAAGGGCTTCAACCTGGGCTTCGCGGCCCAGGGCGACACGAAGTCCAACTACGAGCGCATGAAGAACAAGGTCAGCGACGAGCTGAAGCAGCACTTCCGCCCGGAGTTCCTGAACCGCGTCGACGACGTCGTCGTCTTCCCGCAGCTCAGCCAGGACGACATCCTCCAGATCGTCGACCTGATGATCTCCAAGGTGGACGAGCGCCTGAGGGACCGGGACATGGGCATCGAGCTCTCCCAGTCCTCCAAGGAGCTGCTCGCCAAGAAGGGCTACGACCCGGTGCTCGGCGCGCGTCCGCTGCGGCGCACGATCCAGCGCGAGGTCGAGGACACCCTCTCCGAGAAGATCCTCTTCGGCGAGCTGCGCCCCGGCCACATCGTGGTCGTCGACACGGAGGGCGAGGGCGACAACGCCACGTTCACCTTCCGCGGCGAGGAGAAGGCGGCGCTTCCGGACGTGCCGCCGATCGAGTCGGCCGCCGGCGGTGGCCCGAACCTGAGCAAGGAGGCGTGACGCTCCTCGCGAGCTGAACGCCTGAAGGGGCTGCCCCGGACCGTTTCGTACGGTTCCGGGGCAGCCCCTTTTGTTGCTGGGGCGGGCCTCAGCCCCGCCGGGTGCGCTGGGTGATGAGTGTGATCCACTGCGGCACCTGGCCGGCCACGGCCGGTGGCACCTCCGTCGGTACGAAGACGCTCTTGAGGTGCGGGAAGGCGGAGAGCCAGGCCAGGCCCTCGACGGGGTGGGGGGCCTCCAGCCAGAGGTGGACGAGTCGCTCGCGCACGATGAGGTCCGTGAGGTCCTCGACGCGGTAGGAGCCCTGGATCCGGATGTCCTCCCAGCCGCCGATGGCGCGCAGCGCGTGCAGGTCCTCCGTGCCGCGTACGTCGACGGTGTGCTGCTGCGGCAGGTGGGCGAGGATGTCGCGGGCGTACGGATCGCGCTCGAAGTGCTGCCAGGCCTCGGTCAGGGTCGCCTGGACCACGGGGCTGGTGTGCTTGCGGAAGCGGGTCAGGAAGTGCAGGGCGGCCTCCGAGCCGACCTGCGCGGCGGTCCAGGCCACGCGGTCCGCCATCTGGTCGTCGAGTCCTTTGGGGCCCGGCAGCAGCGAGAGCACCAGGTCGCCGCCCGCGCGGGCGAGTTCGCTGGCCTCGGGGAGGGAGTCGGGCGGGATGAGGGAGCTCACCCCCTCCTGCACGAGTACGCGCACCGAGGGGTCCACCTCGGCGGCGAACGGCAGTCCGGCCGCCGCGAGGAGCTTGCTGCGGGAGGTGCCGTGGCCGACGAGGCGGCGCAGCATCTGCTCGGCCTCCTTGGGCCGCGCGTGGGCGATGGCGAGGAGGATGACGTCGTCCCACTGGTCCTTGTCGGCGTTGTTGAGCAGCAGGTCGAAGTCGAGGTCCTGCACGGCGAGGCGGGAGCCCAGGTAGTCCTGGAAGGTGCGGTGCAGGAAGTCGACGCGCCCGTCGGCCGGTTCGCGCAGCAGGCCCGAGCGCAGCATCAGCGAGGTGTAGACATCCTCGCCGCTCGCGTTGAGGTTCACCGAGGGGACGGCCTGCCCGATGATGTGCAGCGCGTCCGAACGGTCCATCTCCAGACGGCTGTTGCGGATCAGCCACCAGGCGAGCTTCTGCAGGAGCTGCACCTGGATCGCGTACGGAATGCGCACGCCGTCCGGGTGCTCCAACTCTCGTTCCCTGTCCCGCCGTTCCAGGAGCATCGTCAGGGCCGCCTCGTACAGCGACTTCCTGTCCTGCGGCAGGAAGCCCCGCCGGTCGCGGTGCAGGGCGCAGAGCATGCCGCACATCAGCGGGTTGGTGGCGAGGCGGTTCAGCTCCGTGGTGCCGCGCACGGCCTGCAGCAGCGCCGTGCCCGTGGCCTCGTCGGCACCCGCCGCGCGGTGCCAGCGGCGCACGAACGTGGCCACGCCGTCACGGGACATCTGCGACAGCGTGAGCTCGCTGAAGCCGGCCGTGTCCAGCCACTTCTCCGGGACGGCGGAGGGGCGCGACGTCACGAGCCACAGGTTGCCGGGGAAGGTCCGGGTCAGCTCGCGCAGCCAGCGTCGCGCGGACTCGCGCCGGTCCGCGGCTATTTCGTCTATCCCGTCGACGAGCAGGACGCCCCGTCGGGCGCGCAGTACGCGCTCCACCCAGCCGCGCGGCTGCTCGCCGCCGACCGGGCAGCCGACGGCCTTCAAGAAGTCGCCGGGCACCGGGAGTTCGGCCCCCGGGCGGGCGATCCGTCGCATCGGGAGCACGAAGGGGACGCGTCCGACGAGGTGCGTGAGGCCGTGCTCGTACGACCGGTCCACCGTCGTCACGGCCAGCCACTGGACGAGCGTGGTCTTGCCGGAGCCCGCGACGCCGCGCAGCAGCACCTGGTCGTGCTGGGCGAGGACGCGTTCGGCGGGGATGTGGGTGCCGGCGTGGTTGTCCCCGGGGGCGGCGTCGCGCGGGGCGCCGCGCTCGCGGGTCGCCTCCAGGCTCAAGTAGGCGGTGTCCAGTGGCCATTCGCCGGTCCCGGTGTCCAGGCCGTAGATGGTCAGCGTGCCGTGCCGCTCGGTGATGTGGGTGGCGTACAGGCTCTCGAAGGCGGCGTCCTCGCTCGACTGCGACGGCAGACGTTCGACGAGTACGTCGATGGCCTGGACGAGCCGTGCGAGCTGCTGGCTCTGTCTGGTCTGCAGGCGGGCGACGTAGGTGGAGCGCTGCGTGAAGAAGTTCAGGATGTGCAGGGACGCGGTGTGCAGCAGCCGCTCGTAGAAGAGCTCGGCGTCGCGGCTGAAGGCGAAGGAGGCGATCGTCGCCGCCGTGTCGGCGCGGAGCCTGCGGGCGAACTCCTCCGGGCCGAGGGCCACCGCTTCGTAGTCGTCGATGGTGAGGGTGCCGAGGGCGGCCAGGGAGTGTGCGAGGGCGCCCCGCACGGCGACGGCCTCGGCGGCCTCCACGGGGCGCTCGCCGGGCCCCGCGGCCCGCAGCGCGCGCCGCACGAGCTCGTCCGCGATCTTCTCGACGTCCTTCGGCGTGACGTTCCGCTTCTCACGCCCGAACGACACGAGCGCGGAGATCCGCACCGGCTCGGTCACAAGGGCGGCGCCCGGCTGATCCCTCACGAAGAGCTTCTTCACGAGGGGCGTGACCACGCCGGACGCTATGCGTACACCTAAGGCTCCGGGGTCGACCATGGGTTGAGGGTAGGTCAACTGGGCGTGATGTGCGGCGAGTTCATCGGGCCGGCCGGTCGGTGGCGGAGTCGTAGGTCTCCACTTCGATGTGGGCGGGCAGGTCGGTGGCCATACGGGCGGGGGCCGGTCTGGTGAGCCGGGGCAGGCGCGCGAGGGTCTCCCGGTCCGCGGCGGAGTCCGGGCCGTCGGTCCTGAAGGCCACCCGCTCCAACTGCGTCCACCTGGGCATCAGATGAAGGTCGCGCACGGAGGAGCGGGACCCCACCAGGCCGAGGAACGTCAAAGGGGCATCGGCGGGGAACAGGGACAGGTTCCACGGCTCGTTCACGTTGACGACACTCAGTCCTTCCAGGTCGCGCAGTGAGGCGAGCACGTCGGGCGCGAGGCGGGCGGGTGAGAACGAGAGCAGCAGGAACGTGGGCTCGCAGACGGCCAGGAAGCGGGCGGCCACCGCGGGGGAGACCGTGACCCCGAGGTTCAGCTTCTTGGGGCGCAGGCCCAGCCGTTCCAGCTCTGTCACTTGCTCGTCGCTGCGGAGGGTGAAGTGTGTATCTCCGTCGTCGAGTCGGGCGATGACCTGCTCTGCGTAGGGTCGACACTCGTGCCGGCGCCATCCCCGCATCAGCTGGATGCGTACGCCGAGATGGGGATGCCTGCCGAACCGTGCGAGGAAGGGGAGCGCGGCCTCCGACTGAACATGGGGCGCGGCGATCGCCACAAGCCGTGCATCGTGTTCGCACAGCCCATCGGGCCCCGGCAGCAGATCGAGCACCATCGCCCCGACCCGCGCGTGCTCTCGCGCCTCCTCCGCGTTCCGCGGCGGAATCAGCGAAGCCGTGCGCCGCTGCACCTCTTCCCGCACCGCGGGCGCCGGCTCCGCCGCGTGTTCCAGGCAGGCCGCCGCGAGGAGGTGGATGTGGCGGTACCTCCCTCCGACCGTGCCCGGTGGAGGAGCTCGCGGGCCAGCTTCTGGTGCCCGAGGCGGACCGCCTGGGCGTCGTCCATGTCGAGCTCGCCGAGCGAGAGGAGTACGCGGGTCAGGGCGTCCGTGACCGCCCGGCTCTCGTCCGCGGCGAAGGGAAGGTCACCGGGAGAGTCCAGCGAGGCCTCCACCAACCGCTGCGCGAGCCGCCGCACGTCCTTCTCGCCGAGGCTGCGCTTCTCCCCTTTGAAGGACACCAGCGAAGCCAGCCGTACGGGCCTCTCCACCAGCCCCGCGCCCGGTGCCTCCCGCACGAACAGCTTCTTGATCAAGGGGGTTACGGCGCTCGATGCCAGGCGGGCGCCTATGACCGCAGGATCCATGGGCGTGAGCGTAGTGGGCGTCACATTCCCGGCAGGGTGGATCTTATGGACCGGTGACATGACGCACAGGCGTTTTGTCCGGTACTAGGCGGAATAGTGGAAGGCGCAAGATCCACCCGCGGGACCTTCGGCCCGCAACCTCCGGGACCTTTGTCGCGTCGGGCGGCGGAGGGCGGTGGCCGGGCCGGGTGGGGTGTCGAAGGGTTGCCCGACGTGGGGCCAAACCTCCACGGCGCGAGAAATTCCGTTACCGGGGCGAGGGGTAATTGTCCGGATTTGATGGTGTCAAGGTGGCGAAATGATGGCCCGCGGCTACGGCTTTGGGTAGTAGATGGGCGTTTTGGGCGCGGGCCGGGGTGGGGGTTACCAAGGGATGGCCGACCCGGCGACCGCGTGACCTCACGTGAGCCAGCCGGGTCCCTTCATGCCCCTGAAGGCATTGCCCTGAAGGCATTGCCCCTGAAGCCATTGCCCCTGAAGTCGGCGCGGCACCGTCGCGGCAGCCGTCTCGCGGCAGTCGTCTCACCCCGGAGGACAGCCCCCATGTCGAAGCGCACCAAGTCCCACCATCCCCGCCCGTCGATGTTCCGCGCCCGGACGGCCGTCGTCGCCGCAGGTATCGGAGCGTCGGCGGTTCTCGGGGCCGGGGTCTCGGTCGCTGCGGACGACGCCACGAGCGCCGCGCTGCCCGGTGTCGCCGCCGTGAACTCCATCCAGGAGCAGGTCGCCGCCCAGGTCAAGGCCGTCGAGAAGGCGAAGCAGGCCGAGGCGAAGAAGGCCGCCGACGCCCGGCGCGCCGCCGCCGCGAAGGCCGCGTCCTGGGTCGACCCGGTCAACAACTACACGCTCTCCGCGAGCTTCGGCCTCGGCGGCAGCATGTGGTCCCACAAGCACTCCGGCCAGGACTTCGCCGTGCCGATCGGCACCCAGGTCGAGGCCGTGCACTCCGGCACCGTCGTCAAGGCGGGCCCCAACGGCGCCGGTGACGGTCCCGCGTACGGCAACGCCGTGGTGATCAAGCACTCCGACGGCACGTTCTCGCAGTATGCGCACCTCTCCCAGGTCGACGTCCACGTGGGCCAGAACGTCACCACGGGCCAGCGCGTCGCCCTCTCGGGCAACACCGGCAACTCCAGCGGCCCGCACCTGCACTTCGAGATCCGTACGACCCCGAACTACGGCTCGGCCGTCGACCCGGTCGCCTTCCTCCGCTCGGAGGGTGTGCGCGTCTGACCGCCGCGCTGTCGGGTCGCCCGAGGGGTTCTCAGGACTCCTCGTGTGCCCGGGTCACCAGCTCCATGGCGACCTCGAGAGTGGCTCCCTGCTTCTCTTCGAGGTCGCCTTCGGCGTCCCGCAGGGCGATCGCTCCGCCGTGAATCGTGGTCAGCGCGCTGAAGCAGCGCACCTGGGCGGTGAGCGGAGAATCCGGGTCGCGCAGCACGTTGACCATGCCGATCACGCGTTGCTTGAATGATTCGCCGATGCTCAGGTCGCGGATGGTGGCCTGGTTCTCGTGCATGAAGCGGAAGAGCGGCGTGGCCTTGGTGAAGATCACGTTGTAGCGGCGCAGAACCTCCTGCTTGGTCTCCAGGGAGCGCGGCTGTTCCTTGGCCCAGGCGATGAGCTCGTCGATGGGAGTCGTCAGGTTCTCGAAGAGGCTGACGAGGATGTCTTCCTTGGTCTTGAAGTGGTAGTAAAGCGCCGCCTTCGTGACCTCCAGGCGCTCGGAGATCTCGCGCAGCGACGTCTTCTCGTACCCCTGCTCGGCGAAGAGTTCGAGGGCGACGTCCTGGATGCGCTGGCGGGTGTTCCCGCGGCGCTGCTGCTTGCCCGTGCTCGTTCCCGTGCCCATCGGGTACTCCTCGACTCCGCTTAACTTACTTGACGCCCGGCTAGTTGGGGGTCTACCTTCCCTCAGTGTAGTCAACTAGCCGGGCGGCAAGTAAGGGCGCCGGCGGATCACGGGAAGTGCGGGGAGTGGGGAACATGTCCGAAAGGTCCATGGTGAAAGCCGGGCCGCAGACGGCGCAGGATCCGGTGGGGGCCGGTGCGGGGAACGGCGCCGGGCCCGCGGCCGGGTCCGCGAAGGCCGAACCGCAGCCGCGCAGCGTCCGCGTCGTGCTGATGGCGCTGATGATCGCGATGCTGCTCGCGATGCTCGACAACATGATCGTGAGCCCCGCGATGCCGACGATCGTCGGCGATCTCGGCGGCATGGAACACCTGTCCTGGGTTGTCACCGCGTACACCCTGGCGACCGCCGCCTCCACCCCGATCTGGGGCAAGCTCGGCGACATGTACGGGCGCAAGGGCGCCTTCCTCGCCTCCATCGTGATCTTCCTCGTCGGCTCCGTGCTGAGCGGCATGGCGCAGGACATGGCACAGCTCATCGGCTTCCGCGCGATCCAGGGGCTCGGCGCGGGCGGCCTGATGGTCGGCGTCATGGCGATCATCGGCGACCTGGTGCCGCCGCGTGACCGCGGCAAGTACATGGGCATGATGACCGGCGTCATGGCGGTCGCCATGATCGGCGGCCCGCTGGTCGGCGGCACCATCACCGACCACCTCGGCTGGCGCTGGGCCTTCTACATCAACCTGCCGCTGGGCGCCGTCGCCCTCGCCATGGTGACCGCAGTCCTGCACCTGCCCAAGAAGAAGGCGCAGGGGCGCATCGACTACCTCGGCGCGGCCCTGCTCACCGTGGGCATCAGCGCGCTCGTGCTCGTCACCACCTGGGGCGGCTCGGAGTACGCCTGGGGATCGGCCGTGATCATGGAGCTCGTCGCGATCGGCGTCGTCGCGCTCATCGGCTTCGTCCTCGTACAGAAGAAGGCCGCCGAGCCGATCATGCCGCTGCACATCTTCCGCAGCCGCAACTTCTCGCTGATGGCCGTGATCGGCTTCATCACGGGCTTCGTGATGTTCGGCGCGATGCTCTTCCTGCCGCTCTACCAGCAGTCGGTGCAGGGCGCGTCGGCGACCAACTCCGGTCTGCTGCTCCTGCCGCTGCTGCTCGCGATGATGGCCGTCTCGATGGTCGCCGGCCGGATCACCACCAGCACCGGCAAGTACAAGGTCTTCCCGATCGTCGGCACCGTCCTCATGGTCGTCGGCTTCGTGCTCCTGTCGACGATGGACACCGGCACCACGCGCCTCGTCTCCGGCCTCTACATGGCCGTGCTCGGCGCGGGCATGGGCTTCCTGATGCAGATCACCATGCTCGTCGCGCAGAACAGCGTCGAGATGAAGGACATGGGCGTCGCCTCGTCCTCGGCCACGCTCTTCCGTACGCTCGGCTCCTCCTTCGGCGTCGCGATCATGGGCGCGCTGTTCAACAACCGCGTCCAGGACGTGATGGCCGAGCGCGCGGGTGCCCTGGGCGACAAGGTCACCGAGAAGTCGGCGCAGCTGGACGCGGCGAGCCTCGCGAAGCTGCCGGAAGCCGTCCGGGACGCCTACCAGCACGCGGTGTCGTCCGGTACGCACTCGGCCTTCCTGCTCGGTGCCGCCATCGGCGTCGCGGCGCTGCTCGCCTCGTTCTTCGTGAAGGAGACCCCGCTGCGCGGCTCGGGCCCCGCGGACAAGAGCCCGGTGGCCGCCGAGTAACCACCTGCCGCCTCGCACGACCCACGGCCCCCGGTGCCTCGCGCACCGGGGGCCGTTGTCAGTGCCGCGTGCCAGCATCGGAGGGGTGGAGAGACTGCGGCAGCTGCGCCGCGCCAAGGACGTCATGGACCGCGACTGGGCCGACCCGCACCTCGACCTGGACGCGGTCGCGGCCCATGCGGGGTACTCCCGCTATCACTTCCTGCGCGCCTTCAAGGAGGTGTACGGGGAGACGCCGGGCCAGTATCTGTCGCGCCGTCGCATCGAGCGGGCCGAGGACATGCTGCGCTCGGCCGACCTGTCCGTCACGGAGATCTGCATGCTCGTGGGCTTCAGCAGCGTCGGCACCTTCTCGTCCACGTTCAAGCGGCAGACGGGCCTGACCCCGAGCGAGTACCGCACCCGGCACGTCGGCCGCGGCGCCGCCCTCATCCCCGGGTGCTACGCCATGTTGTGGGCCGGCGGCTTCCCCGCGCGCGGGGCGCGGGACGAGGCCCGCAATTCTGAAGAAGCGGGGTGAGGGCAGCCCTGCCTACGGTGGCCTGGCAGGGCGGAACACCGTCGCCCATAGCCCCCGCCCCCCTCTACGCCTCACTTGGAGCACCACATGATCAAGGGACTCGCCATCTCCACCGTCTGGGTCCTGGACCAGGACCGGGCCAAGGAGTTCTACACGGAGAAGCTGGGCCTGGAGGTCCGCACCGACATGACGATGGGCGACGGCGGCATGCGCTGGCTCACGGTCGGTGCCAAGGACCAGCCCGACGTCGAGCTCACCCTGATGGTGCCGGGCTCGCCCTCCATGGACCCCGAGTCGGCCGAGGCCATGAAGAAGCTGATCGCCAAGGGCATCCTCGGCGCGGGCGTCCTGGTCACCGACGACATCCACGGGGACTACGAAAAACTGAAGGCACGCGGCGTCGAGTTCCTCCAGGAGCCGCAGGAGCGTCCCTACGGCACCGAGGCGCTGTTCCGCGACGACTCGGGCAACTGGTTCTCGTTCACGCAGCGCCGAGAGGGCGGCCTCGACCTGGACAAGGACTGGTCCTGCTGAGGCCCACCGCCCTCACGGGCTGAGGCCCTGCAGCCTCCGTACCCACTGCCCTCAGAGATTGTCCGGCAGCTGAAGCACCGGGTAGCTCCCGGTGTTCGTCGGCGCGTGCTCCGGCAACCACAGCACGGCGACCGCGCCCTCGGCAGGCTCGTCGGGCGCCGCCCCCGCCGGGCGTACGTTGCGGAAGGTGAGCCGCGCCCCGAGCACCCGCGCCTGGCCCGCGGCGATCGTCAGACCGAGGCCGTGGCCGTGCCCGGCCCGGTCGGTGCTGCCGGTGCGGAAGCGGCTCGGACCCTCTTCCAGGAGCGCCTCGGGGAAGCCGGGCCCGTGGTCGCGCACCCGGACCACCCGGCCCTCGACGCTGACCTCGATGGGCGGCTTGCCGTGCTTGGTGGCGTTGGCGACGAGATTGCCGAGGATGCGCTCCAGGCGGCGCGGGTCGGTGGTCACCTCCGACTCGTGCACCACCGTCACCGTCACGTCCGTGGTCAGGGCCGCCATGCGCCGGCTCACGAACTCGCCGAGCGTGATGTCCTGCAGCTCGGCCCGCTCGGCCGCGGAGTCCAGGCGCGCCACTTCGAGCACGTCCTCGACGAGGGTGCGCATCGCCTGCGCGCGGTCCCTGACCAGCTCGGTCGGGCGCCCCGGCGGCAGCAGCTCGGCCGCGGTGAGCAGCCCGGTCACCGGCGTACGCAGCTCGTGCGCGATGTCGGCGGTCACCCGGCGCTCGGCTTCGAGGCGCTGCTTGAGGGTGTCGGCCATGGCGTCCACGGCGCTCGCCACGTCGTCGGTCTCGTCCTTCACGACACCGCCGATCGCCTCGCGGACGCTCACGTCCGTCTGGCCCTGGGCGACCTCGCTCGCCGCCGTCGCCGCCTTGCGCAGGCGCCGCGACAGCTGCCCGCCGATCAGCACGCCCAGCGCGCAGCCGCCGAAGACGACCGCGATCGAGCCGATGACCAGGGCCTGGTCGAGGTCCTTGATGACGGTGGCGCTGCGGTCGGTGAAGCGGGAGTGCAGCGAGAGGACGTGCCCGTCGGCCAGCGGCACGGCGGCCCAGATGTCCGGCACCCCGTCGGGCTTCTCCTCGACGAAGGTGGCGCGGCGGCCCTTGAGGACCTTCTGCCGCAGCTCCTCGGGCAGCTCCGGGTCGTCGACCTTGGTGCCGAACTGCAGGGTCTGCCGCTGGGACGGCAGGGAGTAGAGCCGCAGGGCGAACTGGATGCGCTCGTCCTGCACGTCGCGCGCGTTGTCGAGCATCGAGACCCGCGCGGCGTTGTGCACGACCAGGCTGAGGGCGACCGCGACCAGCGTTCCGACCAGCGCGATGGCCGCGGCGATCTTCCAGCGGATGCCGGTACGCAGACCGGACCGGAACAGGGTGCGGACACGCTCGACCGCACTGTGCCCCCCGTTCATATGAGCCGTCCCCCGAATCCGCTTCCCCTGGATCGCCGCCGTCGCGGCCCGTCGTTCGTCACGTGTGTCCCGTCACGCCTTGAGCTTGTAACCGAAACCGCGGACCGTCTCGATGCGGTCCTGACCCACCTTCGTGCGCAGCCGCTGCACATGGACGTCGACGACGCGGGTGTCACCGCCCCAGCCGTAGTCCCACACGCGCTCCAGGAGCTTGTCGCGGGAGAGGACCGTGCCGGGCGCGGACGAGAACTCCAGGAGCAGACGCATCTCGGTCGGCGTCAGCGCCACCGGGGCGCCGCCCCTGCGGACCTCCATGCCGACCGTGTCGATCTCCAGGTCGCCGAAGTTCAGCACGCCGCCGTCCGCCGAGGAGCTCTCCTCCGCGCCGGAGGCCGCCGAGCCGTGCCCGCCCGCGTGCCCGAAGCGGCGCAGGACCGCGCGGATGCGGGCGACCAGGACGGCGCCGTCGAACGGCTTGGTCACGTAGTCGTCGGCGCCGGCCTCCAGGCCGAGCACGACGTCGATGGAGTCGGCGCGTGCCGACAGCATGATCACCGGAACGGTGGATTCCTCGCGGATGCGGCGGCACAGCGAGACGCCGTCCATGCCCGGCACCATCACGTCGAGCAGCGCGATGTCCGGCTGGTTCGTACGGAAGGCCTCCAGGCCCGCGAGGCCGTCGGGCATGGCGGTCACCGCGAAGCCGTCGCGCTCAAGGGCGAGCTGGGTGGCCTCGCGGATGACGTCGTCGTCCTCGACGAACAGGACGTGGGTCTGCTCTGCCATCGGGTGCTCTCAGTCCTTCTCGGTGCGTGCGTCTGCGTCGTGTACGTCGTCTACGTCGTGTACTGCCGCGCCGTCAGTCCGCCGACGGCGCGGTCGGCTTTCCGCCCACCGAGTTGCTGAAGTCGCTGCGAGTGCGTTCCGTCTCGGTGAAGCGGTTGGACGACCAGTGGTACGTGATCACTTCCTCGCCTGAGGGGTAGGCCACCGAGTCGCCCGTCTCGTACATCTGCTTCGTCACGACCAGGTCGCCCCGGTCGATCTCCGCGTACACGGAAGCGGGCTCCTCGGCACTGAAGACATTCTCGTACTTATCGCCCTCGGCGCGATACACGTAGCTGCCGATGCCCACGGCGTCGGCACAGGACTGGACGTTCACCACGACGTCGGCGCTCTGGCCTCCGGTCAGGTTCCCGTAGGTCACGTCGACCGGGTAGGAGTCACCGGTGCACGGCTTCAGGTCCCGCTTGATGTCCGGGCTGACCTTCGGGTCGTTCTTGACGAGCCGCACCGCGTCGATCTTCTTCGTCGGCAGCGAGGCCGAGGGCGACGTGGACGGCGACGCGGACACCACGGGCTCGCTGCGGGCCGGGCCCTCGTCGCGCGCGCCGGAGCCGCCCGTCGAGCAGGAGGAGAGCAAAAGGCCGAGGGCGGCGACCGCGACCACCGTCGCGCTCACCGCCTTGACGCTTTTTCTGACCCGGGGGCCTAGGCCGCGCAACTCTCCCGCTCCTCACGTTCGAGCGCGCGGGCATCCAGGTCGCGGCTCTCCAGCTCCTGGCGGAGCCGGGCCAGTGCCCGGTGCAGCGTGCTCTTGACCGTTCCGGCCGACATACCGAGGGCGGCGGCCGTCTCCTCTGTGGACATCTGCTCCCAGTGTCGCAGCACGACGACGCTGCGCTGCTTGGGTGCGAGGACCTTCATGACATCCATCAGCAGCGCGCGGTCCGCGTGCTGCTCCGTGGAGTCTTCCACGCTCGCGTCGGGCAGCTGCTCGGTGGGCACCTCTTCGAGCTTGCGGGCCCGCCACCACTCCGTACGCGTGTTGATCATGACGCGGCGCAGGTAGGCGTCCGCGAGCCGCTTGTCGGCTATGCCGTCCCAGCGGCCGTACGTCCGCACGAGCGCGGTCTGCAGCAGGTCCTGTGCGTCCACGGGGTCCGGGACCAGGCGCCGGGCACTGCGCAGCAGGGCATCCTGCCGAGTGCGGACGTACTCTTCGAACTCGAGCACCTCGCCGTGCGCCATACCAAACCGCCTCCGTTCCGTCCCCATTAGCGACCGCCGTTCCCTGCCTGTGCGGTACAGGTAAGAAGCTACGGAGGCGTTGTCACGAGGTTGTGCGGAGCAGCCAGCGGCGGACGCACGGCTGTACGTCGGTTGTGTAACAGAAGTAGGTCTCGCGTAAATACCTGCGTTTACCAGGGCCCCTGGCGCCACTGCCGTCAGGTCGAAGGCGGCGGACGGTCCTGACAGGCGTCGTCGACCGTCAGGTCAGGGGCAATCGGTAGAAACCGTCAGCAAGCGGCTCCACGAGACCGTCCGAGACGAGGCCGTCCAGCGCGCGGGCCCGCTGCACCGGCTCGTCCCACACCCGGTCGAGCACGGCCTGCGGCACCGGCGCCACGGCCTCGCGCAGCACGGCGAGCAGTTTGCCCCGCACCTGGCGGTCCGTCCCCGCGTACGTCTGGCCGCGGCGGGCCGGGCCCTCGTGCGCGGGCTTGCCGGCCGCGCGCCAGGCGCACTGCGCGGCGATCGGGCACTTCGCGCAGTTCTCGTTCTTGGCGGTGCAGACCAGGGCGCCCAGCTCCATGGAGGCGGCGGCCCAGCGGGACGCGGTGCGCTCGTCCTCGGGCAGCAGGGCACGGGCGAGCTTGCGCTCGGCGGCGGTCGTCGCGTTCGGCGGGTACTGCACACCGGCCACGGCCCGCGCGAAGACCCGGCGCACGTTCGTGTCGAGCACGGCGTGCCGCTGCCCGTACGCGAAGGAGGCCACGGCGGCCGCGGTGTACTCCCCGATGCCGGGCAGCGCGAGCAGCTGCGCGTGCTGCGTGGGCACGTCGCCGCCGTGCCGCTCCGTTATGGCGACGGCCGCGCCGTGCAGCCGCAGGGCGCGGCGAGGATAGCCGAGCCGCCCCCAGGCGCGGACGGCCTCGCCCGGCGCCTCCTTGGCGAGGTCGGCGGGGCGGGGCCAGCGGGCGAGCCACTGCTCGTACACGGGCAGGACGCGGCTGACCGGCGTCTGCTGGAGCATGAACTCGCTGACCATCACGCCCCACGGCCCGGCGTCCTCATGACGCCACGGCAGATCACGGGCGTGCGCGTCGAACCACGCGATGACGGGGGTGTGCAGCTCCTCCCCGGCGGGCTCGGGGGCGTCCCCCTGGGCGGGGCTGTTCGGCATGGGCTTCGTGGGCGCAGTCATGGCACCTCCGATCCTGCCACGGGGGCGGCGGGCCACGGGCCAACCGCGCGGCTCGCCTCGACGGTTTCCCGGGGCGCGCCCTCAGGACCTGACGATCGGCAGGGGTGGTGAAAGGCGTCGGCAAGTAGCGTCGGGGGCGTGGAAAGACGTACGGGGGACCTGCTGCTGTGGGGGGCGCTCGCGGTGCCCGTCCTGACGGTGGACCGGATGGGCCTGAACGAGCCCAGCTCCGCGGTGCGGCAGGCCGTCGCCCTGGCCGTCCTCGCCGCCGCGGTCGCCGTCCGGCGGTCCCGTCCCCTTCTCGCATTCCTCTTCGCCGCCGCCCTCGGCCTCGTCACCGCCTCCTCCCTCTTCACGCTGTCGTACGGCCCCGCCTTCGCCGTCCTCGCGCTGCTCCTCGGGCGCAGGGCGGTCCGTGCCCGGCCCGCCCTTCTCGCCTTCGGGGGCATCGCCGTCGTCGGCACCGTCAAGATCGCCGTGCGGGACGTCGACCCGGTCGTCGAGTGGCTCGTCCTCATGGGGACGCTCGTGTTCGGCGCGGTCTTCCCGTGGCTCGCGGGCCGCTACTGGCGCCAGGGCCGCGAGCTGGCAGCCGCCGGCTGGGCCAGGGCCGACCAGCTGGAGCGCGAGCAGCGCATCGTCGCCGACCGCGCCCGGCTGCGCGAACGGGCCCGCATCGCCCAGGACATGCACGACTCCCTGGGCCACGAGCTGAGCCTGATCGCCGTCCGCGCGGGCGCACTCCAGGTCGCCCCCGACCTGTCGCAGCCGCACCGCGAGGCCGCCGCCGACCTCCGCGCGGCCGCCTCGCAGGCCACCGACCGGCTGCACGCGATCATCGGTCTGCTCCGTGACGAGGGCGACGAACAGGCCCCGCTCGCCCCGGCCGGCGAGAGCGTGGCGGCCCTCGTCGCGCGCGCCGTGGAGTCGGGTCTCGACATCACGTACGTGGATGAAGAGGGGGAGGGGAGCGGCACCGAGAAGAAGCAGAGCGGTGTCGAGGAGGAGCAGAGCGGGGTCGAGCAGAAGCAGAGCGGTGTCGAGGAGGAGCGGAGCGGTACTCCACAAGCGGCGGGTGACCCGGCGGGCGGCGGGTTGACCGGCCGCACCGTCCACCGCGTCGTCCAGGAGGCGCTGACCAACGCCGCCAAGCACGCGCCGGGCGCCCATGTCGCCGTCACGGTGGCCCGCGACGGCGCCACGACGACGGTCACCGTCACCAACGGCCGCCCCCGCGAAGACGGTTCACGTCGGGGCGCGCCGCCCGCGTCCGGCGGCGGCTCCGGGCTGCGCGGCCTGCGCACCCGCGTCACGGACCTGGGCGGCACCCTGGACGCGGGCCCCCACGGCCACGGCTTCCGGGTCACCGCGCGCCTTCCGGACGAGGCGGCCGCCCCCGCGCCGCCGCACCCCGGCTCCGGCATCGCGTACGCGCGACGCCGCACCGTCCTGGCCTTCGGCGCCGCCGTCGCCACGGGCGTGCTGCTCGTCGGCGGGACCTTCGCCTGGTACGCGTACTCGCGCACGCACTCCGTCCTCGACCCCGCCGACTACGCACGCCTGCGCGTCGGGGAGCCGCGCGCCGAGGCCGAGCGCGTGCTGCCGGAGAGGACCGTCGCCGACCCGCCGCTGGAGCGGGCGCCGACCCCGCCGCCCGCGGACGCGGAGTGCGCGTACTACCGGGCGAGCGGTGAACTCTTCACCGCCGTCGCGCACTTCAGGGTCTGCTTCGGCACGGAAGGCGGCGCGGCGGACCGTCTCGTGGACAAGGCCGTCATCCCGACGGCGAGCGAGGCCGACGACATCGACGCGGAAAAGAAGACGAAGACGAAGGAGCGGGAGAGGGAATGAGCGCGGCGGACGAGGTGCGGGACGGCGGGGCGCACCGCGCCATCCGGGTCCTGCTGGCCGACGACGAGGCCATGATCCGGGCCGGGGTGCGGGCCATCCTCGGCGCGGGCCAGGACATCGAGGTCGTCGCGGAGGCCGCCGACGGACGCGAGGCGGTGGACCTCGCACAGGCCCACCGCCCCGACGTGGCGCTGCTCGACATCCGCATGCCGCGCCTGGACGGTCTCGCCGCGGGCGAGGAGATCGTCCGTACGGTGCCCGGCACCGCGGTCGCGATGCTGACGACGTTCTCCGAGGACGAGTACGTCGCCCGCGCCCTCGGCGGCGGCGCCACCGGCTTCCTGCTGAAGTCCGGCGATCCGCACGAACTCATCGCGGGCGTACGGGCGGTGGCGGGCGGCGCCGCGTTCCTCTCGCCCAAGGTGGCCCGGCACGTCATCGACGGCTTCGGCGCCCGGCGCGGGCCTGTCCAACCCGGAGATCGCGGCCCGGCTGCATCTCGTGGAGGGCACGGTCAAGGCGTATGTGAGCGCGGTCCTGGACCGGCTGGGCGTCAGGAACCGCGTCCAGGCGGCGATCGTCGCCTACGAAGCGGGGCTCGTCCCGGAGGCGTAGTCGCCGTCGGAACGAGCCCCGTGGCTCGGATGCGGGCCGCTCGGCTCAGTGCTGCTGCGAGTCGTGGCGGCGGAACGTCATCGTCGGCTGGTCGTAGGCGGCCGGGTCGTACGGCGCCTGGTGCTGTCCCTGGTGCTGTTCGGGGTGCTGTCCCTGGTGCTGCCCCTGGTGCTGTTCGGGGTACTGGGCCTGGTGCTGCTCCGGGTACTGCGCCTGGTGCTGTCCCGGGTACTGCGCCTGGTTCCGCAGCGGGGCCTGCGCGGGAAGCGCGACGGGAGACTGGGCGGGGCCGGGTCCCGCGAACCACCGCACGATCCCTGTGTTCGACCCGCGCATCGCCTGCCCGATCCGCGCCACCGGACGCGTGGAGACCCGTACGACGACGAACGCGACGACCGCGCCGAAGATCAGACCCACGGCCACGTCGTGCGGGTAGTGCACACCGACGAAGACCCGCGAGAAGGCCATGAGCACGGCCATCGGCACCGTCAGCGCCGCGATCCGCGGCCAGGCGAGCGCGAGGCCGATGGCCGCGGCGCCCGCGATCGTCGAGTGGTTGCTCGGGAAGGACCAGTCGCCGTGCGGCGGGCACTCGACGAGTGGTGTCAGCGCGCCGGACACCGCCCGGCAGGGGCGCTCCTCCTCGATCACTGACTTGAACAACTCGCTGCACACATAAGCCACCGCGGTGGCCAGCGGAGCGAGGACCGCGATCGCCAGGGAACGCGGTTCCCCGCTCCTCGACCGCCACCAGGCGACGATGAAGAGCACGCCGAAGAGCAGCAGCCCGAGTTCCGTCCACACCTCCGCGAGGTGCTGGAACCACGATGGCGTGTCGTGGGCGAAGCCGGTGATGTCGCGGTAGAGATCGTCGGTCATGGTGTCCATGATTACGGACGGTACGGAGTGCGGCCGAATCGTCACATCTGGCGATCGACCCGTCACACCCCTGTCGATGGACAGGGGGCGGGAGGGGCCTCCGAGATGATGATCCGCAAACTTTGTCGCCCAAGGCGGCGGGTGGGGCAGGAGAAGCAGCGGATCTCTCGTAAGGTTTGGGCGTGGGATCTCTGCGCAATCCGGTCGGGCCGCTTCCCTCCACCATCTACTGGCGTCGGAGGGCCGTTCTGCTGTCCGTGCTCGGACTGCTGGTGCTGCTCGTCGTCTGGGTCGTCACCTCCGGTGGCGGAGGCGAGAAGAACGGCGCCGACGGCCCCGGCGGCAACGGCCCCGCCACGTCCATCACTCCGGGCCCCTCCGGATCCGGGCCCGCGATCAGTGAACACCCGGGCGGTCGGGACGAGTCGAGCGAGGGCTCCGATTCCGGTTCCGGCTCGGGCGGCTCCGAGGGATCGGGCTCGGGCGGCTCCGGTGGTTCCGGCGGCTCGGAGGGGTCCGGCGGCGGTTCCGACGACGGCGCCAAGGGCGGCGGCGGCTCGGGCGACCGGCTCCCGGTCGGCACGAAGCTGCCCGACTGCACCAGCGGCGACGTGAAGTTGAAGGTGCGCAGCGTCCAGAACGAGTACGGGATCGACGAGAAGCCGAAGTTCGAGCTGATCGCCGAGAACAGCGGCGGCAAGGCCTGCAAGGTCGATCTCGGCGGCAAGGGAACGGTGCTGACGATCACTCAGGCCGAGGGCGACAAGGAGTTCTGGTCCTCGGCCGACTGCCCGTCAGGAAGCGGGAGCCTGCTGCTGCGGGTGCCGGCGGAGGGGCGCGTCACGCACGCCGTGCAGTGGGACCGCAGGGCCAGCGCCCCGCAGTGCGCCACGCCTTCGGCGGGATCGGCGGCTCCGGGTACGTATTTGGTCGAGGCGAAGGCCTCCGGCCTGGGGACCGCGCGGGCTTCGTTCGTGCTGGAGAAGGACTGACTCGTCTCTTGCCTGCGGGCGCGTTGTGGCTGGTCGCGCAGTTCCCCGCGCCCCTTACGGGGCGCTCAGACGTACCGTTCCAAGATTGACGACTCGGCCAGGCGCGAAAGGCCCTCGCGGACGCTTCGCGCACGCGCCTCGCCGACTCCGTCCACCGTCTGGAGGTCGTCCACGCTGGCAGCCAACAGCTTCTGCAGGCCGCCGAAGTGCTCGACCAGGCGGTCGATGATCGCTCCGGGGAGGCGCGGGACCTTGGCCAGGAGGCGGAAGCCCCGCGGGGACACCGCGGAGTCCAGGGCCTCCGGAGAGCCGGTGTAGCCCAAGGCGCGGGCCACGATGGGGAGTTCGAGGAGCTCCGCGTGGCTGAGGGAGTCCAGCTCCGCGAGTGCCTCGTCGACCGTGCGGGAGCGCTTGGCGGTGGGCTCGGGGACATAGTCCCTGACGACCAGTTCGCGCTCGGGCTCGACGCCCGCGATCAACTCGTCCAGCTGGAGGGCGAGAAGACGGCCGTCCGTGCCGAGCTCCACCACGTACTCGGCGATCTCGGTGGCGATGCGGCGCACCATCTCCAGGCGCTGCGCGACCGCCGTGACGTCCCGGACCGTCACCAAGTCCTCGATCTCCAGGGCGGAGAGCGTGCCCGCGACCTCGTCGAGGCGGAGCTTGTACCGCTCCAGCGTCGCGAGGGCCTGGTTGGCGCGGGAGAGGATCGCCGCCGAGTCCTCCAGGACACGGCGCTGCCCGTCCACGTACAGCGCGATCAGGCGCATGGACTGGGAGACGGAGACGACCGGGAAGCCGACCTGCTTGGAGACGCGGTCCGCCGTGCGGTGGCGGGTGCCCGTCTCCTCCGTGGGGATCGTCGGGTCCGGCACCAGTTGCACGCCGGCGCGCAGGATCTTGGTGATGTCCTTGTCGAGGACGATGCCGCCGTCGAGCTTGCACAGCTCGCGCAGGCGCGTCGCCGTGAACTCCACGTCCAGGTTGAAGCCGCCCGTGCACATCGACTCGACGGTCTTGTCGAAGCCGAGGACGATCAGTCCGCCGGTGTTGCCGCGGAGGATGCGCTCCAGGCCGTCGCGGAGTGCCGTGCCGGGTGCGACGGCGCTCAGGGAGGCGCGCATCAGCCCATCGGCACCGGAGCTCGAACCGGGCTTGCCGGGAACCGCTGCCCGGTCGTTGGCTGCCACTGCACTCCCTCGGTCGCAGGTTGTCCGGGCCTCTGCCGCACGCTTGCTCCGTACGGAGCGCACGCCCTGCTTCGTACGGATGGGCGAGACCAGGGCAAAGTCTACCGGCGCTCTTCCTCCTCCCGTGGGGCCTCTCGGCGACGGGACCTCGGAAGGACACGCAGGGCGTCCCCCATGTCGGCGACTTCGATGACCTTCATACCGGCGGGGATCTTCCCCGGGTCGACGGGGACGAGGGCGTGGGTGAAGCCCAGACGGTGCGCCTCCGCGAGCCTGCGCTGGACGCCGGTGACCCGTCTGACCTCGCCCGCCAGGCCCACTTCCCCTATCGCCACGAGATTCTTGGGGAGCGGGGTGTCGCTCGCGGCACTCGCGAGCGCGAGGGCGACGGCCAGGTCGGCCGCGGGCTCGGAGAGCTTCACGCCGCCGACCGTCGCGCTGTAGATGTCCCGCTTGCCGAGGGCGGTGATCCGGCCGCGCTGCTCCAGGACGGCCAGCATCATCGAGACGCGGGAGGTCTCCAGGCCGGATGTGGTGCGGCGGGGGGAGGGGATCTGCGAGTCGACGGTGAGCGCCTGGACTTCGGCGACCAGCGGGCGGCGGCCCTCCAGGGTGACGGTCAGGCAGGTGCCGGGGACGGGCTCCGCGCGGCGGGTGAGGAAGAGGCCGCTGGGGTCGGCGAGGCCGGTGATGCCCTCGTCGTGCAGCTCGAAGCAGCCGACCTCGTCCGTCGTGCCGTAACGGTTCTTGACGCCTCGTACGAGACGCAGGCGCGCGTGGCGGTCGCCCTCGAACTGCAGGACCACGTCGACGAGATGCTCCAGGAGGCGGGGGCCCGCGATGGCGCCGTCCTTGGTGACGTGGCCGACCAGGAGCGTGGACATGCCGCGCTCCTTGGAGGCGCGGATCAGGGCGCCTGCGACCTCGCGGACCTGCGCCATGCCGCCCGGCGCCCCGTCGATCTCGGGGGACGCCACCGTCTGCACCGAGTCGAGGATCAGGAGCGAGGGCTTGACCGCGTCCAAGTGGCCGAGGACCGCGGCGAGATCGGTCTCGGCGGCGAGGAACAGGTGGTCGTCGATGGCGCCGATGCGGTCGGCGCGCAGGCGGACCTGGCTCGCCGACTCCTCGCCCGTCACATAGAGCGTGCGGTGCTCGTCGCTCGCCGCCTTCGCCGCGACGTCCAGGAGCAGCGTGGACTTGCCGACGCCCGGCTCGCCCGCGAGCAGCACCACGGCTCCGGGGACCAGGCCGCCACCGAGCACGCGGTCCAGCTCGGGCACGCCGGTGGAGCGCGCGGTGGCCTGGCGGCCGTCGACCTGTCCGATCGGCACGGCGGAGGAGGTGACGCGGCCGGGGGCGGTGGTGCGGACTGCGGGCGCGCCGTACTCCTCGACGGTGCCCCAGGCCTGGCACTCGGGGCAGCGGCCGAGCCACTTGGCCGTCTGCCAGCCGCACTCGGTGCAGCGGTAGGACGGCCGGTCCTTGGCGGATTTCGTACGGGCAGCCATGGTCGAAACCGTAGCCGAGCCCACTGACAACGCGGTCCGCGGCGGCTCGGCCCGCCCCTGCCGGCTTCCTTCTGTTCGCCGCGCGTAGGAGCCAAGGCCACGGAATGGAGGGTTCCTGTCCCCTTTTGAGGGATCTGTTCACCCGTAAGGATTAAATGTGCGCAAGACGGAGGAAGGGGCCTGCATCATCGGCCTACCTTCGCACGGGTGATGAGCAGCAGGCCGGAAACCTCCACGAACGCAACCGGCGCACACCGGGCGCACCGTAACGCGCGCAAGCGCGTGGTGCCCCGCCCGGCGCCCCGGACGACGACGCCCGCGCGCTACGAACCGTGTCTGGACGGCCTGTTCACGTACTGCCTGTCCGTCCTCTGCGATCACGACACGGCGACCGCGGCCCTGGGGGACGTGCTCCACCTCGCCGAGCGCCGGGGTTCGCGCGGCCCCGAGGCCGAGGCCGATCTCAGGGCCTGGCTCTACGCCCTCGCCCGCTGGGTCTGTCTGCGCCGTCTCGCCGAGGCCAAGCGCAACCGCCAGGGCGCGCACGCGCACGCCCCCTCGCGCGGCGCGAAAGCCGAAGCCCGCGCCCCCAAAGGGCCCCGCGCTTCCAAAGGCCCCGAATCCGCGGCCCCCTCGGAGGAGACCGAGCGCCTGCGCCGCCGCGAACTCGCCCAGCTGGCCTGGCCGGAGGCCGCGGGGACGACCCCCGAGCAGCGCGAGGCGCTCGAACTGGCCGTGCGCCACCAGCTCACCCCCGCCGAGGTCGCCGCCGTCCTCGGCATGGACCTCGCCAAGGCCCGCGGCCTGCTCGCCTCCGCCGCCTGCGAGGTGGAGCGCACCCGCGCCGCGCTCGCCGTGGTGGAGACCGGCAACTGCCCCGTCGTCGCCCGCCTCACCGGCGACAACCAACTGCTGCTCGGCACGGCCCTGCGCCGCGAACTGGTCCGCCACGTCGACGACTGCCCGCGCTGCCGCCGCACCGCCGAGCGCTCCGGGGCGAGCGCCTGGCCCGGCACCGCCGTGAGCCCGGCCGCCCTCCCCGTGGTCGAGGCCCCGCGCGCCGCGATCCACGTGGCGATGGCGCACGTCCCCCGCGCGCGGGGCGGCAATCCCCGCTTCGACCGGCGCGGTTTCCCGATGGACCCCAAGGACCACGCCGCCCGCCGCGACCGCCTGCGCGCGCGTGCCGTCACGACGACCGTCGTCGCCACCGTCGTGGCCGCCCCGGTGCTCGCCCTGTGGGCCGCGTACCGAGGAGCTCCGCTCACCGGCGAGGGCCACGACGGGAGTTCGGTCACCGCGAGCGAAGGGGACGGCCCCGACGGCCTCGGCAGCGACCGCGCCAGGGACAGCTACGAGAACGCGGGCAACGCCCGCACCGGCCCCGAGCGCCGCTTCACCGCGGGCAGCCGCTCGTCCGACGTCTCCGTGGAGGTCATCAGCGGCGGCGGCCCCCCGTCCCGCTCGTCCACGGGCCCCGGCCGCCTCACCGTCGACGCCCAGCCCAGTGGCGACACGACCCTCATCACGCTCACGGCGTCCGGCGGTGCACCGGTGCACTGGTCGGCGAGCGAGAGCGCGCCCTGGCTCTACCTGAGCCGTTCGTCGGGGACGCTCGCGCCGGGGGAGTCCGTCACCCTTCAGGTGTACGTCGACCACAACCGCGAGCCGTACGGCCACTGGCGCGCGCGGGTCTCCATCGCGCCGTCCGGCGCGGTCATCTCGATCGACGGTTATGGGGACGGGCGCCCGCCGACGACGCCGGGGCCCCGGCCCACGCCGCGGCCGAGTGATCCCGGGCCTTCGGACCCCGGTCCTTCCGACCCGGGACCCGACCCGAAGCCAACCGATCCGGGTCCGTCGGACCCGGGACCTTCCGACCCCGACCCGACGCCGGACCCCACGGATCCGGCGCCGACCCCGTCGGATCCGGCGCCTTCGGACTCGACGCCACCGCCGAGTGAAGGCAGTGGCGGACCGAGCCCGAGTTGAATGCCCCGACATCCGGTTCTTCGTCTGCGGGCTCGATGTGGCTTGTCGCGCCCACGCGGCGGAGCCGCACATGTCACAGCCCCGCGCCCCTTACGGGGCCGGATCCGCCTACGGGGCCGGATCCGCCGGATGCGGTGCAAGCAAGGGCAGTTGGGACGCCAGGCGCTCCTCGCACAGCTCCACCAGGCGGTCGTACCCGTCCTTGCCCATCAGCTCGATCAGCTCGGGGCGGTAGGACACGTACACCGGGTCCCCCGCGCCGTGCGCCGACGTCGCCGACGTGCACCACCAGTGCAGGTCGTGGCCGCCGGGACCCCAGCCCCGCCGGTCGTACTCACCGATGGACACCTGCAGGATGCGGGTGTCGTCGGGCCGGTCGATCCACTCGTACGTCCGCCGCACCGGCAGCTGCCAGCACACGTCGGGCTTCGTCTCCAGCGGCTCGCGGCCCTCCTTGAGCGCCAGGATGTGCAGCGAGCAGCCGGCGCCGCCCGCGAAACCGGGGCGGTTCTGGAAGATGCACGAGCCGTTGTAGGGACGGGTCTGGCGATCGCCGTCCTCGTCCGTGGCGATCCACCCCGTCTCCCGGCCCACGTCGTGGTGCTGCCAGATGTCGGGCGTGAGCCGCTCCACGTATCCGGCGACCCGCTTCTCGTCGTCCTCGTCCGAGAAGTGGGCACCAAGAGTGCAGCAGCCGTCGTCGGCACGGCCCGCCTGGATGCCCTGGCAGCCGCTTCCGAAGATGCAGTTCCAGCGAGAGGTCAGCCATGTCAGATCGCAGCGGAAGACCTGCTCGTCGTCCGCGGGATCAGGGAACTCCACCCAGGCACGGGCGAAGTCCAGGCCCTTCTCGTCCGACACCGGTTTCCCGGCCTTCCCCTGCTTCTTCGGCTTCTCCGACTTGGGCGGCTTCGTCGACGACTTCCCCGACTTCGTTTTGTCGGTCTTCGCCTTTTTCGTCTTTGGCACGTCTCCAGGGTATGCGTGCGGTGGACCGCCCGAGGCCAGACGATCTCCCCACGCGGCGTAGCGTTCCGTATATGAGACTCGGTGTCCTCGACGTGGGGTCGAACACGGTGCATCTGCTCGTGGTCGACGCCCACCCCGGCGCGCGCCCGCTGCCCGCCCACTCGCACAAGGCCGACCTTCGCCTGGCCCAACTCCTCGACCCCGCAGGGGCGATCGGCCCCGAGGGCGTCGACCGTCTGGTGTCGATCGTGCGCGAGGCCATGCAGGCCGCCGAGGACAAGGGCGTCGAGGAAGTGCTTCCGTTCGCCACCTCGGCGGTGCGCGAGGCGAGCAACGCCGACGAGGTCCTCGCCCGGGTCAAGCACGAGACCGGCGTCGACCTGCAGGTCCTCTCCGGCGAGGAGGAGGCGAGGCTGACCTTCCTGGCCGTCCGGCGCTGGTTCGGCTGGTCCGCGGGCAAGCTGCTCGTCCTCGACATCGGCGGCGGCTCGCTGGAGATCGCGTACGGAATCGACGAGGAGCCGGACGCCGCGGTCAGCCTGCCGCTCGGCGCCGGACGCCTGACCGCGGGCTGGCTGCCCGCCGATCCGCCCGACCCCTCCGACGTGAAGGCCCTGCGGCGGCACGTGCGCGCCCAGATCGCCCGCACCGTCGGGGAGTTCGCCCGCTTCGGCGCCCCCGACCACGTCGTGGCGACGTCGAAGACGTTCAAGCAGCTCGCCCGCCTCGCCGGGGCGGCCCGCTCGGCCGAGGGTCTCTACGTACAACGCGAGCTCAAGCGGAAGTCCCTGGAGGACTGGGTGCCGCAGCTCGCCGCGATGACCACGCGGGAGCGCTCGGAGCTGCCCGGCGTCTCCGAGGGGCGGGCCGCGCAACTGCTCGCGGGGGCGCTCGTCGCGGAGGGCGCGATGGACCTCTTCGGGGTCGAGACGCTGGAGATCTGTCCATGGGCGCTGCGGGAGGGCGTGATCCTGCGCAGGCTCGACCACCTGCCGGCGTCGTGAGGCTCCTGGGCGGGCCGGGCGGGGCGGCCGTGGAGCTCCTGAGCAGGCCGTCATGAGGCCACCTGCCCGGCGCCCGGACGGGGCCCGTACGCTGTCCTTCGTGGCAGAACCAGTGGTGCGCGTCCCGGATGCGAAGGTCGCCCTGTCGACGGCCTCCGTCTATCCGGAGTCGACGGCGACGGCCTTCGAGATCGCCGCGCGCCTCGGCTACGACGGCGTCGAGGTCATGGTCTGGACCGACCCGGTCAGCCAGGACATCGAGGCCCTGCGCAGGCTGAGCGACTACCACCAGATCCCGATCCTCGCCGTGCACGCGCCCTGCCTGCTCATCACGCAGCGCGTCTGGTCCACGGACCCCTGGGTCAAGCTGCAGCGCGCCAAGGCCGCCGCCGAGAAGCTGGACGCCTCGACCGTCGTCGTGCACCCGCCCTTCCGCTGGCAGCGGCAGTACGCGCGCGACTTCGTCGAAGGAATCTGGCGGATGGCCGACGAGACGGACGTGCGGTTCGCCGTCGAGAACATGTACCCCTGGCGCTACCGCGACCGCGAGATGCTCGCGTACGCCCCCGACTGGGACGTCACCAAGGACGATTACCGCCACTTCACCGTCGACCTCTCGCACACCGCGACCGCCCGCACGGACGCGATGGACATGGTCGACCGCATGGGCGACCGCCTCGGCCACGTCCACCTCGCCGACGGCAAGGGCTCGGCCAAGGACGAGCACCTGGTCCCCGGCCGCGGCACGCAGCCGTGCGCCGAGCTCCTGGAGCGCCTGGCGACCACCGGCTTCGACGGGCACGTCGTCATCGAGGTCAACACGCGGCGCGCGATGTCCAGCGCCGAACGCGAGGCCGACCTCGCGGAGGCGCTCGCCTTCACGCGGCTGCACCTGGCGTCGGCGGTGCGGGTGCCCCGCTCATGAACGAGGCGTCCCGCTCATGACCCCGGGCGCGCCGTCGGGAGCCACCGCCCCGCGCCGCCGGGGACGCCCTTCTCGTACGCAGTCGGAGACCGGACCCGCGACGCGCGACCGGATCCTGCAGGCGGCCCGCGAGGAGTTCTCCGAACGGGGATACGAGAAGACGTCCGTGCGCGGCATCGCCAAGGCCGCAGGCGTGGACTCCGCCCTCGTGCACCACTACTTCGGCACCAAGGAGCAGGTCTTCGAGGCGGCCGTCACGGTCGCCTTCGCGCCCGCGCTCCAGGCGCCCGCGGCGGTCGAGGAGGGCCCGCTCGACGGCGTCGGCGAGCGCCTGACCCGGTTCATCCTCGGCGTCTGGGAGAACCCCGCGACGCGCGCCCCGCTGCTCGCCATCGTGCGCTCCGCCGTGAACAACGAAACCGCCGCTTCGGTCTTCCGCCGTCTCATCGCCGCCCAGCTCCTGGGCCGGATCGCGCGCCGTCTGGAGCTGCCGGACGCGGAGCTGCGGGCCGAGCTCGCCGCCGCGCAGCTGGTGGGGATCGCCATGCTGCGATACGTGATCAAGGTCGAGCCGCTGGCGTCGGCGGACCTGGAGCGGATCGTGGCGCGGGTGGCTCCGGTGGTGCAGGGGCATCTGACCGGGGCGTGAGCGGGCCCTGCGACGTGAGCGGGCCCTGCGACGTGAGCGGGCCCTGCGACATGAGTGGGCTCTGCGACGTGAGCGGAGCTCTGTGGCGTGAGCGCAGCCCCGCGGCGGGTCGGTCGCTCAGCGAGACTGCCGTCCCGGCATCCGGACGGCCTGTCCAGATCGTGGAGCGGCGGCGTACGCTCGGCACCGAGTCATATCTGCCTCGAAGGTCCCGACCGGGACCCCTGAAGGAGCGAGCGACGATGCCCGAGCTGAGGTCCCGTACCGTCACCCACGGCCGCAACATGGCGGGCGCCCGCGCCCTTATGCGTGCCTCCGGTGTACCCGGGGCCGACATCGGGCGGAAGCCGATCATCGCCGTCGCCAACTCCTTCACGGAGTTCGTGCCGGGCCACACCCACCTCGCCCCCGTCGGCCGCATCGTCTCCGAGGCGATCAGCGAGGCCGGCGGCATCCCGCGCGAGTTCAACACGATCGCCGTGGACGACGGCATCGCGATGGGCCACGGCGGCATGCTGTACTCCCTGCCCTCGCGCGACCTGATCGCCGACTCGGTCGAGTACATGGTCGAGGCCCACTGCGCCGACGCCCTGATCTGCATCTCCAACTGCGACAAGATCACCCCCGGCATGCTGATGGCGGCCCTGCGCCTCAACATCCCGACGGTCTTCGTCTCCGGCGGCCCGATGGAGGCAGGCAAGGCCACGCTCGTCGACGGCACGGTCCGCAAGCTCGACCTGGTCAACGCGATCAGCGACGCCGTGAACGAGAACATCTCGGACGAGGACATCCTCCGTATCGAGGAGAACGCCTGCCCGACCTGCGGCTCCTGTTCCGGCATGTTCACCGCCAACTCGATGAACTGCCTGACCGAGGCCATCGGCCTCTCCCTGCCGGGCAACGGCTCGGTGCTCGCCACGCACACCGCCCGCAGGGCGCTGTACGAGAAGGCGGGGCAGACGGTCGTCGACATCACCAGGCGGTACTACGACGGCGACGACGCCTCGGTACTGCCGCGCAGCATCGCCACGCACGCCGCGTTCGAGAACGCCATGGCGCTCGACATCGCCATGGGCGGCTCGACGAACACGATCCTGCACCTGCTCGCCGCTGCCCGCGAGGCCGAGGTCGGGTACGACCTGACCGACATCGACGCCGTCTCGCGCCGCGTCCCGTGCCTGGCCAAGGTCGCCCCGAACGCCGCGCCCACCACGACGTACTACATGGAGGACGTGCACCGCGCCGGCGGCATCCCCGCGCTCCTCGGCGAGCTGTACCGCGGCGGGCTGCTGAACGAGGACGTGCACACCGTCCACTCGCCCTCCATCAAGGAGTGGCTGGACACCTGGGACATCCGCTCCGGCTCCGCGTCCGCCGAGGCCCTTGAGCTGTGGCACGCGGCGCCCGGCTGCAAGCGCTCCGCCGAGGCCTTCTCGCAGTCCGAGCGCTGGGACACCCTCGACACGGACGCCGCCAACGGCTGCATCCGCGACGTCGCCCACGCCTACTCCAAGGACGGCGGTCTGGGCGTCCTCAAGGGCAACATCGCGGTGGACGGCTGCGTCGTGAAGACCGCGGGCGTCGACGAGTCGATCTGGACCTTCGAGGGCCCCGCGGTCGTCTGCGACTCGCAGGAAGAGGCCGTCGAGAAGATCCTCAACAAGGTCGTGAAGGCGGGCAACGTGGTCGTCATCCGCTACGAAGGCCCCAAGGGCGGTCCGGGCATGCAGGAGATGCTCTACCCGACCTCCTTCCTGAAGGGCCGCGGCCTCGGCAAGACCTGCGCCCTGGTCACCGACGGCCGCTTCTCCGGCGGCACCTCCGGCCTCTCGATCGGCCACGCCTCGCCCGAGGCGGCGTCCGGCGGCACGATCGCGCTGGTCGAGGACGGCGACCGGATCCGCATCGACATCCCGAACCGCTCGATCGAACTCCTCGTGTCCGACGAGGAACTGGCCGGCCGCCGCGAGTCCCTCGGTGGCGTGTACGCCCCCAAGGAGCGCGAGCGGAAGGTCTCCGCGGCCCTGCGCGCGTACGCCGCGATGGCGACGAGCGCGGACAAGGGCGCGGTCCGGGACGTGTCGAAGCTGGGCTGAACTCCGGAAGGTTCAGCCGGGCCGAACCCCGGAAGGTCCGGCCGGGCCGAACCCGGAAGGTTCACGGGAACCTTTGTGCGGCGCGGGCGCGTCCTTGGTGTGAGGAACATGCCAAGGGCGGCCCGCGCCGCCCGTTACGGGGGGAGAGCACGGTGAGCGAGAACGTCATAGCGGCCGAGGAAGCGGCAGAGGCGACAGGGGCCGTCGGGGCCATGGCCGCCAAGACCTACGCGATCGTCGCGGACGTCAACGTCCGCTCGGGCCCCGGCACGTCGTACGGCAAGGTCGGCCGCCTGCGCGCGGGCACCCGGGTCACCATCGCCTGCCAGAAGCCGGGCGAGACGGTCACGGGCCCGACGGGCACATCGAAGCTGTGGGACCGCATCGGCAGCGGCCGGTACGTCTCGGACACGTACGTCCGCACGGGCAGCGACGGGTACGTGGCGCCGCGCTGCTGACGCGTCCGACCATGTGGCCGCCGCGGTCCGGCTCGGCTCCGTCAGCCGGACTTCGGCGGCTTCGTCGCGTCGAAGGCGAACACGGTGTTCTTGGCGGCC
This sequence comes from Streptomyces sp. NPDC041068, assembly GCF_040647455.1. Taxonomy (NCBI): domain Bacteria; kingdom Bacillati; phylum Actinomycetota; class Actinomycetes; order Kitasatosporales; family Streptomycetaceae; genus Streptomyces; species Streptomyces sp. NPDC041068. The sequence continues at coordinate 508,457 of NZ_JBEZCG010000005.1, forward strand.
GTCACGACCACCATGCGCCCCACGACGGCCACCCGGGCGCTGGCGTTCGTCTCGCCCGCGAGGCCGTCGGCCCGCGGGTTCGTCGTCCACAGCGGCTTGCCCCCGCGCGAGGAGAGCGCGACGACCCGGCCGCTGGCCGAGCTGAAGTACAGAGCGCCGTCGCCGTCCCCGGCAACCGGCCCGGAGGCGCCCTCGACGCCCGTCTGCCGGGACCACTTCTTCCGTCCCGTCGCAGGGTCGAAGGCCGTGACGAGCCCGGTCTGCCCGCTCACGAAGACGGTGCCGTCCGCCATCCCCGGCGTCCCCGCGTACGTCTTCGGCAGCCGGGAGTGCGTGACCTCGTGCGAGTCCCGGTCCACCCGCATCACCCCGTCGTAGCCGACCGTCGCGAGGCTCTGCTCGTTCCGGTGCAGGAGTACGAGGCTGTCGCCGGCGGTGCCGACCGGCTGGGCGGGGCCCTTGAGAGCGATGGCCTTGCCGAGGCTCCCGGAGGCGAGGTCGACCACGTGCAGGGTGGGGTGGCGCACCGAGCTCGCCGACACCTCGGCGTTCGGCGCGCACATCGCGTACAGCCGGGGGCCGGAGGGGACCGGGGAGCACTGCGTGCCCGCGGGGAACGGCTGCCGCCAGAGCACCTTGCCGCTGTGCGCCTGGCGTCCCTCGAAGCGGGTGTTCGACGCGTCGACCGTCACGACGGTGGAGTTCACGACGACGGCGTCCTGCGTCTGCCCGGTCACGGCCGTCGACTGGGCGCCGGACGGCACCGACCACAGTTCCTTGCCCTTGTCCGCGTCGATCGCGACGACTTCGGTGGCCGGGTCGCCCGGCGCGTCCTCGGCCGCGAAGCGGTAGCCGAGCACCGTGTCGTCGGTCGCGCCCACCAGGTGCATGCCCTGGACCGGGACGCCGGGGCTGTTCTCCGTCCAGACGCGGGAGCCGTCGGAGGCACGCAGCCTGGCCGCGACGACCCCGCCGCCCCCGCAGTAGAGCGCGTCGCCGCGGGACAGACAGCGCAGCTCGTCCGGGATGTCCTCGCGGCCGCCGAGCACCGACTTCTTCCACGGCTCGAATCCGTGGGGCAGCGGCGCGCCGGTCGCCGCGACGTTGTCGCCCTTGTCGCCCTTGTCGCCGGAACCGCCGTCGGACGAGCCGGTGTTCATCAGCGCGACTCCGCCCGCGATCGCGACCACGGCGGCCACGGCCGCGAGCACCGGACGCCGACGGCGGCGCAGATGACGGCTCATGAAGGTGCCGGTGTCGTGCTCGGCGAGCTCGGGTGAGGGCGAAGGCGAGGGTGAGGCGCTCTGTGCGTTCGGTGCGCTCTGTGCGTTCGGTGCCGGGGTGTCGTCCGCCGACAGATGGTGCTGTGTGTCCGTCTCGCGCGTGCTGCGCGCCGGCACGGCCGGGCCCGCGCCGCCCAGGTCGGACGGCAGGTCCCGCAGTCGTACGAGGAGCTCGTCCGCCGTGGGCCTGTCCTCGGGGTCCTTCGAGAGACACGGCTCGACCACCCGGCGCAGGGCGTCCGGGACCGAGCCCAACGACGGCGCCTCGTGCACCACTTGATACGCCGTCATGTACGGGCTGTCCGCGTCGAAGGGGCCCTGCCCCGTCGCCGCGTACACCAGCAGGGTGGCCAGCGAGAAGACGTCGGAGCGCGGCCCGACCCCGCGCGGCGTCTGCAGCTGCTCCGGCGACATGAACGGCGGCGTGCCGATCACCCGCCCCGTCATCGTCAGCGTCTGTTGGTCCGCGGCCCGCGAGATGCCGAAGTCGATGACCCGCGGGCCCTCGGGGGAGAGGACCACGTTCGACGGCTTGAGGTCCCGGTGCACGACGCCCGCGCGGTGGATGTCGCGCAGCGCCTCCGTGAGACCGATGGCCAGCGTGCGCAGCTCGGCGCCGTCGATCGGGCCCTGCTTGGCGATGCGCTGCGCCAGCGTGTGGCCCTCGATGAACGCCGTGGCCATCCAGGGGTGCTCGGCCTCCGGGTCGGCGTCGATCACGGCCGCGGTGAAGGCGCCGCTGACCCGCCGGGCCGCGGCCACCTCCTGCCGGAAGCGGATCCGGAACTCCTCGTCGTCCGCGAACTGCTGGTGGATCAGCTTGATCGCGACGGGGCGGCCCGACGCCGTACGCGCGAGGAAGACCGTGCCCATGCCGCCCGAACCGAGGCGTGCCTCCAGCGGATAGCCGCCGATCTCCTCCGGGTCTCCTCCGCGGAGCGACATCCGCACCAACCTCCCCCGTGTTCTCCGGTTGCGCATCAGTGCCCCGGTTACGCCTTGCGTCACCCAAACTAGCGGCCGGGCGGTGCGGCCTGGCAAGGCGGGGGACGAATAGGGCGTGCCCCGGCCCCGGGGACGGCGGCCCGTCCACCCCGGCAGGCGATAATCAAACGGTGAGCGAAGAATCCGGCACCCCAGGCCCCACCGGTTCCGCAGGCCCCACGGGCACCGAAGCCACCGCGGGCCCCACCGGCACCGAAGCAGCCACCAGTCCCACCAGCCCCACCGGCGCCGCCCCCGGCCCGCAGCCCGAGCCCATCCGCTTCTTCGGGACGACCTGGGTCGCCCACGACGGCGGGTACGGCGCGCGCCGTGCCGGAGTCGCCGCGGGCTCGCTGCTCGCGGCGGCCGCGGGCTGCTTCGTGCTCCGCTTCGCCTACGAGGGCCTGGCCATCGCGGACGTCGGTAAGTTCGTGAACCTCCTCGTCGTCGTGATGTTCGCGATCTGCAGCGCCCTCGCCTTCCGCCGCACCTGGGAGGGGTTCACCCGCCGCCACGACCCGGCGTCGCAGGCCTCGATGCGCGGCCTGATGACGATCGGCTTCATCGGCAGCCTCCTCGCCTACTTCTTCCGCTGTCTGACGGAGGCCCCGGGCGAGGAACTGCACCGCAAGGAGTACGAGACGGCGCGCGAGCAGTACGCGAAGCGCACGGCACGCCGCACGGGCAACCCGTCCAAGAAGAAGCGCAAGCGCTGAAGCGGGCTGTCACCGCCATGGGCTGTCACCGCCATGGGCTGTCACCGCCATGGGCTTTCGCTGACGCAGGTTTTCACCGACGCGGGCTGTCACCGACGCGGGCTTTCGCGGACCGGTGCCCCGGCGTCACGATGACCGCATGACGTCTGCCCCGTCCCGCGCCCACTCCTTCAACGCGGCCGCCGCCAGATACGCGGCGTACCGCCCCTCCTACCCGCCCGCCCTCTTCGACGCCGTCGAGCGCCTCGCGGGCAACCCCCTCGCCGGCGCGCGCGTGGTGGACGTGGGCGCGGGCACCGGTATCGCCACCGCCCTCCTGTCCGACCGGGGCGCGGACGTCCTCGCCGTCGAGCCGGGCGACGGCATGGCGGAGCAGTTCCGCCGCACGCTGCCGCACATCCCCGTCGTGCGCGGCGACGGCAACGCGCTGCCGCTCGCCGACGCGTCGGCCGACTTCATCACGTACGCACAGGCCTGGCACTGGACCGACCAGGAGCGCTCGGTGCCCGAAGTCCTGCGCGTGCTGCGCCCCGGCGGCGCCCTCGCCCTGTGGTGGAACATCCCGGACAACGAGACGCCGTGGTTCGACGCCCAGACCGAGCGCGTCGCCCGTTTCCTCGGCATGGACGACGACGCCCGCCACACCGCCGACCGCACCAGCAAGCTGACGACCGCCCTCGACTTCCGCAGCGACCGCCTCCGCTGGAGCCGCAGCGTCCCCCTGGACACCCACCTCGCCAACCTCGGCACGCACTCGGCGTTCCTGGTCCTCGGCGACGAGCGCACGGCGGCCTTCCTCGCCGAGGAGCGCGGGGAGCTGCTCAAGGTCTTCCCGGACGCGGTGGTCGAGGAGAGCTACGTCGTGGACCTGCTGGTCGCGACTCGCCCCGCCTGAACCCCGCCCGCCGGCCGCGGCCCCCGCCGCTGCGCCCACGCTTCGAGCGCCGCCGCGCACGCGTGGTCGACGTGCCGCAGCCCCGCGAGGTCGAGCCGTGCCTGCCGGTCGACCGGCAGTGCCTCCAGGGCGTCGAGCAGTTTGGGCAGACGCAGGAACGTGGCGTTGCCGACCACGCGGACGACGAGACCGGCGGCGCCCCGGTCCTCGGTCTCCACGTGGACATGGCTGATGTCCCACGCGGTCTTGCCGACGGCGAGCGCGAGCCCGATCAGCACTCCCTCGAAGAGGTTGGTCAGCACGATCGCCACGGCCGTCACCCCGAGCACCACGGCCTCACCGCGATGCTCACGCCACAACGGCACCACCTCGCGTACGGGAATGAGCTTGCACCCCGCGTGCACGAGCAGTCCGGCCAGCGCCGCCACCGGGATCAGCGCGAGCGCGGCGGGCAGCGCGGCCGCGAAGAGCAGCAGCCATACGCCGTGCAGGACCCGGGAGGCCTTGGTCCGCGCCCCGGCCCGTACGTTCGCCGCGCTGCGCACGATCACGGCGGTCATCGGCAGTGCGCCGAGGGCTCCGCAGACGACGTTCCCCGTGCCTTGCGCGATCAGCTCCTTGTCGTAGTCCGTACGCCGCCCCTGGTGCAGCCGGTCCACCGCCGCGGCACTGAACAGCGACTCGGCGGACGCGATCAGCGCGAACGCGAGCACGGTCCCGACCATGGCCACTTCCGTGAGGCGCCCGAACTCGCCCGCGCCCGGCGGCCGTACGGCGTCCAGCAGTCCGTGCACCTCGATCCTGCGCACGGGCAGCCGCAGCAGGGCCGTGACCGCCGCGGCCAGCGCGACCGCGACCAGGGGCGCGGGCAGAATCCGCGAGGCCGCCCGCCAGCGCGGCCACAGGACGAGCACCAGGACCGTTCCTGCACCGACGGCGAACGCGACGGGCTCGGCGGCTCCGGCGAGACCGACGAACCCGGCGATCTTCCCGCCCGCGCCGGCCGGAGCGGCGACATCACCCATCACGTAGAGCTGCCCGGCGATCAGCACGAGCCCGATACCGGCGAGCATGCCCTGCACCACGGCGACGGACACGGCACGGAACCAGCGCCCGAGCCGCAGCGCCCCCACCCCGATCTGCAGCAGCCCCGCGGCGAGCACGAGGACGCCGAGCGTGGCGAGCCCGTACGCGCGCACCGCCTCGTACACAAGGACCGTGAGACCGGCGGCGGGCCCGCTGACCTGCAGGCTGCTGCCCGGCAGCACGCCGACGACGAGCCCGCCGACGATGCCGGTCACGAGGCCGAGCTCGGCGGGCACGCCGGACGCCACGGCGACGCCGAGACAGAGGGGGAGGGCGACGAGGAAGACGACGAGAGAGGCGACGAGATCGGCGCGCGCGGTGCGGGCAGGGCGGATGGGCAAGGGGCACCTCCGGTGGTGAACGCGTACGTGAGCACGGGCGATCGGGAGATGCGTGGGGGAGGAGTGTCGGGGCGGGGGAGGGCCCGGCACTGAAACCCATTGTCGCGTAAGGCAGTTGATCGCGCAGGAGGCCGGAAGCCCTGTCACTCCCGCACCGGAAGCGCGGGGGCGCGCCCCGCGGCCCGCTCCACTCCCGCGCCCCCTGAACGCGCGGTGCCTTGACGGGTCCGCACCCCGGGAGGATTATTCATCACATGATGAATAATCGAGGCCCGGCCGTTCTGGCCGAGGGCCTGACCGTCGTCCGGGGCCCCCGCCCCGTCCTGCGCGGCCTCGACTTCACCGTCCCCCGAGGGCAGATCACCGGGCTCCTCGGCCCCTCCGGCTGCGGCAAGTCCACGCTCATGCGCTCGATCGTCGGCACCCAGGCCAAGGTCACGGGAACCCTGCGGGTCCTCGACCACCCCGCGGGCGCCCCGGCCCTGCGCTCCCGCATCGGGTACGTCACCCAGGACCCGTCCGTCTACGACGACCTGACGGTCCGCCAGAACCTCGACTACTTCGCGGCCGTCCTCGACCCGGGCCGCGGCCCCGCCGCCGAACGCCGCCACGCCGACGTCACCCGCGTCCTCGACGACGTCGACCTCACCTCGCACGCCGACGCCCTGGCGGGCAACCTCTCCGGCGGCCAGCGCAGCCGCGTCTCCCTCGGGGTCGCGCTCCTGGGCACCCCCGAACTCCTCGTCCTCGACGAGCCCACCGTGGGCCTCGACCCCGTACTCCGCCGCGACCTGTGGAACCTCTTCCACGCCATCGCCACGGACCGCGGCACCACGATCCTCGTCTCCTCCCACGTCATGGACGAAGCGGAACGCTGCCACCGCCTCCTCCTGATGCGAGAGGGCGAACTCCTGGCGGACGACACCCCGGACTCCCTCCGCACCCACACGAACACACCCACGGTCGAAGAGGCGTTCCTGCACTTGGTGGACAAGGCAACAGCGACAACCGAACCACCGACCGCCGCGACCCCGGGCCCCTCGACGAAGGCGCCCCCACGATGACGACGATCCCTCTCCTCACCGCCGTCCTGCCGAACTGCCCGCCCGCCCCGGCCGCCCGGCCCCACCGACCAGGAGCCCCCGGTGAAGGGGCCCCCTCGACGACAACGTGCCCCAGCTGAACCGGAGCCCCCGATGAACGCCTACCGCACCTTTGCCACCGCTGCCCGAGTGCTGCGTCAGCTTCGGCACGATCCGCGGTCCATCGCGCTGATGATCCTCGTGCCCTGCGTGATGCTGCTCCTCCTGCGCTACGTGTTCGACGGCAGCCCGCGGACCTTCGACTCCATCGGCGCCTCGCTCCTCGGGATCTTCCCGCTCATCACGATGTTCCTGGTGACCTCGATCGCCACCCTCCGCGAACGCACCTCCGGCACCCTCGAACGCCTCCTCGCCATGCCCCTCGCCAAGGGCGACCTCATCGCCGGCTACGCCCTCGCCTTCGGCGCCCTCGCCGTCGTCCAGTCCGCCCTCGCCACCGGCCTCGCGCTGTGGGTCCTCGGCCTGGACGTCACGGGATCCGCCTGGCTCCTCCTCCTGGTCGCCCTGCTCGACGCCCTGCTCGGCACCGCGCTCGGCCTCTTCGTCTCGGCCTTCGCCGCCTCCGAGTTCCAGGCCGTCCAGTTCATGCCGGCGGTGATCTTCCCCCAGCTCCTCCTCTGCGGCCTGTTCGCGGCGCGCTCCAGCATGCAGCCGGTCCTCGAATGGATCTCCAACGTCCTCCCCATGTCGTACGCCGTCGACGGCATGAACGAAGTCCTCCGCCACCCCGACGTCACCGGCGACTTCGTACGCGACGCCGTCATCGTCGCGGCCTGCGCCCTGCTGGTCCTCTGCCTGGGCGCGGCCACCCTGCGCCGCCGCACCGCATGAGCGGCCGCCGCACCCCACAAGCGGAGGTCCGCCCACCGGACAGCCCCGCTGCCCCCGACCCCCCAGTGCGAGGATGGCCCCCGAACGACGCACCCCCGGAGGCCCCGCGCATGAGCAGCAAGACGAGCCAGAAAGTCGCAGTCCTCGGCACCGGAAAGATCGGTGAAGCCCTGCTCAGCGGCATGATCCGCGGCGGCTGGGCACCCGCCGACCTCCTGGTCACCACCCGCCGCCAGGAGCGCGCCGACGAACTCCGCACCCGCTACGGCGTCACCCCCGTCAGCAACGCCGACGCCGCCAAGCAGGCCGACACCCTGATCCTCGCCTGCAAGCCGCAGGACATGACCAAGCTGCTCGACGAACTCGCCCCGCACGTCACCCCCGACCGCCTGGTCATCAGCGCCGCCGCGGGCATCACCACCTCCTTCATCGAAGAGCGCCTGGCCGAGAACACCCCGGTCGTCCGCGTCATGCCGAACACACCCGTCCTCGTGGACGAGGGCATGTCCGTGATCTCGGCCGGCAGCCACGCCTCCGCCGCCGCGCTGTCCCATGCCGAGGACATCTTCGGCGCCGTGGGCAAGACCCTCCGCGTCCCCGAGACACAGCAGGACGCCTGCACGGCCCTGTCCGGCTCCGGCCCCGCGTACTTCTACTTCCTGGTCGAGGCCATGACCGACGCGGGCATCCTGCTCGGCCTCCCTCGCGACAAGGCCCACGACCTGATCGTCCAGGCCGCGATCGGCGCCTCCGTCATGCTCCGCGACAGCGGCGAACACCCGGTGAAGCTCCGCGAGAACGTCACGTCCCCCGCGGGCACGACGATCAACGCGATCCGCGAGCTGGAGAACCACGGCGTGCGCGCAGCCCTCATCGCCGCCCTGGAAGCAGCCCGCGACCGCAGCCGCGAACTGGCCTCAGGCAACAACAGCTGACACCCACCGAAGCCCCTGGTGCGGGCGGGGCTGCCCAAGGCCCCGCCTGAACCACCAGCTCACGTACATGGACATCCGTCCGTCATGGACATCCGTCCCTGACTACCGGGCCTCGCTCACCGGCGGCAGCAGCCCGATCGCCCGATAGGCGCCGTCCACCGTCGGCTTGGCCATCCCCCTGGCCCGCTCCGCTCCCCGCCGCAACACCTCCTCCATATAAGAGGGATCAGCCACCAACTCCTTGTGCCTCTCCTGCACAGGCCTGAGGAGCTCCACCACGGCCTCGGCGGTGTCCTTCTTCAGTGCGCCGTACGACTCGTATACACCGCTCAGAGCCTCGGGGTTCCCACCCTGGCAAGCCGCAAGGATCTCCAGCAGATTCGAGACCCCCGGCTTCGCCTCCCGGTCGTAGGCGACATCGCTGCCGCTGTCCGTGACGGCCCGCAGGATCTTCTTGCGGATCACCTCCGGCTCGTCCAGCAGATAGACGATCCCGGCCCCGGCATCGTGGGACTTGCCCATCTTCGACGTCGGGTCCTGCAGGTCCATGACCCGCGCCGCCACCTTGGGCGGCGTGGCCCGCGGCACCACGAACGTCTGCCCGTACCGCTGGTTGAACCGCACCGCCAGGTCCCGCGTCAGCTCGACGTGCTGGGTCTGGTCCTCCCCGACCGGCACCTCGTCGGCCCCGTACGCCAGGATGTCCGCCGCCATCAGCACGGGATAGGTGAGCAACGACAGGCGCACACTCCCGCCCCGCGCCCGCTCGAGCACGGACTTCTCCTTGTACTGGATCATCCGCCGCATCTCGCCGTCCGTCGCGACGCACTCCAGCAGATACGAGAGCCGGGCGTGCTCGTCCACATGGCTCTGGACGAAGACGGTGGCCTGCTCGGGATCGATCCCCGAGGCGAGCAGCAGCGTCGCCGCCTGCCTACTGAGCCGACGCACCCGCCCGGGATCGTGGTCCACGGTGAGGGCGTGCAGGTCGACGATGCTGAAGAGCGAGTCGGCCCGGTGCTGGTCGACCTCGGCCCACCGCCGGACGGCTCCCAGGTAGTTCCCCAGGGTCAGGTGCCCCGTCGGCTTGATCCCGCTGAAGATCCTCGTCATCTCTCCGCCTCCTGGTCAGGACCGCCGTCCCGGCGGCCGGGTCCAGGTCCTCCAGGGGGAGAAACACGAACGGCCGCCGAGGCGGCGGCCGTTGGGTACATGCGTAAGTACGGCCGCCGTCAGGCGGCCCACCACAGCTGGGCGTACGCACGTGTAGTCACGTCTCCCAGGGTAGCCCTCAGGAGGCCCTCATGGTCGGGAGTTGACACTCCCCGAGGCAGAACGTAGTGTTCTCCGAGTTGTCCGACGTGAGCGTCGACCAGTCACCACTTGGTCGGTCCCCGGACAGCCATTCCGCAACAACCATTCAAACGATCGACGTCGTGTTCCCTCGTGGAGCCCGCCTTCGTTCCGTTTTCATGCGTATTTGCGAAATGAGGAATCGGCGTTCGAAAGAGCGCCCCCGATTAGGTCGGGAGCCAAGATTCCGCTAAAGTCTCACTCGTCGGAACGGCCCAACAGCCGCGAAGACAACTCCCGCTGACCGGGAATCAGGCCCGAAAGGATCTGATAGAGTCGGAACCGCCGGAAAGGGAAACGCGAAGGCCGAAAGGCCGGAGCGGGAACCGGAAAGGCACCGAGGAAATCGGACACGAAAGAGTCTGATAGAGTCGGAAACGCAAGAATAAAAGAAACACCGAAGGGAAGCGCCCGGAGGAAAGCCCGAGAGGG